>JAFXNQ010000045.1 GCA_017529425.1 Bacteroidales bacterium | reverse complement strand
TTATACATGGGTCGTTCTGTGCCTTACCCATTGCATCGGCGATGTCACGGCAGCGCTTTGTGTGCTCTACCCAGAACCGGCGGATGCTCTCGTCTGGGTTTGAGAGAGAAAGGTTTCCGCTCTTCGGATGTGAGACTGAAGTGGAGTTGAAGTCAAGCTTGGTGTCGTTTGCCTTGCCCCAGTCAATCCAGCTCTTGAAATAATCTACAGTCACCTCGTCGCGGTCAACCACCTTCCCCTGGAAATCGCCATAAATCTCGTGAAGATTCAGGCGGTGGGTACCGGGAATCAGACTCTTTGCCTTGAGCACGTCTGCGCGGAGCTCATCTATGTTGCGGGCCGCACCGGGATAGTTGCCGGTGGACTGGATACCTCCGGAAAGGGCGCCTGCCTGCACTTCGAAACCCTTGACATCATCTGCCTGCCAGCAGTGCATTGAGAGGTGGAAATTCTGGAGCTGCTCCATAACCTTGTCGGTGTCGATACCGATGGCAGCATAACGTTCTTTGGCCTGTTCGTAGGCCTTTATTACCTGTTGTTCTTTCATCTTGGTTTAAATTATTTTGAAATTATTTCCTTGAATCTGGTGTATGCTTCATTCCAGAGGGCGGCATCTTCCGGTAGATACTCCTCGGTAGAGATGCTGTCGCCGATAAGACGGCGCATATCCTCTTTTGTATTTACGATACCGGCGGCGCGTGCCTGGATCATCACGTTGCCTATGGTGGTGGCCTCAGACGGACCGGCGAGCACCTTCAGACGGGTGGCATTGGCAGTAATCTGGTTGAGCAGGGCATTCTTGCTGCCGCCACCGATTATATGCAACACCTCGATAGGCTCTTTGACGAACTTGGAATTGAGCACGTCTATCACGTTGCGGTATTTGAGAGCCAGCGACTCAAAGATGCAGCGCACCATGGCGGCATCGTTTTCCGGAACAGGTTCGCCGTGCGAGCGGCAATACTCCTTGATGGCCTGTTCCATATCTTCTGGTGCGGCGAAAGAGGGGTCATCTGGATCCACAAAAGAGACAAAGGGCTTTGCCTGCCCCATCATCTCCACGATCTGGGGGTAGCTGTAGTCTTTACCCTGCTCTTTCCATTTCACGCGGCACTGCTCCAGCAGCCACATTCCGGTAACGTTCTTGAGGAAACGGATGGTACCGTCTATCCCGCCTTCGTTGGTGTAATTTTCCTTGAACGATTCCTCGCCTATAATGGGCTCATAAGCTTCGATACCGATGAGCGACCAGGTACCGGAAGAGAGGTATGCGAAGTTCTTGGTGGTGGCGGGAACGGCTGCAACGGCACTGCCGGTATCGTGACCGGCGACCGCAACTACCTTGACCTTTCCAAGTCCGGTCTCTTTGGCAAGTTCATCCGTGAGGGTGCCCACGATGTGGCCGGGCATCACAATCTCCGGGAAGAGGTCGCAGCTGATGCCGGCTGCCTTGAGCAATCCTTCATCTATCTTCTTGTCGTAGGGATTCAGGAACTGGGAGGTGGAGAGGATGGTGTATTCGCACACCATCTTACCGGTGAGAAGGTAAGAGAGCGCATCGGGCAGGAACAGCACCTTGTCCGCAGCCTCCAGAGAAGAGTTGCCTTCCCGGCGGAGGGTAAACAACTGGAACAGGGTGTTGAAGTTCATGAACTGGATACCGGTGCGGCGGTAAACCTCGTCCTTGGGGACAATCTTGAAGTACTCCTCCATCATGCCGTCGGTATAATGGTCACGGTATGCGCGCGGCTGAGAGAGGATGTGCCCGTCCTTGCCGATGCATACTATGTCCACACCCCAGGTGTCGATTCCGATGGATGAAACCTCTATGTCTCGGGAACCCACTTTCTTGAGCCCCTTGCGTATCTCGTCGAAAAGATAATACAAGTTGCAATATGTGCGGCCTGCAATGGTAGAGAAACCATTTGCAAAACGGTGCACCTCCTCAAGTTCCAGGCGGCCGTTGTCAAGACGGGCGAGCACCACCCTGCCGCTGGTTGCCCCCAAATCAATGCTGATAGATGTAAATGACATATTTTGGTGAATTATAATTCGATTCTCCAAAATTATGCAATCTTTATCTAAAAGTCAATACGCAACCCGTCGAAAGCCGGGGCAATATTTTCCGGAAGAGCGGCCGCAAATGCCTCGTGCGGTGGAAGTTGATGCGAAAGATGGGTAAAGAAAGATTGCTTTGCCCCTACTTTTTCAATCACTTGCAACGCTTCCGGCACGCTGAAATGTGAGATATGACTGGTATAGCGGATGGCGTTTATAACGAAAATATCCACTCCCCTGAATATTTCAATCGCCGCTTCGGTGATGCTGCTGGCGTCGGTCAGATAACCGAACTTGCCAAACCGGAACCCCAGCACCGGCAACTTGTAATGCAGGGCCCGCACAGGGATTATCTCCACCCCGCCTATAGTGAACGGAGCCTCAGTGATGGTATGAAGTTCGAACTGCGGCGCACCGGGATATGGATGCTCGTCAAAAGCGTAGCTGTACTCCCTCTTGAGCGACTCCTGGACATACTCCTCGCAATAAACAGGGAAAGCGCGCCGCTCAAAATAGTTAAAACTGCGGACATCGTCCAGACCGCCGGTGTGATCTTTATGATGGTGAGTAAGCAGCACTGCATCTATGTGCCGGATGTTTGCTCGCAACAACTGCGTGCGGAAATCCGGCCCGGCGTCCACCAGAAGTTTCAACCCTTCATACTCCACATAAACAGAGCAGCGGAGACGCTTGTCGCGCGGATCAGCAGAGGTGCATACCGGGCAGTCGCAGCCCAGCATCGGGATCCCGGAAGAGGTGCCGGTACCCAGGAATGTGACCGAATTAGCCATAAGTTACAATATAACATCGACTATCTGACCAACCAGCGCGGGGTCGTAGTCGCGTTCTACCTTGATATAGTTCCGGCTGTAGCCGAACATCTTGCCATCACGCACCGTACTCTCAAAGAGCACCTGCTCCCGGCGGCCTCGGTTGGCCCTGCAAAACTCATCGTGAAGCCTGCCGCACAACTTCTCAAGCCGCGCCACACGCTCTGTCTTTACACTCTCCTGAACCTGGCCCGGCATCTCTGCAGCCGGAGTTCCTGCCCTTCTCGAATAAGGGAAGATATGGATAAATGCCGGGCGGATCTCCTCCAGAAAACGGCAGGTCTGTTCAAAATCGGCGTCTGTCTCACCCGGAAAACCCACAATCACATCGATACCAAAGAACACATACTCCATCCGGCTGCGGATATATTCAATCCTGCGGCGGAAGAAATCTGTGTTGTAACGGCGGTGCATAGCCGCAAGCACGCGGTCACATCCAGACTGCAGCGGGATGTGGAAATGCGGCAAGAATTTGGTACCGGAGGCTATCCAGTCGACAATCTCCTCCGTGAGCAGATTAGGTTCTATAGAAGAGATACGGTACCGCTCTATTCCGTCCACGGCATCCAGCGCATTGATCAGTTCAAAGAAAGATTCTCCGGTGCTCTTCCCAAAGTCCCCTGTATTTACCCCGGTGAGGACCACCTCCTTGAAACCGGAGGCGGCGATAGCCTTTGCCTGGGCCACAATGTCTGCTATGGGGGCGTTGCGGCTGTCGCCACGGGCCAGCGGAACCGTGCAATAGGTGCAATGGTAGTCGCAGCCGTCCTGCACCTTTAAAAAGGCCCGGGTGCGCCCGCTGGATGAATGCGCGGCGAAATACTTGCGGCTCTGCTCCACCGGCCTAACATAAACCTTTTGCGGGATGCTTTCAGCAGTGGCGATAGAGAGCAATTCACCTTTATAGTCTGAACCCACCACAGCCCAGACGCCATCCAGCGCGGCGA
This sequence comes from Bacteroidales bacterium, assembly GCA_017529425.1. Classification (GTDB taxonomy): domain Bacteria; phylum Bacteroidota; class Bacteroidia; order Bacteroidales; family UBA932; genus Equibacterium. The sequence goes on along the minus strand of JAFXNQ010000045.1, from coordinate 73,664 downwards.
GCTGCTCCGCCTTCAGCTGCGCCTGGCATCCGGCAACCACTATGCGTGCCTGAGGAGCCCTGCGATGCAGGCGGCGGATCAGATTGCGCCCCTTCTTGTCGGCGTGTTCCGTAACGGAACAAGTATTGACGACGTAGATATCTGCTGCCTGGCCGGCATCCACTATCTCAAATCCGGCAGCCTCAAAGGCCCGCGCCCAGGAGGACGATTCTGCAAATGACAGCTTGCAGCCAAGTGTTTCGAACGCCGCCCGCCTCATAGCCTAAAAACTGAGTGTTACGCAGGCTGCGGTATGTTCTGCATCAAGCGCGTTATGGCCATATTCGAACGGGGGATTCATCTTGCAGATGGTGACGGTGGCGTGCTTTACTGCCGGGGCGTAGTACCGGACGTTTTTCAGAATTTTGCCCGCCACATGCTCCAGCAGATTCACCGGGGTGCCCATCTCGCTCTTGATGATATTGTAGAGCAGAGAATAATCTACTGTATACTTGAGGTCATCGGTCTCTGCCGCCTTGCGCAAATCCACAGTACAGCGCAGAGAGACGTTATAATCCGTCCCTACGATGCGCTCCTGCGGCAGACATCCGTGGTATGCGCGGAAGCGCAGATCCTTAAGTTCTATGATTCCAGTCTTTTTCATCATCTTGCAAGCATTACAAAAACGCACGGACGTTTGCCGATTGTAACCGGATTGCGGCGCCACTCCCCTACGGTTTTGGCGCGGATATAAGCATCGGGCTGGGTAATGTCGGCTGCAACGCAAAGCCGCGTGCCGCCATCCAGCGTCTCCGTCATATCGGACATAAGCGAATCGTTCCGATATGGCGTCTCGATGATAATCTGGGTCTGGTTCAGACGGCGTGATATGCGTTCCAGCTCCTGCAGGCGGGCACGACGCTCCGCCGCCTTCACCGGGAGATAACCCGTAAAAGCAAACGACTGCCCGTTAAGGCCCGACGACATAAGCGCCATCATAAGTGATGACGGCCCTACCAGCGGTATTACCTCTACATCATGACGATGCGCTTCAGCGACCAGGATGCTGCCCGGATCGGCAACTGCCGGGAGGCCGGCTTCGCTTATCAGGCCGACATCCAGCCCCTCTTCAAGCAACCGGACATAACCGGCGGCATCTTCTGCAGATGTATGCTCGTTGAGTTCGTAAAAAGTCAGGCTGTCGATATTACCCTTGAGCCCGGCAGCAGAAAGGAAACGGCGGGCAGTGCGGATCTCCTCCACAACATAGGTGCGGATATCGCGGATGCAAGCGAAGACCGCACCGGGAAGAACCTCATGCGGGTCGCCTTCGCCCAGCGGCGATGGAATCAAAAACAACCGTCCTTTCATCGGAAGGCGAAGTTACGCAACTTTTTCGATATTATTCTCGGCGGCGTACCAAAGATATCCCTCCACATCGATGTATCCCATCCGGCGGAGCATCTCCATATATTGCAGCACCTGGCGGCGGTAGCCTGAGTGATGAGCGCCAAACTTATAGTCGATGACCGACACTTTTTGGCCGTCAATAACCACCCTGTCGGGGCGATGCACCTTGCCGTCGGTGTCAATTATGGAGAGTTCGTTGAAGGTCTCCACACCTGCCGCGAACCAGCCGTACGGCTCCGCCGTGGCGACCATCCTCTCCACCATGGCCTCGGTCCCGGCAGCCTCGGCTGCTGGCAATTCTCCCGATGATACAGCTTGGGCAACAGCCTCTTGGACATCTTGGGCGGCATTGATACGCGAGAGAATGTCGTGCAGCACGATACCCCTTGCCCTGGCGGCATCGCGCCCCTCGGGATTGAAGAAATCGGAGCCCCTGTACACCAGTTCGAGCCGCTTGCGGGAGCCGGTCCCCTCCATCGGAATGGAGTTATAGCCATCCAGTTTTATTCTGCCTATACTGTCACCGGCATCTACCTTGTACTGCTCCGGTTCCCCTGCCTCAAAAACGTTTCCCTCCATCTTGCCTGCAAGATAATCCCGCAGCATATATGAGAGACCCTTCTTTTTCCCTCCGACATTGGCAAATACCACCAGTTCATGTTCTGCGCGGGTAAAAGCTACATATGCGGTATTAAGGGCATCCATCTTATAGAATAGCGCCTCTTGTGCATAAAAATCCCTGAAGGTCGTCTCCTCCACCTCTTTCTTGAACTCCACCGGCATTATGCCAGTCTCGAAATCATCCTTGTCCGCACACCACATATAATTGGTCATGTAAGGGGTGAGCGGTTCGTGGAAAAACGGCATGATTACCACCGGGCAACCCAACCCTTTGGCTTTGTGGATAGTCATGATGCGCACAGCGTTGGCTCCCTTTGGGGCGGAAATAGCCTGTTTGCATCCAGTATCCTCCCACCAGCGCACAAAACCGGCAATATCGGAACCATGGTCGCGCATATAATCCAGCACAACATCCATGAATGCCATCAGATACGGCATCTGCCCGTCAAGAGGCTCCTCGCCAAGTGAGCGGACTATATTCTCGCAAATGTCGTACAGCGAGTTCCCGGTTAGGTCAACAAGCTCAACATCAATACCGATTTCTTTGATAATCTGAGCATTGACCGCATCATCCGGGTTGACCATATACTTCAATACCGCGACAATCCGCTGGACATATCCAGAAGAACCGACCACAAGTGACTCATCGGTAATCACATCTATCCCGTCGGCAATCAGGCGCGCTGCGGCGGTGGCAGCCTCTTTGTTGGTGCGTACCAGCACGTAAATATCGCTCCGGGGATACCCCTGGGAGTCGAGCCGTGATATCTCACCCTTGAGCAAAGCCAGCGAAGGGACTTCTCCATTCTCCTCATCCTTTCCTTCATAAAAGGTCACTTTCACATAGCCGCCGCCCTTTGAGACAGGCTCCTGGCGACAATCGGAATATACCTTTGCAACGGTCTCATCTCCATCAAAACTGCCGCCATCCTGTCTGGTAATTGTCTCAAAGAACCCGTTATTGAAGTCAACTATGGCTTTGTCGCTGCGATAGTTGCGCAGCAGCGTCTCGTGACGGAGGTTTTTACCGTCCAAAGCAGAATCTATACCGCTTTCCAGAGTGTTCCAGTCGCTCCCCCGCCAGCGATAGATGCTCTGCTTAACGTCTCCCACAATCAGGTTGTCGCCACCCGCATCCAGGCTCTGCTCCAGCAGCGGCTTGAAGTTGTCCCACTGCATCAAAGAGAAATCCTGGAATTCGTCCAGCAGGTAGTGGTCTATCCAACTTCCTATCCTTTCGTATATGAACGGGGTGTCGCTTGCGCCAATCATTGTGTGCAATGCATCGGTGGTCTCTCCCAGCAGCATCAGGTTATTCTCTTTGAGATACCTGCCCAGGGCGTCATATATCCCGCCGAATATCTTCATTACGCCCAGATTGTTGCGGATAATCAGCGCAGTCCGATATTTTGCATAGGGTTCGCCAAACAGGTCTACTATCTTACTCACAAGTACATCCAATCCCGGCGCAGGTTCCCGATTGCAGGCTGCAATTGCCCGCGGCAGCATCGCTTTCCCGTTCTTGGCTGCGAACCAGCCGTCCGGCCCGGCCTTTAACATTGCCTTCTGGCCATCGGTCAGCAGCGGCATCCCGCTTTTTGCATAAACCGGCATTTTCTGCATGGCGCCCTTATTTCCGCCTTTGAAGTCCTCCAGTAAAAGACCCTGCTCTTCGATAGCCGCAATCGCCTCTTTGGCAGTACCGCTCAGTTCCTTTTCGAACCACTCTGCATAATCGGCAGCAGCCTTGCCGACGACATCGATTTTGTCGGCATCGGAGTCATAATCGCCAGCCTTTTTCTTGAAATCCTCCTTTATGAACAACTTGGCAAAGTCGAGCAGCTGCTTTGTATATTTGGATTCGCTGTTGTAGCGCCACTGGTCAAGGGCAAAACCGTTAATCACCCTGTATATCTTGTCAGCTTCCGGCGTCTGAGAGTCATCGAGACTGGAGAGCATGTCATCTATGGCATGCGATAGGACATCCTCGTCGCTGAGTTCCACCCTGTAGTTGGAAAAACGCCCCAGTTCCCGGGCAAACGACCGGAATATCTGCTGGAAGAACTTGTCAATTGTTGTAACCTGAAAGTTAGAATAATCGTGGAGGATGGCCGTCAGGATGGCCTTTGCGCGCACACTGACCTTTGCCGCATCTGCGGCGGAGAGCGCCTTGAGCTCTTCACCCTTCCCCTGGGAAAGATTGTACAGGATCGAGACGATACGGCTCTTCATCTCGTCGGTAGCCTTGTTGGTGAATGTCACCGCCAGGATATGCTTATAGCTCTCGGTATCGGCATTTGCCCCCAGCAGTATGTCGATATATTTATGCGCCAGCGTATGTGTCTTGCCGCTACCTGCAGAGGCCTTGTATATTTCAAGTATTCCCTTCATAATGTCACCCTCCTATCTCCCGCAAATTGCCTTGGCAGGACAATATTCGCACGTTTTGCTGCCCGTCTCCACAGAGTCGAACGCCACCGACTTATCGAATATCTCCTCTATCAAACCCTTGAGTCTGCCACCGAAAGCCTCTATCGTCTCTTTGGGGCAGTACTTGCTCTCCACCCCCTGGGAATAGAGATTCCTGACCTGATAGACCGCGAGGTTGAAATCCTTGCCCGAGTCCTTCTCCATAGAGAGAAGCAAGGCATAAACCAGCATCTGGAAAGAGGTCTTCTTTTCACCCTCGAATACTTTTTCAAGACAAGACTCGTCCAGATAGCTGCTCACTTCTTTTACTGAACCCGTTTTATAGTCGCAGATGCGTAAGTGCCCGCCCTCCTTGCAATCGAGCCTGTCAATAAACCCTTTGAGGCGAACTTTAGAATTGACGCCGGATACGTTTATACCAATTGAGTTGAGCATCTGCTTCTCTGAAGCCACATAGATAAACGGTGCATAATCGCAGTCCCGGCGCAGCGTGGTGCGCACCATCTCCGCCACAAGATTGGCCGTGATCTGGTTGCGACGGCCCAGCGGGGCGTCATCTGCCTGCTTGAGTTCCCTGTTCAGGAACCTGGCGACCAGACCCTCCACAAATCCTTTCTCTTTTATCAGGCCATTCAGCACATCTTTCGTCACAATGGCCCCCCGGCCAAGGCGTTCATACACAGCCTCCATGGTGTGGTGGAAAGTGTTGCCAAACTGACCGGCATCCACATCTTCCGTCACCTCATCCTCCTCTTTAAGGCCGGCGACGTGCTTGTAATAAAACTTGAGACGGCAGTCCAGATAGTCGTTGAGAGAACTTGCAGAGAGATATTGGTTTCCCTCACCGCCCTCCAGGAATAAGCTGCGCATCCTGGCCAGGATCTCATCTGTCTTGGCCACAGTACGGACAGCTCCCTCTACCGGCTTGATCTCCAAATCGACACTTCCTGGCTCCATCGGGAAATGGTAATGGTAACGCAACTGCTTTACAAAACGGCTCTCCTCGCCGCTGAGCAGACCTTTGGTGCGGGAGTCGTAAATAAGGACGACCTTCTTTGCGCGATATATGCTGCGATAAAAATGATATGCAGAGATCGAGTCGAACAGTTCTACCGTCGGCAGGCCGAATCCACGACGGACATTATATGGTATCAGACTGTCGCTCACGCTCTTGGCCGGGAATACGCCCTCGTTTACAGAGAGGATGACAATGGTCTCGAAGTCGATTGCGCGGACCTCAAGCGGCCCCATTACCTGCAGGCCGCTGAGCGGTTCGCCCCGGAAATCCACCGTCAGGCGGGAGGTCACCTCGCGCAAAAAGCGGAAGTAGGTCTTCATCGACATCGGGATGTTCAGATCGCGCAGATGGCTGACAGAGGTAAAATAGCCGTGCGCAAACTCACACTCGATGCCCGACAGCGACGGGGCAATCGAATTCAGGCACTCCAACTGCCATGAAGCCACCCCTGCCGCATCTGCCCGGGGCGTAAACAACAGCCCTAAAATCTCGTCACCGGCAAACATCTCCTCTCTCACGTAAATCATATTCGACTTCACGATATCCGTCTTGAGTTGCAGCACATTTTCCGGGCTGAGGTTGCGCACAAACGGATGGTTCAGGATTGCCAGGACATCCTTGTGATAGAAGCCGCGACCTTCGCGACGGTTTATCTGCAGCGAAGCCAGCATATCCATCAAAGAAGCCGTCGCGCTGTTGTGCAGTCCATAGCCCATGGTGACATTTATGTGCCGGATGGCCTCCGGTATTGAGTTGAGAAGGGGCATCAGCAGATTCTCGTCCGGGAGCACCACCGCAGTGGAATCTTCTCCCGCCATAGCCAGCTCTGCGGCTGCCACCTTGGCCTGGGCAACGGCACTCGAGGCAGCTATGACCTTTATCTGTGGCCGGCCGGCCGCCTCTGCCTCTATCTTGTATTTTGACGGGTATTTCTCCAGATAACCTTTAATAAAGTGGGAGGCCTTGTTGGCAGGGTCGCGCAGGCATTCGCCAAAATAATCCCAGTAAAAGTCGCCGTCCGCCTCCCTGCGGAGATAATCTAACAAAACCATCTCGCACTTGCACAAGGCATTCTGGCCCACGACGACGACGCGCTCGTAACCGGCAAGAAAAGACGGGGCCAGCGAAGCATCATCCGACATCAGCCTTTCTGCCACCTGGCGCTGCAGCATCCCTTCGTATGCAATCCCGCGCCTTAAGAGCGCACTGCGAAAGGCAGTATACAGCTCATCCAGAATGGACCACATCCCCAGGAACTTTGCTTTCTGCTCAGACTCTTTCCCAGAAACAATCACGCCCCAGAAACGCCTCAAAGCATCTTTCTGCTCCTCTGAAAGGAAATCATAGCCGCTGTCCAGCTCGCGCAGGTCGCCTATGAGCGTAAACAGCTTGGCATGATCCGCCAGATACTTGTCAACATCGTTGAAATCGGCAAGAACGGTCTCTCCAAGCGACACGAACTCATCAAACCCTTCACTTTCCCGACCCCTGTCACGACAGATTGCAGAGTACTGCGTCCACAATATGTACAGCAACTCTATCTTGTCGCCACGCCTGAGGTCGCTCAAGCGGGCAAACATGTCACCTATGGTAATTATATCGGGAGAGAACAGCGGCTTGCTGCTGCACTGGCCCATGTACTTCTGGAAGAATAGCGATGAGCGGCGTGAAGGAAACACAAACAGGCACCGCCTGAGTTCAACCTCATCCTGAGCCGAATAGACCTTTGCAATCTGATATAAGAAGCTGTTTTTCATGCAACTTGAGGATATTTGTCAGCGATTTTATCAATGACAAATTTATACAGGCATGTGAGCAGAATTGCTACACACGAACCATAAATCAAACCCACCGCCACATCCAGCGGGAAATGATATCCAAGATATATCCTGCTATATGACACCAGCAATGCCCAGATAACCAGCAAGATCCTAAGCCATCGGCGGCCAAGTACCATTGTAATCAGCAAAGAATAACAGATTGTGTTTGCCGCGTGAGCGGAAAAGAAGCCATACGGGGTGCCGGTGCCGGTTGGAAAACGCCCCAAGGACGTAACCGGGTCATACCCAGGACGAGGCCGTGCCACCAGATATTTCACCAGATTCGAGCCCCAGTCGCAGGCCAGATAGCCCAGCATGCATAGCCCCAGCGCCGCAATACCGGCCAACCAGAATTTCTTTGGCAAAATCGGCCTCAGAAGTGCATATCCACCACACTGTGTGGCATAGCATTTGCGAAAAAATGCCGCGACCGCCAGTGCCAGGTAGAGAGGGACCCACACCGCAATCGCAGAGAGGAACTTCATTATCGGGTCCAGAAACGGGGTCCAGGCACCGTTCAGGGCCAGGAAGAGCTGCCGGTCAAACGAAATAATACTATCCATCACTTATTATTTGGAGTTAACAAAGTTATCGTATTTTTGCGCCCGCTACAAACAAATTCACAACCCATGAAAAACATCTTTCTATCCATATTAGCCCTGACCTTTTTAACCACCTCTGCATACGCCCAGACAAATGTCAAGGGCCGCGTACTGGACAGCGAAACCAGAGAAGGGGAGATTGCCGCCATAGTACAATTACTCCGTTCTGGCGATAATATTACATATACGGTTACAGATTCTACAGGAGTGTTCTTTCTCAAGACCAAAGCAAACGGTACGCTAACCCTCAGGATAGAGAACCTCGGCCGCAAGACCATCGAGCGCGAAATCAACGTTGACGGCAACACCGTGGATCTGGGTGATATCCTCATGGAGAACGATGCCGAAACCCTGCAGGAATCCTCTGTATCGGCACTGCGGACTCTGGTAAAGATAGGCGCCGACCGGCTGAGCTACGACGTGGAGCACGATATTGACGCCAAAAGCATGACTGCCCTCGACCTGCTGCGCAAAGTCCCTATGGTGACCGTGGACGCACAGGACAACATCACCGTGAACGGCAGCTCTTCCTTTAAGGTATATGTAGACGGCCGTCCCAACCAGATGCTCAGCGCCAGCCCGTCCCAAATGTTCAAGGTTATGCCGGCCAGCAGCATCAAGAGCATCGAGGTTGTCACCAACCCCGGCGCCAAGTATGACGCAGAAGGGACCGGCGGCATCCTGGATATCAAGACGATGGGCGGCACTCCCGGCAGCGTGGTGCAGGATGGTATCTACGGCACGGTGATGAGCGGGATTGACAGCCGTGGCCGGTTAGACGGCGGCCTGAGCCTCAACGCGCAGAAAGGCAAATGGAGTTTCGGGGCTAACATCCACGGTATGAGGGAGAATTTCAGCGGCATCGAATCTCACAACATATCCACATACGAATCCACCGCCACCACTATAGAAAGCCTGACCAACAACGTCGGAAATAAAGGCGGCGGAATGTTCAGCAATCTCACCGTAGGTTTTGAGCCCGACTCCCTGAACCTTTTCAACCTCAGCGTCGGCTTCAACCACTTCGGACACCAGAACATCGGCATTGGCGGACGCACTACATACACAGTGGCGGGAGTACAGACGATGGGGTACACCCAGGATATGGACAACCAGATGGCAATGAGTTTCATCAACACCAGCTTCGACTACCAGCACTCGTTTGCCGGTAACCGGGACAAGACACTGACCCTCTCCTATCAGTATTCCGGCCATCCCCAGAAGAACAACAGTGACTATACTCTTACATACGACGACGGCCACGAAGAAAACCGCAGGTCGGTAATGGACGACATCAGTTCCGAACACACCTTCCAGGCCGACTTCACCACCCCCGTAGGGAAAAACCAGACCCTCTCGAGCGGCCTTAAGTACATCTTCCGCCACAACTGTGCGAATGACGCCTATAACGACGTACCCAGCATCTACGACTATTACAACCACATCGGTGCCGCATACGCCGAATACACCGCCACCATCAACAAGGTGGTACTCACAGCAGGACTGCGCTATGAGCATACCTTCCAGAAGGTAGATTATGACAAGGCGGACAAGAACTTCAACATAAACTATCCCAACCTGGTACCCAATGCCAGCCTGCAGTGGAACCTCTCCCAGGCGAGCAACCTGAGCCTGGCCTACAATATGCGCATCCGCCGGCCCGGCATCAACTCGCTGAACCCGTACGTGGATCAGTCCGACCCCAACAGCCGCTACTACGGCAACCCCGACGTCCGGGCAGAGCAGAACCACCGCATCTCGCTGGCATACAACTATGCAAGCCCCAAGTGGGTAATCAGCCTCAAAATGCGCGAACGCCTGGGCAAGGGCGGTATCAGCGAATATTCTTTCTACGACGGCAACGTGCTCAACACCACCTACGGCAACATTGTCAACCACAGCAGCACCGGACTGGACCTGTATGCAAACTGGAACATCAGCGGCAAGACACGCCTGTATGTGAACGGAGACCTCGACTACAACATCTACAACAGCGAAGAGCTGGGCCTCAGAAATTCAGGATTGGACTACGGGGCGTTCGCCGGCTTCCAAACCTCCATCTTCTGGGATATACGCCTCAGCCTCAACACCTTTATCCGCGGAGGGGACATCTCCCTGCAGGGTCGCAGCGCACCCTTCCAGTTTGGCATGATGGGCCTCACAAAAACCTTCTTCAACGAGAAACTCAGCGTAAGCCTGGAGGGTATGACCCCCCTGTTCTCCCGCTACCTGACCATAGAGGAATACTCCTGGGGCAAGGACTTTGAGGTAAAGAACACCATCAAGGTTCCTGTCCAGAGTGTCGGCATTCACATCAGCTACACCTTTGGCGAGATGCGCGGTGGCAGCAAGAAAGTACGTCGCGGCATCAACAACGACGACGTGGACCAGAACACTTCTGACGGAAGCATGATCCCCGGGGGTGGCGGAATGGGGATGTAAAATCCTTTAAAGAACCGGCAGAATGATATCCCAAACCCAAGCCAGCTCGGTCTGCATGTTAGACACTTCGGCGGTAATCGCCATCACCGCATCCTTATCGGGGATAACGATGATATATTGGCCATATGCTCCGTCTGCGCGGAAGGCGTTGTGGCGGCAGCGCCACATCTGATAGCAGTACCCCTGGTGCCAGTCGGGGTTGGGGTCGTTCTCGGGATCATAGTGTTCCGGACGGTTGTCCATCTGCTCTCTGGCAGCCTCCGCAACCCAGTTGGCGGGAATAACCTGCTTGCCGTGCCATTTACCTCCGTCCAGTAGCGTCTGACCCAGCTTTGCCATATCCTCTGTCTTTAAATAGAGACCCCAGCCGCCATAGTTGTTCCCCTTGGGACACTCTTTCCAGAAGGGCTTCTCAATGCCCAGAGGCTCCCATAGCCTGGGCTGCAGGTAGTCCACCATCTTCTCTCCGCTTACTTTGGAGACGATTGCAGAGAGCATGTAAGTACCAATTGTATTATAGCAGAAATAAGTTCCTGGCTCATGTTCAACGGGGAAACTCAAAAACTCCGCCACCCAGTCCTCTCCATCTCCATAGCGGATTTCATTTGTATGCTCCATCTGATGGCCGCAGCTCATGGTCAGAAGGTCGCGCACGGTTATTGCCCGCAGGTTATCGCTTACCTCACCAGGCAGTTTGTCCGGGAAGAAATCCACAAGGTGGTCGTCCAGTTTTATCAACCCTTCATCTATCGCAAGTCCCACCGCCATGGAGGTGAAGGTCTTGCTTACAGAGTGCATCACATGAGCACTGTCGGGGGCGTTGGGTTCAATCCAGCACTCCGCTATCACCTTTCCGTGCTGGAGCAGCATGGCACTGTGAATCTCCTGGCCTGCGGCAGCCTCAGCTTCAAACCATCGGTCAAAAGCGGCAGCCTGGGCCTCGGTGGCCTTGCCGCGAGGCAGGTTGTTATCTGTGTTGTCACTGCATCCGCATGCAATGAGGGCGGCTGCGACCATAGCGGTCAGTATCAATGTTTTAGCTTTCATGGTATTATTTGTTTCGTTTGTCTGACGATATAATCGGATCCATCACCGCCAGCATCGCGGGCAACAGGAACAGGATTATGATTACCGCCGCCAGCGCACCTATGCTCAAACTCTTCAGTATGCTGGCAATCATAGGGTCGGCCATCACAAACGACATCACCATCGGCACCAGAATCAGGATAAGCCCGGATGTAAGCACAGAGTGGGAAGAGCCCTCGAAGGCAGTCTGGATGGAATGCGGTACATCGCCACTTTTGCGGGCCGCACGGAAATACGATGTAAACAGTATAGAATAGTCTATCGCCGCTCCCATCAGGATTCCCTGTATTATCAGGTATGCCAGATAGTACATCTGTCCGCCGCCGATGCCGCTCACTATAACGTTTACATATACGCCGGTGAGCACAGAGAGCACCAGCGGCACAGGAACCAGCAGAGAACGGAATGTGGCCGCCACAATCAAGTAGATAGCCAGCACTGTAAGTATGGTGAGCAGTAACAACTCAGAGGGGAATGCATCCTTGAGCTCTTTGTACATCTCCGACTCCCCTATCCAGTAATGGGTTCCGCCCAGCAGAGAGTCCGCAGCCGCATTGGCATATGCCACAAAAGCGAATGTAGAATCTGATTCCTGCGGATAGCTGGTGCCGACAAGGGCAAAGGAGTATCTTTCTCCCCTCAGCATCCCGGCATTCTCCGCAATCACCACACGGGCACTGTCCACTGCGCTGCGGGTCTGTTCCGGGACTATACGCTGCAATGCCGGCATCTTCATGAGAGTATCTGCCACATAGCAGACCAGCTCCTGCGGAGTCATGGTCTGCTCCGGGTCAAAATCCCGCCTGCTGAGTGCATACAGATAGAGCATATCGATATCATCGCGGGATACCGGCACTCCGGCGGCACTCAGGGCGGAATGAACCCTGGTGGAGGAGTAACGCCACCCCGATACCATCATGTCGATGAGTTTGTCCAGAGGCGACGGCTCAACCGGTTCCGGCAAGGTCTCAGGCGTAACTCCCACAACAGGTTCTGCAACAACCGGAGCCTCTGACAGCAGAATGGTGTCGGGCGCGGACAACTCCGAAGCAAGAGTATCGGATGCGGCAATTACCTCAGCCACAGCTTTTTCTTCTGGCTGAACCGCAGGGCCCGCAGCCAGTATATCCTCAACCAGCACCCCGGCCTCTGCAAACTTTTGCTTCATATCTTTGGGCACCATTGCGGCGTAGCGCTTGTTGGTGAGGATATTGTCGCGGACAAAGATATAAAGCTCTGCCATGCTCATGGTGCCACCCGCTTTCCCGGCGAGGCGGAACGCCATGTTGACCTGCTTTTTATCCACCCCCATCAGCTCCGCAATCTCGGCCGCGGTACGTTGCATAGTTACATCCTCATAGGTTATCCCGGCAGACTCTTGCACCATCGGTTCAACCGTCTCGGGGATTTCTTGATTCTGAGCGATATACAGCGTGTCTGCAGTAGCGGGTGCAGTTTCGGCCTCCGACAGAGGCGCTACCGGCAGCGGAGCCGCCGGGACGGTGTCCGGCACAGGCACCGGCACTTCCTCCTCCGCCGGCTCCTCCGGTTCCATCTGCCGCATCAGGTCGGCCACCATATCGTCAAAGTTTACCCCTTCCGGCATCTGACCGGAGGCGGCAAGGCTCTCCGCAGCATCCTGTATTTCTGCAAACGAGAGGCGACCGTCCAGAGTGGGGTGCGAACGGGCATAATAAACCATCTGCAGCAAATCCTCCGGGATGGAGTCCGCAGCAAAACCCGACATCATCTCCCGCATCTGGACGGCTGTACATTCCTGCCCGAGGGTTGTAGGGAAACTTATGGTCTGTATCACATTGGGGTCACTCTCCAGAGCCGCAAGCAGTTTCGGCACCAAATCCTCATTCTCCGTTTCATATAACAGCAACATCGGATTGCTCTCCAGCACGTGCTCAGAGGCCTTGCTCTGCCAGGTCGGGGCAAAGTTGATTGGGGTACGCCCCTGCAACCAGAATGCCAACGCCACAATCGCCACAAACATCACTGCGAGCGGCACTTTGAAACGGGTCTGGAAGCGCGACACTGCCGCAGCCGGGAATTTCGGGGTCTTCTTCACCTTAAAGATGACCTGCTTATCGGCCCAGACCATCAGGGTCGGAAGGATAGTGAAGCAGCACAGCAGCGAGAATGCCACTCCTTTTGCCAGCGCATAACCAAGGTCGGCTCCGATCTTGAGCTTAATGAAAGTGAGCATCAGCAGGCTCACTATGGTGGTAAAGGCGCTGCTGAATATTGCGGAGGCGGAACCCTTAAGCGCTATATGGATGGCATCTGGAGGCAAAAGACCCTGCATGCGCTCCTGCCGGTAGCGGTTCATAAGGATGATGCAGTAGTCCATAGAGAGCACCATCTGCAGCACCGGTGCCAAGGTGTTGGTTACCATGGATACGCTCTCCCGGAGGGCATTCGTACCCATATTGAGCACAACTGCGCAAAGGGCGGTAATCAGGAACAACACAACCTCCATCAGCGATGAGCACATCACCAGCAGCACCACAAAAAGCAGCGATACCCCTATCGCCAAGGTTCGCGGCAGGTCGGTGGGCATCAGGTCGGCTCCGTCGCCAAACGTTGCCCCAAGGCTGCTGATCTGTTCCTCCATCCCGGGAATCTGCTCCCGGACTATATCCAGCCCGACCTTCATCGGGTAATCGTCGGGCATGTATTTGGTCATGTCGGTGTTTATATTGATGTGCGGCACCATCATAGCCGCAGCCACCGCCAGGCCCGCCACAAGGCAAAAAACCAATACGCGCCTCCGCGCCAGGAACCTGGTGAATGCCGACATAACTTTTATTTGTCCTTACCAAAGAAATATTTCCACAGGGGAGCTGCCATAAGCGCCTGAAGGATCTGGTTGTTCACCAGCAGTTCGCGCACATATTCCGGCCTTTTGAGATACACCTCTATATCCTCCGTTGCATCCAGACTTTGGCCCGCCACCTTCTTTACGCCTAACGCCAGAAAACTGTGCGCCAGATTGTTGCTTGTGGCGGGATTGGGAGAGAGAATCATCCACTCCTGCCACTGGCCTCCGGCATAACCGGTCTCCTCCAGCAGTTCGCGCTTTGCCGCCTCCAGCGGTGTCTCCCCCTTCTCTATCACTCCGCAAGGCAGCTCGTAGCAGGTGTTGCCCAACCCGTGGCGGTATTGCCGCTCCAGCACTATGTCACCATCTTCCGTCACGGCAATAATGTTTACCCAGTCGGGATATTCCAGCACGTAGTATTCATTGTTGATACGGCCGTCCGGTAACTCTGCCCGGTCCCTGCGGGCCGTCAGCCACGGCCTCCGTATAAGATACTCGCTCTCGAGCACCTTCCACTTGCGATCTTCATTTATCGTGTTTTCCATATCTGACGTGCCTGCTTTACTCAAGAGAGACAAAGTTAAAACAATACGGTGTATTTGACTAATATTTGTAATTTTGCATATCAATAGCAAATACAACAAGATGAGAGCACTCAATTTTATAATTGTCATAGCCTGCGCCCTTCTTCTGGCAGGATGCAAACAGAGTTCAACCTCAACCGTGATGACCCCCAGGATTCCCGTTTACAATTCGCAAGGATTGCCGGGCGTGGAACACAAAGAACACAAGCAGGAGATTCTTGACCACCAGGTGATGGTAAAGGACGGATGGTTGCAGCCCTGGATGGACTACGATTCCCTTCTGGTGTGGTCAATGAATTTTATCATTGACGGTCCGCAGTTCGAGATGCCGGAAGGGCGGCTCCCCGGCTACATCGTGACCTCATCTTACGGCACATACAGGGCCGCATATCCCGACGTATTGACAGAAGACGGCCTTTACCACGACCGCAGGGTTGTCAACAACCAGGGCAGCAACGCCTATTTTGCGATGAAGTTGTTCCGTTATTACTATCCATATACCGGAGACATCCGGGCGCTTGTCCCTGTAAAGGACTTTCTGGACAGGATGCTGATGTTCATAACTCCCGATGACTGGGCATGGCCCGGAATGGTACGCACTCAGGACAACGACGACCCGGACGGCATCTATCTGGACGAGCGTATTGAGACCGACAAGGCCGCAATGGTAGGCGTTGCATATATGGATTATGCAACATTTACAGGAGAAGAGAAATATCAGGCAATGGCAGACCATATTGCCGACCTCCTGATGAAAAACATCAAGGAGGGCTCAGAGAAAGTCTCTCCGCTCCCCTTCCGTGTTAACATGCGCACTGGCGAGAGCGAAGACGCATACACCTCCGACATGATATTCGTGGTGGAATTTTTTGACAAGATACTCGCTTCAAACACCTCGCTGGACAAGGCGGAGGTTAAGGCAAAGCGGGATCTGGCCTTCAACTGGGTTATGGATTATCCGGTAAAAAACGGTCTTTGGTCGGGCTATTTCGAGGATATCGACAGCGAAAGCCTGTCAAATATGAACCAGTTCGCCCCCATGGAGACCGCAAGGTACCTGCTCAACAACCCGGAGACCTGCAAGGATTACAAACAGGTCGTTCTGGATTTGCTGGCCTTTGTAAAAGGGCGTTTCGGCGGCCTGACCCGTTTTGGCGGCACCAGTATCTGCGAGTAGGATGTCTGCTTCTTTGAGATGAGCAGCCACACGGCCAGATACGGCTCCGTGCTGGCGCGCTGGGCGGCTGAAACCGGTTGCGAACAGGCCAAGAAAGAGGCGCTCGCCACCCTGGCTCTCGCTGAATACTCTGCCTGCAACCATACATCCAAGGGCAACATCTCCGTCAATTCGGTGGGCATCGAATGGTACGGAGTCTGGTATTCCGACAGCTACTTCGATTACCTGCCCCACTACCTCGAGGGTATGGCCGCATGGCCGGAGATCATCCCGGAGGGGACAAATCACATCTTCAGCACCACCTGCATGCTCAAGGATGTTGAATACGCCCCCGGCAGCATCAAATACACCGCACTTGAGAATAACGGCACCGAAATACTGAAACTCTCATTCGAGCCCAAGGTCCTTTCTGGCGGAGAGCCCCTCCCAAAATCATGCTGGAAGTTCGGCTCCTGGAGAGGCTGCAACAACATCCTCACCATCAACCGCAAGGATGTTACCGATATCGAAATCGTTGAGAAATAACCCTTTCCCGCCGATAATCGATCCTATTTAGAAGTTTATCTCCACAGGAGCTGCTGTAAAAGAGTTGATTGTGGCCTTCGCATCCTTCAGGAAGAAGACTGCCGTGTTGTCGTCATTCTCGTTATACATTGAGCGCAGGCCGGGATTCGCGTCCAGCATTGCCCTCTTTATCTCCACACGGGGATCTTCTACCAGTGTGGCGGTGATTCGCAGCCACTCACTGCCGTTAAATGCACAGATGGCAACTTTGGGGTTAGCGGCTATCTGATGAGCGACATTTTTTATGTGGCCGGTCTGGAGGTAAAGCTTCCCCTCTATTATCTCGGCGGTTCCGAAAGGACGTACCTGCGGCTGGTCTCCGTCTGCCGTTGCCAGGAAATAGTGCCCTGTCTGATGCAGGAAATCACGTACTCTTTGCATATTATCGGGATTAAGTGATTGATAATCCTCCGGGTTGACAATATCTACCGGTTTTCCGGCCTCTTTCCAGGCCAGGATGCCTCCCAGCATATTGTATGTCTTGAAGCCGGCTCCGTCCAGCCTGGCAGCTGCCGCTGCGCTGCGTTTGCCACTCCGGCAATATACCATTACCGTACGGTCTTTGCCCAAAAGGGTCGTGGCTTTCTCCATAAAATCTCCACCGCGCCAGTCAATGTTGATGGCGCCGGGCAGATGGCCGTCGGCGTACTCTTCTGCAGTACGGACATCCACAAGTTGCAGTGTATCGTCCTCCAAGAGCATCTGCTCAAACTCATCTACCGTAAGGTCTTCGTAACCTTTGCAGCCAAACAGGCCCATTAAAGAAAGTATGCACATAATCAGGTGTTTCATATCACAAGTTTCTTGCTCGATTTAATGCTGGTACAAAGCTAAGCAAAAACCGCCTGCCCGGCAACAAAGCCAATAGATAATAGCTATCTTTGCAATAAACGTATACGATTCTATGAATAACACACTTCTGGCTCTACTTATACCATTCCTTGGAACCACCATAGGAGCAGCCTTCGTGTTTTTTATGAAGAAGGCTATGCCGGATTTGCTGCAGAAAATCCTCCTGGGCTTTGCCTCCGGCGTTATGGTAGCTGCCTCAGTCTGGTCGCTGCTGATTCCCGGAATTGAACTTGGCGGCATCTGGCCTGCAACAATCGGCCTTCTGGGCGGTTTCGCTTTCCTCTTACTTATTGACCAGATAACGCCTCACCTCCATCCGGCAGGCGGCCCTGAAGGTCCCAGGAGCAAACTCTCCAAGACCACGATGCTGGCGCTGGCCGTAACCATACACAACTTTCCGGAAGGAATGGCTGTGGGTGTGTCGATTGCCGGTGTGCTGAGCGGCGGAACGGGGATGACGGCTGCCGGAGCGCTGGCACTGGCGCTGGGTATCGCTATCCAGAATGTCCCTGAGGGCGCCATTATCTCCATGCCTCTGCGTGCTGCCGGAAACAGCCGCTGTAAATCCTTCTGGGTGGGTGCACTGAGCGGAATCGTAGAACCCCTCGGCGGTGCGCTGGTTATACTGCTGGCTGCGGCTGTCACGCCGATGATGCCATTCTTGCTTGCCTTTGCCGCCGGCGCAATGCTCTATGTCGTGGTAGAGGAACTGGTACCGGAAGCATCACAAGGTGAGCATTCCAACATCGCCACGATAGGCTTTGCTATCGGTTTTGCACTGATGATGGTGCTGGATGTGGTGATGGGATAAACTAAAAAAATTGTTATCTTTGGTTCGGAAACAATTATTTAAATGGAAGATCAGAACCCCTTTTCCCAAGAAAGTCGCCAGGATAAGCTCCGGTCCCCTCATCAGATAGGAAAAACCCTCAGAATTACGGCGCTGCCAACCTATTTGCTGGCCCTCACCGCCATTCTTCTACTGGGGTCTTTCTTTGTATGGGGATTCCTGGGAACCGTCTCAGACAAAGTATATTACAGCGGCGTTGTATTTCCGCCGGAAGGCACCACGGATGTCTCCCTCCCCAACCGTGGTATGGTAAGGTCAATATTTGTGCATAGCGGCGACCGCGTTGAAAAAGGGCAATCCGTGGCCCTTATATCTATGGAGGAGAGCTATAGCATCCTCACCAGCACGGTGGAGGGGACAGTCATCAGCACCAAGGTGGACAATGAACCGTTCGAGGCCTTTGAACCCATCATCAGTGTAGTGAGCGGGACTCAGGTTCCAACGCAGCGGTCGATGCTCATAGCCTACATCGATAACGCCGGCCAGCGGGACCTGCGGGAAGGGATGGCCGCCCAGGTTTGGCCGGAAGACGAAAAGAGAGATGAGATCGGCTATGTCCGGGGGATTGTATCGCGGATTGACCGTTACCCCGTTTCCGCAAGCGAGGTGCGACAGACCCTCAAGAACGAGGAGATGGCCCAGCGCCTGCTCTCTTCGGGAGAGATGATGTTCCAGGTACAGATCGATTTGCTCCCTTCACCAAAAAATCCTTCTGAATTCTACTGGTCTTTTGGTCAGCCGGAAGATGTCAATATGAATGTCGGTACCTACTGCTCGGTGCTCACGGAGACGCGGCGCCGCAGTATGTTCCAGTATCTGTTCGAGGGGGCCAGAACCTGGTTCCGCGCCTTAAAACTGAGGGTTGAGTAATGAAACTGGCCACCCTGATACGGCGATTCAACCGGGGGTGCCAGGGCTTTTTCCTGGTCACCTTCCTGCTCCTTCTGGCTGATATGGCCTCTTACCTGCTGCCTCCCTTCTTCCAGCAGGTCTATACGGACAACATCATCACGCACAAGAACCCCGAATGGTTTACCCCTTTGATGATCTTCTATGGGATGCTGTTCGTGCTGGAGCTCACCTTGTGGCTGCTTCTCAACCCGCTGCGCCGGCGGGAATTTGCCAAGCTGGGGATCTCCTCCTCTTCTCGCTACGTCCTGAGCCTGCTGAATCTGCCGATGAACGCCATTGACCGTTTTTCTGCCGGCGAACTGGTGGCCCGTTATTCCAGCATAAAGAACATCGGAGCAGCCATGGACCACTTCTCCTACGCTCTGGTGATGGTGCTGCGCCCCCTTATCTGCGCCTTGCTGCTTGTCCTGTACAGTTGGAAACTGGGGTTGGTGGTGGTGCTCTCCATGGTGCTGCTGGTGGTGGTTATGCGGACCACGGCCAACACCATCAAAAAGAGGGCCCGGGGATCAGAAGAAACGGATGCCCGCCTGCAGGGCGTGACTATGACAGGAATCAAGAACATGGAGACCATCAAGTCCATGGGCGGGGAGCGCACCTTCTTCAACAAATGGCAGGAGACTTATGTCAAAGCCCTGAATGCCAGGGTGAAAACCACCATGGGAACCATGAGCATAGGCTCCCTGCCTCTGCTTGTCCTCAACCTGTGCAACGCCCTCATCCTCAGCCTGGGAGCCTGGTATATCCTGCAGGGAGAACTGACGCCAGGTATGCTGCTGGCCTCGCAGGCACTCGCCACCAGCATCACTTTCCCCATCAACTCGGTAGTCAGCTCTACCCAGGAGATTTACCGTTCACAGGCCGCAATGGAACGGCTTGAAGAGGTGGAAACGGCCACGGAGGGCCGTTCCCTCAAACTGTCAGACGTGGATGCCCTGCCGGACACTCCAAAACTCCGCGGGGAGGTGGAACTGCGCGACGTAACCTTCGGCTACGATCGCAACAACCCGCCGATACTCGAGCATTTCTCCCTCAAGATAGCGCCCGGGGAGCGGGTAGCTTTCGTGGGATTTTCCGGTTGTGGAAAGAGCACTATCGCCAAACTCATCTCCGGCTTGTATGAACCCTGGGAAGGAGAGGTCTTGCTGGACGGCATTCCGGTCGGGAAACTGGACCGCGCCCTCAAGAACAATTCCCTCTCGGTGGTCAACCAGGATATCACCCTGTTTGAGGGTCCTATCGCGGACAATATCAAGATGTGGGACAACTCCATTGAGGACTTCTCCATGGTGATGGCCGCTTACAACGCGCAGATCCACGAGGATATCGCCGGACGTCCTGGTGCCTACCAGTCCCATCTGTCCGAGAACGGAAAGAACTTCAGCGGCGGCCAGCGCCAGCGCATCGAGATTGCAACCGCCCTGGCCAAAGACCCTTCCATCCTGATTATGGACGAGGGCACCTCTGCCCTTGATCCCAAGACCGAGGAACTGGTGATGAACCATATCGGAGGCCTGGGCATCACGCTGGTACTCATTGCGCACCGGCTCAGTACCATCCGGGACTGTGACCGCATCTTTGTAATGGAACATGGAAAACTGCTACAGCAGGGGACGCACGACGAACTCGCGCAGCAGGAAGGCCTGTACCGGGAACTTCTTAAATACGCCTGATGTATGAATCCTTTCTTTGAACAGTTCGTACAGCGCATTGAGGGCGACCGTGAAGCACTGAACCAGTCGGCCGACATTTTCCGCGCCATGATTGACCGGAAACTGTGGAAACAGCTTACCCGGCAGCGGGAGATCCCTACGGACCTGAACCAACTGGAAGAGCTTTTTTATCGGCATCAGATCTTTTTCACGCCTGTCCAACTGGAAGGTAACTGGTGGTCCCGCTGCTCGGGAAAACTGCTGGCCTTTACCGCCGGGGAGGACCTGCCGGTGATATTAACCCCCGGATTTGCCGATTACTCCTTTGCCCATCCCTCCACGGGAAAGCGCTGCTCTGCCCGTAAAGACAGTAACCTGCTGAAGCCAGAGGCGTTCTCACTCTGCTATCCGCTGCCCGGGGAAAAACTGACCCTCACATCTTTCCTGAAGCATGCCCTGCGACAACTCAGCGTTTTTGATTATCTCTGCGGAATGCTGGCCTGCCTGGGCGTCGTCCTTCTTACCATGGTCACACCATACATCTGTAAGCTACTCTTCAACGAGGTCATCCCTTCAGGAGACGCAGCCCAGCTGACGCCAATCGCCGTACTGCTCTTTACGGCCGCCATCGGCCTGGTCACGGTTCAACTGTCCCGCAACTACTTGGTAGTAAGAATGAAAGACAAGACGGAGTACGCCATGCAGACGCCGCTGATGGCCCGGCTATTGATGTTGCCCACCACATTCTTCAAGCAGTACGCTCCGGGTGATCTCTCCAACCGCGTGCTTTCGGTCGTGAGACTGTTTACCAAGCTTACGGAGGATATGCTCTCCACCATCCTCTCCCTGTTGTTCACGGCCGTGATGTTCATCCAGTTCTTCACCTACGGTGGCCCGCTCCTGTGGACAGGCATTCTGGTGATTGCGCTGTATATGCTGGCCATCTACAGTGTCTATTACTTCCGTAAGGACGTACAGAACAGCGCCAACGAGAGCGCATCCAAGCTCACCGGCATTATCTACAACCTGGTTTCCGGCGCCCAGAAGATCCGCACCAACGGGGCAGAAATCAGGGCCTTCCGCCATTGGGCTGTGGCATATGAACCCTCCGAACCCAACGGCAGCCGGTATCCGGCCATGTTCAGCATCGGCAATTCCATCAGCTATAATTTCCGTTTGGTCCCGCTTCTGGTGACCATGCTGGCCGCCTGGCATTACGGGCTTGGGTTGTCGGACTACATCGCCTACTGCAGCGTTCTCACCATAGCCGTCCGCGCCGTGGAGGATTTTGAACGCATTACCAAGGACGTGGCCGTGCTGGGACCGGAACTGAAGCTCTGCACCCCCATCCTGGAAGCCCCGTCGGAGGCCGGGTCGGGGGACGTGATTCTCAAGAACATCAGCGGTAAGATTGATGTGAGCGGCCTCAAGTTCCGTTATTCGGAAAACATGCCCTATATCTTCGACGATCTGGACCTCCACATCCTGCCCGGGGAATACGTGGCGTTTGTGGGACCATCCGGTTGCGGAAAATCCACTCTGGTGCGCCTGCTGCTGGGTTTTGAACAGCCTGAGGCCGGTTCTATTTTCTACGACGAGCATAATCTGGATGAGATCAACAAGCCCAGTCTCCGCCGTTACTGCGTTAGCATCTGCCTGCAGGATGGCCAGCTGGTTGAAGGGACCATCCGGGACAATATCCTTTTCGGCAACGACGTGTACAGCGACGAGGATGTTTGGGAGGCCGCCCGCATGGCAGCCCTGGACAAGGATATCAAAGAGCTGCCACTGGGGCTGGAAACCCCCATCTCTGCCGACGGCCAGGGTGTTTCCGGTGGTCAGCGTCAGCGCATCCTGATGGCTCGTGCCCTGATCCGCAAACCACAAATCGTCTTCCTGGACGAGGCCACTTCTGCTCTGGACAATATCAGTCAGCACATCATTACGCAGAATCTTGCCAAGATGAATTGCACCCGCATCACCATCGCCCACCGGATGAGCACCATCCGGGGCTGCGACCGCATCATCGTGCTTAACGGCGGAAAGGTGGCAGAAGACGGCAGCTTTGATGAGCTCATGGCCAAGGGCGGCCTGTTCAGTGAAATCATTAAACGGCAAACGGCATGAGAAAGTTCTTGATTGGTTTACTCTGTACTATCCCGCTGCTGGGTCAGGCCCAAAGCCTTGAGCAAGTGATCCGGCTGGCTCAGGACAGTACCATAGCCGCTTTTCAGAGCCGCTACGAATACGAATATCATACCCGGCAATTTGCTCGGTTTGAAGCTCTCAGAAAGCCACAGCTGGAGTTGAATATCACACCCAGCTATATGAAGTTGATCACAGATCCTACCCGGGATTATGTGTACTTGCGTAACTTCAACCGGTTCTCTACCAACGCCCAACTGATGCTTTCTCAAAAAGTCCCCGGGCTGGGTGGAGACGCCTATGTGGGCAGCCAGGCTCTTTGGAGCGAGTACTTCCTGAACGACCAGAGGGACATGCCCCGCGAATTCGTGACTATGCCTCTGGTAATGGGATATCAGCAATCTCTTATGGGATATAATCCTTACCGCTGGGAGAAGGCCGTGGAGGAGGCCCGGATGGAATCTGCCCGCAAGCAGTTAAAACATCAGTTGTACCTCATAGCAGAAGAGACCACCCGCCGTTTCTTCCGCCTTGCCTGTGCCCAGGGTACTCTGGACATGTGCGAGCGCAACATGCAGACGGCCGATACTCTCTATGCCATAGCCAAAGAGAAAGCCGGCATCGCCATGGTGACGCTGGCAGAACTCCGCTCTCTGGAGCTTCAGAGGCTAAACGCCTACAATGCACTCCAGAGCGCACGTAACGAGGAGCAACTGGCTCGCGAATCCCTGAGTTCATATCTCCGTACAGATGACTTCCCGGACGGAGGCCGGCTCACCATTCCCACTCTCACCAGACAGATCGCCCTCTCCGACGATGATATTTTGGAGTTGGCCCGCTCCAACAGTCCCGATATCCAGCAGTGTCAGATGGCACTCACCGAGGCTCGTCAGCAACAGGAAAAAGCAAGTCGGGAACAGGGTGCCAAGGTAGGCGTGGATCTGAACGTCGGCATGCAGCAGCTCAGCTCCAATCTGGTCGGTTCCATAAAAGACCCCCGATTCTATATGATGGGGGCCGTCACCCTAAGCATTCCGATTGTGGACCACGGCGCAGCCAAAAGTGGGCACGAAGCAGCCGTAGCCTGGAAGGAGCGTGAAACACAGGCCCTGCGGGAGGTGGAACGTGCCCTGGCCGAGGATGTCCGCACCACTCTGGCCAATCTCCGCGCCCATGAGCAGATGCTAGCACAAACTACTGAGGCGGTGGCCCTGGCCGATGATGTTTTTGCCCTGACGGCAGAGAACTACGCCAACGGACTTTGCGACATAAATACCTACTCCCTGGCCCAGAACCGCCGAGACAATGCCTATAATCAGTATTTGTCTGCACTGGCCGTATACTGGACCACCTACTACCATCTCTTAACCCTTACTCAGTATGAATAGGTCTTTCATCATCATAGCCATAGCCATCGCCATAGCGCTTACCGCGTGCCAGAGCCGCAACTCTGCCCC
This sequence comes from Bacteroidales bacterium, assembly GCA_017529425.1. Lineage (GTDB taxonomy): Bacteria > Bacteroidota > Bacteroidia > Bacteroidales > UBA932 > Equibacterium. The sequence goes on along the minus strand of JAFXNQ010000045.1, from coordinate 49,233 downwards.
GGTGGCGGAGCCGCAGCCTGCAATCGTCCCTCAGGCGGAAGTTACCCCGGCGCAGAACCTGCAGCATTCCATAGAGACTGAAGGTTTCTCCAGCAAGGGGACCATTCAGGCCACAATGGAGGTCCCGGTGTACAGCCGTATCGCAGAGCAGATTGTCAGCTTTGACCTTGTGCTGGGCCAGCGCGTGCGTAAAGGAGAGGTGGTAGCCCGTCTGAGCCGGGACGTGCTGCTGGACAAGATCAACCGCAACAAGGCCGAGCTGGAGAAGGCAGAATATCAGTACCAGTCCATCCTGATCGGGCAGGGTTACAAGCGCCAGGATCTGGAGAATGCTCCACAGGAACTGCGGGATCAGGCAAGGGTAAACAGCGGCTATAACACCGCAAAGGCTTCGCTCCAGCAGCTTGAACACGAGCTCACCTACTGCACCATCACTGCCCCTCTGACAGGTGCCGTGAGTCGTATAGACGCCACCCTGTACAGTGCAGCGACTCCGGGAGTCCCGCTGTTCTACATTGTGGACACCGAACACCTGAAAGTTTGTTTTGACGTGCTGGAAAACGAATTGCACAAATTTGAACCGGGCACAAAGATTCTGGTCTACAGCGTAGCATATCCGGCAGAAGCTCACGAGGCCTATATCTCGGCCATCAGCCCGGTGGTGGAAAAGAATGGCATGGTACACATGGAGGCAACGCTACAGCCCCACCCCAACCTCATGCCCGGTATGACCGCCATCGTCACAAAGGCTCAGTGACGCTTCCTGCACCCCTCTTATAGCCATTTTTAGCCTTATTTGTAAATTTTTGTAAATATCGCTTGCGATATAAAATTATTGTTCTATATTTGCATCGTGAACGATATAATTAACAACTAAAAATATTTTTATCATGGACTTTACTACTACTATCCAACTCTCTCAGATGATTGTTAACGAACTTGCCGGCAGCGCATTTGTACACAAGATGCAGGGGCAGCTCTTCAAGAGCCAGGGCTTCACAAAGCTTGGCCAGAAGTACCTGGACCACTATACTGAGGAGATGGGCTGGGTCGAGAAATATACCGACCGCCTGCTTGACCTCGGATGCGTGCCTGAAGTGAAAGTATGCAACCAGACCACTTTGATTGAAGATCCCAAGGCTTACCTCGAGGCTGACCTCAAACTGCAGAAAGAAGGCGTAGAGATTCTCTACAAGGCAATGCCCTCTCTTGCAACAGATCCCACAACCTACGACCTTACCAAAGCATATTTGCTGGACGAGGAAGAGGATCTCTATTGGGACGAGGAGCAGCTGGACCTCATCGAGAAAGTAGGCTACCAGAACTGGCTGGTAAAACAGCTCTAATATGAAATTTAGAATACTTACTGCACTGCTGGCAGCGATTATTGTACTGCCGGCAGTTGCTCAAAACAGCAAGAATATGGCAAAGATTTACGATTTCAAGACTACCAGTAATAAAGGTGCAGAAGTGGACTTCGCCCAGTTTGAAGGCAAGGTTCTGATGATTGTCAACACCGCTTCCAAATGCGGTTTTACCCCGCAGTATGACGGCCTGGAGGCACTCTATCAGAAGTATAAAGACCAGGGACTGGTAATTACCGGTTTCCCCTGCGACCAATTCGCCGGCCAGGAGCCCGGTAGCAACGAGGAGATTGCCGAGTTCTGCCGCCTGAACCATGGAGTCACCTTCCCGCTGATGGCCAAGACCGATGTGAACGGCGAAAATGCAGAGCCCATCTTTGAGTATCTCAAGGCACAGGCTCCCACAGAAGAATATAAAGGGTTCAAAGCCAAAGCCGCTGCAAAAATGCTCAAGGGCTTGAGCAAAAGTATGAGCAAGGAGAGTGACATCCGCTGGAACTTCACAAAATTCCACGTGAACCGCGACAGCACAGTCATCAAGCGCTATGCCCCCACCACCAAGCCGGAGGATATCGAGAAGGACATCAAAGCAATGCTCTAATGGTAAAGGAAGAATTCAAACTGGAAAACCAGCTCTGCTTCCGGCTTTACTCCGCTTCACGTCTTATCACGCAGGCTTACCATCCCCTGCTTACAAAGCAGGGGTTGACTTATCCTCAGTATCTGGTGCTGCTGGTACTCTGGGAGAAGGATGCCCAGCCGGTAAACGACATTGCCAAACGTCTGCTCCTGGAGACAAACACGGTCACTCCCCTGCTCCAGCGGATGGAGAAGGAAGGGATCCTGACCCGCACTAAAGGGGAGAAAGATGCACGTCAGATAATCGTTTCCCTTACCAGTAAGGGGAAGAAACTGCAGGAAAAGCTCGCCGATGTACCGTTCTCCATGGGTGAAGCCGTGATGTGCGACAGCGTTACGCCCGATACCGCTCCGGACCTCTTCCGTATGCTGGACGACATCATAAACCGCCTACTTCACAAGACTGATATCTGAGAAATCGGATAGATTATTCTCGATAATCCAGTTGATATAGGTCATGAATGTCCAGGCCATCATTTGATAGCCTGCGGCGTTCATGTGTCCTTTTTCAAAATAACGCTCTTTCAGTTGCGGATCGTTAAAATCCTGCCCATACTTCTCCAGGTCAATCAGATATACATTGTCAAAAATCTCGGGCATCTTGCGGATCTCAGCGCTGAACTCCTCCTTTCCATAAAGGGTGGGCAGCGTTACCACAAAGAAGCGGGCCCGCGGCTGCAGGGTCTTGACGCGCTGTATAATGCCGCCATAATAGCCAATAAAGGTCTCTGCGTTCTTTGTATAATCCTCAAGATTAATGTCTTTATGTGCATCCCCGGGCGCGAACCCGTTCCGGTCGTTACACCCCAGCGCAATAATGTATGCCTGACAAGGGTGCGCCTTGGCGCTGATGTCGGCATTGCGGTTAAGCGGATAATCCCAGAAATTCTCGATCCAGCCCTTTGCTGTCTCTCCGCCCTGCGAGAAGTTAAATCCAACGGCCCCGCCAACTGCGGCCACTATACGCTGACCCCAGGAATACTCATACACATCGTGCCATACAGTGGAGCCATCCTCCCTGGAGTATTCAAACTCGCCGCTGCACAGCGAATCCCCGATGAATCCCCAGCGGTGAATTATGGTGCACCATCCGGGCTGTTGAGAAATAGTGGCGATAGGGTTGATCTCTTGTGCCTGCGAGGTGAAGGATACAAGTATAAAAAGGGCAATGATCAGTTTTTTCATAATTCTTGCTTTTTGCAAAGATATCAGGTTTTTTTTGATTATTTTTGTTTATAAGCACTCTTTCCCAGCGATGAAAAAGAATAATCTGATATATGCCTTAATGGCAGCGGTACTGTTCGTGGCCTGCTCACGCACCGATGTCCCGGACAGTATTGACGTCATAGAACCAGACCCTTCCGCGATTCCTGAATCAGTTGAGTTCAGAGAGATAACACTGTCTGCATCTTCTGGAGATGTTTTCACCAAGAGCAGCCGCGATGCTTCCGGAACATTCTTTTGGTCTGCAAACGATGAAATAAGCGTTTTCCGGGGAGCGAGCGCCTGGAAGATGACCTCAACCAACACCGAACCCGCCACCCAGGCGCAGTTCGTGGGCCAGGCCCCCGTTGCAGCCCTTGACGCCCCCGACTGCGGCAAATTCTACGCATTGTATCCATATAGCGAAGAAAACAGCTTTGATGGCACATATCTGACAGCCACAGTCCCCTCGTTGCAAGTCGCTGCCGCAGGGAGTTTTGCCGACGGGCAGTTCATATCCGTAAGCTGTTCCGACAACCTCACAATGACCTTCTATCATCTGTGCGGCGGCATCAAATTCAATGTGAGCCACTCAGGCATAACCAGCGTCACACTGAGAGGCAACAATAACGAAGTGATTGCCGGCAAGGTCCAGATAATCATCGATTCCGACGGCCATCCGCAAGTCAGCAACATTCTCGAGGGCTCCAGCGAAATAACCATCACCTGCCAGGACGGTTTCCAGACCGGAGTGGATTACTTCTTTGTGACCCTCCCTGTCGAGTTCACAAACGGCTTTACAGTAGATTTCAGCGACGGCAATACCCGCACCGTCCTGACCTCAATGACCGTCAACAGGGCCAGGTTCCAGTGGAGCCAGAATGCAATAGACTATGTATATGATGAAACCTGTGATATAGAAAATGCGGGCGTCAGGAGTTTTCTGGAGAGTGACTCAGTTACTCAAGAATATCAGAACGATACCGAGTATACCTTTTCCCGGGTAGCCAATTTCTCCGGTTCCGACAAGCCCGAACCCGTTAAACTGACCTGGACAGGCGGCAACGCATCCCAGATATTATTATCCGCTTCTCCCGATTTCTCCGACCCTATCGACGTATCAGGGACAACCTCCCCCGTTTCCGTTTACAACCTTATCCCCGGCAAAAAGTATTATTACAAAGTAACAGGGAATAACGGCAATGTGCTTAAAGCGGCGTGCATCACCCCTGTCGGACCTTTACGAACCATTTACGTCCCCTATAATTACAGCTATGTGCGCAATATGCGCGACCTGGGAGGATGGAATGCCGACGGCGGTCATATAGCATACGGCAAACTGTACCGCGGATCCCGACTGGACGATATCCAGAGAAGTTATAATGCCACCGCAAAAGACTATCTCTTCAACAAACTTCACATTAGCGTGGACCTTGATCTTCGTGGCCTGCCCCCCGGAAGCCAGGGCGGCAGCGGAGAGAAAAACCCCTGGGCAGGGAGCGATCCCATAGACTATTACAACTTCAAGCTATGGCACTACCTTGTTTATGGTCCCAATCAATACGACAGCAGTATCAAGATATCCGACGGCACCTCTTCAGACCAGTACCAATATGCCATCCGGAGAATAATCGGCTGGCTTGGGGAGGGCAAGGCGGTATATTTCCACTGCCACGGCGGCTCAGACCGCACCGGCACGCTTGCCTTCCTGATAGAGGCACTCTTAGGCGTCTCTGAGGTTGACCTGTGCAAGGATTACGAGGTCACCTATTATTCCGGCTCCACCAGAAAACGAGACGGTTCAGCCGGATGGTACTACCCTCCGCTGGTCAAATACCTGAGAACCTTTGCACCAAACGGAACCATAAACGAGCAGATCAAAGCCTGGGCAAAGACGCGCTACAATAACAGCACTATAGACCCCCTGAGCGAAGAAGAGATTGAACTCCTGAGGTCTTACCTTATTACAACAGACTAACTTATTTATTGCATATAAAATTATTTCTTATATTTGCAGTCCCGTTGGATAAACGGATAAGGAGAGGTGGTAGAGTGGTCGATTACGGCAGTCTTGAAAACTGTTGAACGGCGACGTTCCGGGGGTTCGAATCCCTCCCTCTCCGCAAAGAAATAGATGGAAGCCGGCGCAAGCCGGCTTTTTCTGTGAATGGCTGCCATCTGGAAAGCTAGCTTTCCGAGTGGCAGCCGCACACAGAAAAAACGCCACGAGCTATGCTCGTGGCTTCCATCGCCCATTCTTTGCAAGGACCCCTCCGGCGAGGAGACAGGGAATGCGCAGGCGCGCCAGCGCCGAGCACAATCCCGTCAGGGAATGCACAGGCAGCTCTGCTGCCGAGCACAATCCCTAAATTACCATATCTACGCTGTAATACTTTATCCCCTTGCCCTTAGATTTGGCATACTCAATTTCAGAACGGGTACTACTGCCGATATAGCCATCCACATCAATAACAAATATCGAATCGGCCATATCAATCTTGCGTTTGTGCATATCATCCAGCATCTCTTTTGTACCCTCAGTCCACACCTCGTCATCACCGCTGTGACCGAAAAGGCCAACGCTGATGACAATGTTGCCCTCAAGAGTCAGGCGCTTCTGCACTTCCATGAACTGCTCCTTGAAACGCGTACTGCCACATAGGGTTATGACGGGGTATCTGCGAGATAGAGACGTGAGTTCTTTCGATTCCTCAAACACCTCATCCAGACCGTCCTGCGACAGTACGCCGCGCTTGAGGTCACGCGGAAGCTCTCCCATCTCATCTGCCTCATAATCTTGGAGCCACAAGCCACTCTCCTCATACTCCTTCAGAGTTGCAATGTCCTTCCGGACGCGGTCGTAGATTTCTTCCATATTCTGGATGCGGGAGATGCGGTTCTTATCCATGACTCCTGGCAGGTGCTTGTCTATAGAGTTATTTCTTGCTGAAATACTTCCACTGGAATATCAGCAGGTAGAATGCACCCACCGTAATGCATGAATCGGCAAAATTGAAGATTGCATCAAAGAAGCGGAAAGGTTTACCACCTATGAGGGGCATCCAATCCGGGAATGTGGTGTCTATAATCGGGAAATAAAACATATCTACAACCTTGCCGAAAAACAACCCTGCATAGCCGCCCCCCTCCGGGAACATGGTTGCAACCTGGGTATATGTACTCTCGGAGAAAATCAGGCCGTAGAAGAGAGAATCTATGATATTGCCAAATGCACCGCACATGATTGCAGCAAGGCCATACAACACTCCGGTGGGAGTTTCGGGCTTCTTAAGCAGTGCGCGGATGTAGAAAATTATGGCGGTCCCAAGGATTATCCTGAACAGGGTGAGCAGCAACTTGCCGATACCTCCGCCAAAAGACATTCCGAACGCCATCCCCATGTTCTCTATGAAATGGATCCGGAACCAGTTGCCAAACACAGGGATACTCTGCCCCAGAGTCATGTTAGACTTGACCAGAATCTTGATGACCTGGTCAATCACTAACAGGGCGACCACAAAAATCGTCAGGCGGGTCCCTTTGGAGATCTTCATTAACGCTTGTTTTTAGCCTCTACCGAAAGGGTGGCATGAGGCACCAGGCGCAAACGCTCCTTGGGGATAAGCTTGCCGGTTTCGCGGCAGATGCCGTAGGTCTTGTTCTCGATGCGTACCAGTGCAGCCTCAAGGTTCTGGATGAACTTGTACTGGCGGGCAGCCAGCTGGCCGAGTTCCTCCTTTGCAGAAGATGTCGCACCCTCTTCCAGCACCTTGAATGTGGGGGATGTATCCTCGGTATCGTTGCTGGAACTGTGGTCCACATTACCCTTGAGGATTGCATACTCCTCCTTTGCCTTTGCGAGTTTCTCAAGAATCATCTCCTTGAATTCTTGAAGTTCGGCATCGGTATACCTGACCTTCTCTTTATTATCTGTATTGTCTGCCATAACGACGAAAAATGTTTACAGTGTAAATATACTTATGTTTTGCTTATAAAGCAACTCTGGCAACCTTTATTTCTATCTCGCCATCATCGCCCCACTCTACCCTGGCACCGCCAAAATCCTTAGCCAGAGATACATTGAGTGCCAGCACCTGATCTTTCAGATAATCCTCAAAATATGCGAGGGAATCGGCAACCTCCGGGAGATTCTCTATGGTAACATCAATGCGGTCGGTAACGTCAAAGCCACTGTCCTTGCGCAGATTCTGGATACGGTTGACAAGTTCGCGGGCAACACCTTCGCGGCGTAGTTCGTCGGTGAGGGTGACATCGAGCGCAACTGTGAGCTGGCCTTCACTTGCAACCAGCCATCCCTCCATATCCTCAGAAGAAACGGTATAATCCTCAGGGGTAAGGGCTACGCTGCCAGAGGGGAGCGCAAGGGTATAATCCCCTGCCCTCTCTATTGCCGCTATTGCAGGCTGGTCCATCATAGCGAAGAATGCGGCAATCTCTTTCATCTGCTTGCCGTACCTCTTTCCAAGAGTCTTGAAGTTGGGCTTTATCTTCTTGGTAATCAGGCCTGTTGTATCGGTGATGTACTCCACCTCCTTCACATTGACCTCTCCCAGTACAAGCGACTCTACCCTCTCGAACTGGCTGCGGAGATGCTCGTTGAGCACAGGGATAACCAGTTTGGCGAGTGGCTGGCGGACCTTGATACCGACTTTGCGGCGGAGGGCCAACACCATCGAGGTGCTCTGCTGAGCCAGGTTCATACGCTCTTCCAGCTCGGAATCTATGAGACTCTCGTCCGCCTTGGGCATCATAGTGAAATGAACGCTGCATGCTTCGGGATCGAGGTCGCGCCAGATGCGGTCACTGTAGAACGGCATAATGGGCGCAGAGAGCTGGGCAACAACCTTAAGCGCCTCATACAATGTCTGGTAAGCAGCCTGTTTGTCGCTGTTCATACTGCCACCCCAGAAACGCTTGCGGTTCAGGCGGACATACCAGTTACTCAGGTTGTCACATACAAAGTCCTGAATCAGACGGCCTGCAGTTGTGATATCAAAGTTTTCGTAAGCGGCGGTAACATCCTTGACAAGGGTGTTGAGCAGCGACACCAGCCAGCGGTCAATCTCGCGAAGGGCGCTTGCCGGAGCCTTGGGCGCTTTGGGATCGAACTTATCTACATTCGCGTATAGCGCAAAGAAAGAGTATGTATTGTATAGTGTACCAAAGAATTTGCGACGGACCTCATCCACCCCGGACTCGTCAAAGCGCAGGTTATCCCAAGGCTGGGCATTGGTGAGCATATACCAGCGCAGCGCATCGGCACCATATTGGTCCAGAGCCTTGAACGGATCCACTGCGTTGCCCAGTCGCTTGCTCATCTTGTTGCCGTTCTTGTCCAGCACCAGGCCGTTGGAAATCACATTCTTGAACGCACAAGTACCGCTCACCATAGTGTGGATTGCGTGCAGCGTATAGAACCATCCTCGCGTCTGGTCCACCCCCTCTGCAATGAAGTCTGCCGACTGGGTGAACTGCGGTTTATCAATATTATTGAGTCCCTCCTGTGCATATGGCATTGAACCGGAGTCAAACCATACGTCAATCAGGTCGGTCTCGCGGACCATCTTCCGGCCATCGTCGCTTACCAGGAAATACCCATCGACATACGGACGGTGGAGATCAATGCGATTGTAATTCTCTTTAGAATAATCTCCCGGCACAAAACCCTTGTCGCGCAGAGGGTTGCTGGCCATGATGCCGGCTGCAACAGCTTTGTCAAGCTCGTTGTAGAGCTCCTCTACGCTGCCGATGCACTTGGCCTGTTTGCCATCTTCTGTGCGCCAAACCGGGAGCGGGGTGCCCCAGTAACGGCTGCGGGAGAGGTTCCAGTCCTGGATATTCTCCAGCCACTTTCCAAACCGGCCGGTACCGGTCGATTCCGGCTTCCAGTTGATGGTCTTGTTCAGTTCTACCATCTTATCCTGCACTGCAGTGGTCTTGATAAACCATGAATCCAGCGGGTAATACAAAACCGGCTTGTCGGTACGCCAGCAGTGGGGATACGAGTGGACGTGCTTCTCTATCTTGAAGGCCTTGCCCTGTTGCTTGAGGTCAACGCAGAGGTCAATATCAAGGGTGGCGTCGTCCGGACCGAGGGTGGCATCGTATGCATTCTTCACATAACGGCCGGCATACACGCCATATAGCTCTGTATTGACGTTATCCTTGACAAATGCGGGATCGAGATCTTCCAGACGGAAGAACTTTCCGGTGCGGTCTACCATAGGCATGCGGTTGCCTGCGGCATCCACCATCTGCATCGGAGGTACGCCGGCAATCTTTGCGACTTTGTCATCGTCCGCGCCAAAGGTGGGTGCGATATGTACGATACCGGTACCGTCTTCAACTGTAACATAATCGCCTGTAATCACGCGGAAAGCGCCTTCGCCAGGGTTAACCCATGGGAACAGCTGCCTATATGCGATACCGGCCAGCTCGCGTCCCTTGAACTCGCCGTCGAGCACGCGGAACGGATTCTTGTCGTTGAAATGTGCCGGAACCAGAGCCTTTGCCAGGACATATACCGCAGGCTCTTTAGTGTAAGGATTCACACTCTCAACCCGGACATAATCGATGTTAGGGCCTACGCAAAGCGCAGTGTTTGAAGGGAGTGTCCAGGGAGTAGTGGTCCATGCCAGGAAGAACACCGGAAGGGTCGTATCATCGAACAGTTTCTGGGAAATGCCGTTCTTGACAATCTCAAACTGAGCGGTGACGGTAGTGTCCTTCACGTCGCGATAGCAACCAGGCTGGTTGAGCTCGTGGGTGCTCAGGCCGGTCCCGGCAGCGGGGGAATACGGCTGGATTGAGTATCCCTTGTAAAGATAACCCTTCTTGTATATCTCCTTGAGCAGATACCAGAGGGTCTCTATATAAGCGTTGTCATAGGTAACATAGGGGTTGTCCATATCCACCCAATAGCCTATCCTCTCAGTAAGGTTTACCCACTCCGCAGTGTATTTCATAACCTCCTTGCGGCAGGCGTGGTTATAATCGTCTACGGATATCTTTTTCCCGATATCCTCTTTGGTTATGCCCAGCATCTTCTCCACTCCGAGTTCTACGGGGAGACCGTGAGTATCCCAACCAGCCTTGCGCTCTACCAGATAACCGCTCTGAGTCTTGAATCGGCACACAGCATCTTTAATGGAGCGCGCCATCACGTGATGGATACCCGGCATTCCGTTAGCCGACGGGGGACCCTCGAAAAAGATGAATTTGGGAGCGCCCTCTCTGAGCTTCAAAACTTTCTTGAATGCATCCTCTTTACGCCAGAGATCCAGCACTGTGCGGTTAACCTCAACCAAATCAAAATTCTTATACTCGGGAAAACTCATACTATTGTCGATTAATGAAGGGCAAAGATAATATTATTTGCTAAATTTGCGGCAAATCAAATCTCTTTGAATGGGCACGATAGACCTCATAATTCTGGCCTGCTTCCTCCCCGCCGTAGTCATCGGGCTAAAGGACGGAATCGTAAGGCAGATAGTCGCCCTTGCAGCCCTTGTCCTCGGACTCTACCTTTCGGTAAAATTCTCAGCCACGATGGGGCATTGGATCACAGAGAGGTGGCATCTGGAACCATTCTGGGTAAAGGTCCTCTCTTTCTCTGTCATATTCATAGCGGTGGCTCTGGTGCTCAACCTGATGGGCAAACTTCTGGAGAAGGTCATCAAAATCACAATGCTCGGATGGCTCAACCGGCTGCTGGGCCTGGTCTTTGCCCTGATTACCACCGCACTTATTGTCGGCACCCTCATATATGTGCTGAATTCTGCCAATGGACTGCTCGAGTTCATTCCTGAGGAGAAAATAGCCGAATCACGGCTATACAAGCCACTTCTCCATCTGGTAGAAACTGTGTTTCCACATTTGAAGTCGCTTTTTTAAAAAAAGTTTTTCTGTTTCCGGCTCTCAAAGCCCTCAGATTTTGAGAATTTGTCGCACGTATCGCCAGTTTAGAGGCCATCTTTGCCGCTGACGAAGGGAAGGATTTGTGCAGACGGAATGGAGAGCGGCCATGGCCCCGGCCCGTCGGAACTTCCGGCTCTATAGTGGGTATAAGCTCTCTTGTTACGGCCGGCCCGGGGCCAGAGGTCCTCTCCTGTTTCCAAGCCTTCCTCGCATATAAAACATAGCGACCAATGAAACACTTTAAACCTGTCAAGCAACACGACCGTACCGACTGCGCGGTGGCCTGCATAGCCGCCATAGCCCGATACTGGGGACTTTCACTGCCGCTGGCCAATATCCGCCAGGCGTGCGGGGCGTCCATAGAGGGAACAACAATCAAGGGTATCATGGATGCCTGCCAGGCTATCAATCTGGAGGCCCGCCCCCTGAAGTCTGCAGGAAAGGATCTGAACGCAATAGACCCTTCACAATTGCCAGCGATCCTGCACGTAGCCACTGCAGAGGGCGACCCCCATTTTATAGTTTTGATATCTTGCGACGCCAGGGGCGCACTGGTCATGGATCCCGCAGAGGGGCGCAACCTGCATATCTCAAAAGAGGAACTATGCCGCCGGTGGAGCGGCTACCTGGTGGAAATTACCCCGGGCAGCGGGTTCCGCCCCGGCAACGAAACCATATCCACCCGCGAACGGCTTGGCAAACTCCTCTCGATGTTTGGGGGTGAGATTGCCGCCAGTATTATCTTCTCACTGTTATACATCCTTGCGGGAATAAGTTTCTCCCTGTTCCTGCAATATTTCATAGACAAAATCATCCCCTCGGGCGATGCCGGCCGCATTGCAGGTCCCGCCCTGGCGATGACTATTCTTTCATTTCTTGCTTTCCTTATCGGTAAAATCAGGATCAACACTCTGTTGACCGCAGCCACAGGCATCGACCAGACTATTATCGGTTCATTCATCTTGCATCTGTTCCGGTTGCCTGTGGCTTTCTTCAGCCAAAGGGGCGCCGGCGAGATTAATTCCCGCATAGGCGATGCATATACAGTCCGACGGTTTGTAACCGAGGGCATATCATCTGTGATAATAAGTCTGTTCACCCTGCTGACATCGTTTATACTGATGTTCACGTTCCAATGGAGGCTGGCTCTGCTGACGGCCCTGTTTGTGCCGGTTTACACAGTTATCTACTATCTGGCGACCAGAGCGGGCAACCGTTACAACCGGGAGATCATAGCCGGCAGCACCCTTTTTGAGAAGAAATGCGTGGAGAGCATCGCAGCGGTGAGAAGCATCAAGTACGCCGGTGCGGAGCGCGAGGCCTCCCGGAATATCGGGGCCCAGTACACCGCCCTGTGCGATAAGATTTACAAGGGCGGAAGCGTCGCAGGCGGGTACGGCGTGCTGGCAGAAACGGCATCAAAACTGCTCACGGTAGTACTCCTTTCTGCCGGATCACTGATTATCCTGAAAGGGGATCTGAGCGTAGGTACGCTCGTGGGGTTCTACTCCATCACCACCTTCTTCTCCGCCCCGCTGGGTCAACTGGTGGGTGTCAGTTCCCTGGTCACGCAGACCCGTATCTCCACCCGGAGACTGTTCGAAGTTATGGACCTGGAGGAAGAGCGCCCGGACGGGAGCGACCCGGCACCGGTGAAGGGCGACCTGGTGTTTGACGGTGTCACGTTCTGCTACCCGGGCTCCATGAACCTGCTTGAAGATTTCCAGGCCACGATTCCGGCCGGCAAGATAACGGTAGTAAAGGGGCGCAGCGGATGCGGCAAAAGCTCTCTGGCGGCGCTGGCCATGCGGCTCTATTCCCCTTCCAAAGGGACTATCACCCTGGGCGGGATTGACATAGCTCTGTTTGACCTTGCAAAATGGCGTCGAAAAGTGACGATAGTGCCCCAGGATGTGAGACTGTTCGACGACTCGATACTGTTTAACATAACCGGTCAACGGAAAGATTACGATCTGGAACGGGTAGCCCGCCTTATGGTAGACCTCGGTTTGGAGAACATCGCCCGGGACCTCCCCCGGGGCATAATGACCCTTGTGGGGGAGTCGGGATGCCGTCTCTCCGGAGGGCAGAAGCAGAGGATTGCCATTGCTGCGGCACTGTATCGCCAGCCCGACATACTTATACTTGATGAGGCGACCAACTCTCTGGATGCCGCCTCCCAGCAGAAAATGCTGGAGGTGATAAAGAGGGAAAACACCACCCGCGGCCTTACAGTGATAATGATCACACACAAGGCCGATGAAATCCCGATAGCGGACAAACTTATTGAAATGTGAATGCGCATTCACTTATAGGGCGAAGTCTGCACGCCCGGTTTTGCAGACACTTTAAACAATTATTACTATGGAAGAACAAAGATTTTGTGGTTCAGTTCTGGAGGGATTGGATTCTTCCGAACTTTACATCTGCGGCGGCGTAAGCGCCGAATTCAATCTGGGGAACATCGTTGCCCTGATCCGCAAGATAATGGATTTTCTGGATGACTACATCCCCAGCCTGATCAATGGGTTCAAAGATGGTTATAACGCTTTAAAATAGGGAGGGTCCAGCCATGACAAAGAATTCATTTGAAGCCATCTCCCTGCAGGAGTGCTGCCTGGTTACCGGCGGTATCGACAAGAACGCCCAGAGCGCGATTTACTACATCGGTTACGCAATCGGTTTTCTTGTAAAATGCATTGTCAGCCTCTTCACACCCAAGGGGCCCGTTGTGGAGGCTGAAACATTGTAAGCTGTATTGACTTTTGAATGAGCGGGGGGCAGTGAAACGATTTGCAACGATATTGGTTATGCTGACAGCAATATGGACCGGGTCTAAGGCCCAGGCCCCTTCATGGAGGCTTGACAGCTGTATAGACTACGCACTGTCTCACAACAGTTCCATACTGCTTGCAGAAGCGCAGAAGCGCAGGAGCCAGATAGATTTGATGCAATCAAAGATGAAACTGCTCCCCACTCTTCAATTATATGTCAATCAGTATTACAATTGGGGACGAAGCGTCGATATGCAGGAACTGGTCATTGTAAGAAACCGGCTTACGCGACAGACCAGCGCCTCTGTCGGCGCATCGTTTTCAATATTTGACGGATTTGCGACACTTAGCACAATTGCGGCGAACCGTGCGCTGGCTCAGGCTGCAGCGGACGAAGCCGCACAAACCGCTCTGGAGATTAAGGCAGATATCTCCCGCGCCTATCTCGGGAATATACTGGCACGCCTCACCGCAGAGCGCTTGACTGAGAGCTACGAGAATGTATTGCGGCAGATTGGAAAAGTTCATTCACTTACAATACGTGGCCAGCGCACCACCGCCGACCTGCTGGAGCTGGAGGCCAAGGCGGCTGACATCAGCGCCCGCATTGCCCAGGCAGAATCGGAGGAGGCTGTACAGATGCAACAGTTACGCAAACTTACCGGCCGGGAAGAACCTTTTTCAACCGACATGGCAGAATATGAATTCCATCCCGCCATGGAGATACACCCTGAAGAGGATTATCTCCCACATATCCCTGCGGTAGCGGCCGCGGAGCACTCTGTCAAGGCTGCCGAGAACTCGTTGAAAGCCGCCAGGGGGGCACTGCTCCCTACTCTGTCACTCTCCGCCGCATACGGAACCTACTATAGCGATGCTTCCGATGCCGTATTCAGGGAGCAGGTCAGCAACAACCGCAACCCATCTGTATCGCTCTCGCTGGTGGTCCCGATACTGGATTGCGGCAAGGCCGCAGGAGATTTGGCCCGTGCCAGAAATGACCTTGAAACGCAACGGCTCCGACTGCAGCAAATCACAGAAGAATCCGCCTATAATCTGCTGCAACTCAGGCAGCAATGTGCTCTGCTGAAAAACCAGCAGGAGTCGCTCAGGGCGCGTCAGGAATATTGTGCGGAGAAATTGCGTCTCGCCGACCGGGAGTACGAACTGGGGTCAATCTCCACCGCCCAATGGCTGGAGGCGGGCGAGGACTATGCGCAAAGCGCGTGCGACCATCTCCAGTGCAGGTGCAAATATCTGTTCCAAAATATAATATTGAATCTATACTACAATGGGTGCCAGAAAGAGTAAAAAGAGACGCGGATGGTGGATTGCAATTGCGGCGGCCGCATTGACAGCCACACTTGCATTACTCCCTTCACACAAGGGGGATACGGCCGCAGAAACGGTCTATCCGGAACGTGGCGAAATAGTACAGACAGCCTCTGCTTACGGACTGATCAGAGCAGTGAATGAGGTAACCATCTCCCCAGACGTATCCGGGGAGATTGTAGAATTGCGCTTTGAGGAGGGGAAACGCGTGAACAAAGGCGACCTGCTGTTCAAGATAAAACAGGAGAGTTATCTGCTTGCAATATCAAGGTGCGAGGCGACCCTCGGCAGTGCCGTAAAGGCACGCGACGTACAGCAGTGTGAGCGACGGCTCAAAGAGCTGGAGTACAACCAGTTAAAACATCTGGTGGAGAATGATGCCGCCCCCGCCGGCCAGCTTGATCAGACTCTCATAGCCCTGCAAACCGCCACCGCCCGGTGCGAAGAGTGCGAATGTCAGATTGCGGTGGCCCGCTCACAACTGGAAGCGGCCCGGAGCGAACTGGCCAAGACCACTGTATATGCCCCCATGTCGGGCACGGTAACATCCCTGAGGGTGAAGCCTGGAGAGAGGGTTGTCGGCACGAGCACTATGGCGGGGACAGAAATTATGACCATCGCCAATCTGGAGAGCATGGAACTTGTTGTGCAGGTCGGAGAGAACGATATCTGCAACATCAAAGCTGGCGACAAGGCGCAGATCAAGCCAGACTCCTCCCCCTCCGTCACACTGGACGGGCAGGTCACCAAGACGGCAGTGAGCGCGTCAAGGAGCGGAGCATTATCATCCGCAACCGATTTTGAAGTCCACATAAGTATTGATTCAAAACAACTTACAACACTCCTCCCGGGCATGTCCGCATCAGTTGTAATTTATACCGGTTCCAAAAATGACATTTTAACTGTACCTTTGCAGGCAATTGTGATAAACGGGGGGAAAGAGTGCGTCTGGACGGTAGATTCCCAACAGCAGGTCCACCTGAAACAGGTGCAATGCGGCATCCAGGATTTTGGCCGGATAGAGATTTGCAGCGGACTGGAAGAGAGCGACTTGATTGTGGCCGGCCCCTATCAGTTGATAAACAAGACCCTCAAGGAGGGTGACAGGATAAACATTGGCAATGGCACCTAACAAAGAGACAATCATTCTGGCAATTGAAACCAGCACCGACGTCTGCTCTGCAGCACTTTCTGCAAACGGAGTGACGATGGACAGTATCGTTGAAACCGGGTCCAGGATGCAGACAGCCCGGCTGGCCCCTATGATAGAGGAACTGCTCAAAAGAAACGGCTTTTCCGTGAAAGATTGTTCTGCAGTTGCAGTGAGCAGCGGTCCGGGATCCTACACAGGTCTGCGCGTGGGGGTATCCATGGCCAAGGGACTATGCTTTGGCGCCGGCATCCCCCTGATAGGAGTAGGCACGCTGGCTATTCTGGCCGCACAGGGCATCGCCTTGTCCCAGACAGGCGCAGATTACGTAATCCCGATGATAGATGCCCGCCGTATGGAGGTCTACCAGGCACTCTACGACGGCACCGGAGCCCGGATTGGCGAAATCTCACCAAAGATTCTGGACGGCTCTTCTTACAGCGAACTGCCTTCTGGCAAGCGGCTGCTTTTCTGCGGAAACGGCTGCTTTAAATTTGAAAGTATTATAGAAAGAAAGGGTGCTATATTTATCTCATGCGACCCTTCTGCAGACTATATTTCCCGTCTCGCCTATATAAACTTTATGAACGAAAACTTTGAAGATGTGGCATATATGGAGCCCTTCTACCTAAAAGAATTCGCAATAGGCGTAAACAAGAAAAAAATCTTAGGTTAAACCTTGGGTTAAACTGCTGAATTTGCTAAATTTGCGGCTTCAAACAGAAGTTACAAATTATTATGGCGTATCTCAAATTCAACAAAGCGGAACTGGTCAATCTGGAATACTCGCTGAAGCGGGAATTAATTACCACCAACCGCACCGGCGCATACGCGAACACAACGATAGTTTGCTGCAATACACGTAAATACCACTGCCTGCTGGCTGTCCCCATAGAGGAGATGAACTGGCGCAGGCACATCCTCCTCTCTTCACTGGACGAGACCCTTATCCAGCACGAGAAGGAGTTTAACCTTGGAATCCATTGCTACGGCAAGGTTTTCGAGCCACGAGGACACAAGTATATCGTAGATTACGAAAACGAACCTGTCCCCACCATTACATATCACATAGGCGGCATAAAATTGCAAAAACAGCTGCTGATGGTTGAGAATGAAGACCGCGTCCTTATCAAATACACCCTGCTTGACGCACACTCTCAAACCACACTGAGGCTGCGCCCGATGCTCTCTTTCCGCAGCATACACGCCCTCACAAGCAAGAACGATGTGGCCGACACCCGCGGCAGAGAGGTGGAAAACGGCATGGCTTATAAGCTCTATCAGGTGCTCCCCACACTCTATATGCAGCTCAGCAAGAAGGCCTCCTTCACCTCAGATGCATCCTGGTACAACGGCGTCACATATCCTGAAGAGTACCGCCGCGGCTTTGACTGCACTGAGGATCTCTTCAATCCCGGCTATTTCGAGATGCCGATCAAGAAGGGTGAAAGCATAGTTTTCTCCGCCTCCACCTCAGCCTGCGACCCCGCCTCTTTCAAACGGCAGTTCACCAAGGAGGTCGCCGCCATCGGAACTCTCGATGACTTTGATTCCACATTGCGCTTTGCAGCGTCACGCCTGCTGTTCCACCGTCAGTGGCTGGAAATCAGCAGCGGATTCACGTGGATGGGGGTTGGAGAGTTGCGTGGCACTTATATCTCCGCACCCGGAATCATACTCCACAACACTGGCAGCGTGAAGGATTATACCGCAGTGCTGGACGGCCAGGCAGAGAAGTGGAACACCGCCCTGATGAGTTCCTGCAACGAGGTGGAAGCTCCGCTGGGCTTTATCACGCTCATACAGGAACTGGCAGCCTTCACCGGCCGGGGTAAATCTGTGTGGGACAAATACGGCAGCATTGTAAATGCAATCCTGGGCAGCTATATGGCCGGCGGCCGCCCGGAGGCCAGGCTTCACGACAACGGCATGCTATGGTCTTCAATACCCGGCACGGCCCTGAGCTGGATGAACGCATATACCGAGGGGCATCCCGTCACTGAGCGTGCGGGCTATCAGGTTGAGACCAATGCATTGTGGTACAACGCGCTGCGCTTTGCCGCAAATATGGAACGCAAACACGCCAAGAATGTTGAAAAGGCAAGCCGCTATGAGGACATTGCAGACAAGATAGACCGCAACTTCTACGACATGTTCTGGTGCGAAGAGCGGGGCCATCTGGCGGACTATATCGGCCCTGAAGGGCAGAACAATTCCACCCGCCCCAACCAGCTGTTTGCAGTTGCCCTCCCATACAGCCCCCTGACCGAAGAGGTTCAGGATATGGTGTTCAGGGCTGTCCGCCAGGATCTGCTAACCACCCGCGGCATCCGCACCCTGACCCCCAAGAACCCGCTGTTCAAGGGGATATACGACGGCAACCAGCACGACCGCGACCTCGCATACCACAACGGAAGCACCCGTCCCTGGCTGCTCAAGTATTATGCGATGGCAGGGTTCAAACTTTACGACAGTGCATTCCTGCGCGAGGCACGCGAGATGATCAAGGGATTTGCAGAGGATATGACCGTTCACGGTATCGGGGCCGTTGCTGAATTGTACGATGGCAATCCGCCCCACAACCCTCACGGAGCCATCAACTCCGCCACCGCCACCGGCGCTATCCTTACAGTAGAATATCTCATCAACAAATATTCGGAGGAGGTCTAAGATGAAAGTTTTGATGTTTGGCTGGGAGTTCCCCCCGCACATTTCAGGAGGTCTGGGCACCGCCTGCTACGGTATCACCAAAGGTCTCGCCGCCAACGGCGTGGAGGTTCTGTTTGTGATGCCCTCCGCCAGCGGCGACGAGGACCAGAGTTCGGCGCGGATAATCAACGCCAGCGACGTGGCCGTTTACGACTCGTTCACCAACATAGACGAATATCTGGGCAAGGTCCAGTTCCTGCGCGTCGGGAGCAACCTGATGCCCTATATTTCTCCGGAAAACTATTCCCTGCTCAGTGAAGAGGAGCGCCACTTCCAGACAATGGAGTTCACCACCCACTTCCGCAGCAAATACAAATTCTCCGGCAAGTACGGCGCCAACCTTTATGAAGAGGTAGCCAGATACGCAATGGTCGGTGGAGCCATAGCGGCAGAGAACGACTTTGATGTAATCCACGCCCACGACTGGCTCACATATCTGGCCGGCATCGCCGCCAAGAGAGTGAGCGGCAAGCCGCTGGTGGTACACGTCCACGCCACGGAATTTGACCGTGACGGCGAAGACTACAACACAATAGTTTACGACATTGAGAAGCGCGGAATGAGCGAGGCGGACCGCGTGATTACCGTAAGCGACTGGACCCGCAACATAGTGATCAACCGCTACGGCATCGATGCCTCCAAAGTGGTCACCGTACACAATGCCGTGGATTTTTCAGGCCGCAGCGACATCAAGGTAAACCGCACCGTGAAAGAAAAGGTGGTCACGTTCCTTGGCCGTGTAACTCTTCAGAAGGGTCCGGAATACTTTATCGAGGCTGCCCGCAAGGTGCTTGACCGTTGCGATAACGTCCGTTTTGTAATGGCAGGCAGCGGAGATCTGCTCAACCGCAGCGTCCGTCGCGTGGCCCAGCTGGGTATGGCAGACAAGTTCCACTTCACCGGATTCCTGCGCGGCGCCGACGTACAGAAGATGTTTGCATATTCCGATGTATATGTGATGCCCTCCGTATCAGAGCCGTTCGGTATCTCCCCGCTGGAGGCTATGATAAGCAATGTACCCACCATCATCTCCAAGCAGTCTGGTGTGGCCGAGGTGCTCAGACACGCAATCAAGGTCGATTTCTGGGACATCGACGCACTCGCGGACTCTATCTACGCATTGGTAAACTATCCTGCCATCGCAAAGATTGCGAGCGAGAAAGGCTTTGAAGAGGTGAGCACTCTCAAATGGAACAATGCCGCCGCAAAGATGAAAGCGGTATATTCCGACGCTATCAATTCCACGAATAATTAAATATTACAGATATGGCTACAAAAAGTATTTGCCTGTATTTCCAGGTTCACCAGCCCGACAGGCTCCGCCTCTTCAGATTCTTTGACATAGGGGCAGATGACCATTATTTTGACGATTTTGACAACAGCGCCATAGTCAGGCGTGTTGCGGCAAAATGCTACCTGCCCATGAACAAGCTCATCCTGGAGCTTATCAAGGCCAACGGCAAGAACTTCAAGGTGACTTTCTCCATCTCCGGCACCGCCATTGAACAGTTCAAACTGTACGCACCAGAGGTACTTGAGAGTTTCAAGAAGCTCGCAGAAACCGGTTGCGTAGAGTTTCTGGCAGAAACCTATTCCCACTCCCTGGCCTCGCTTGCCAATGAGAAGGAATTCAAGGAGCAGGTCAAGCTGCACGCCCAGACCATAGAGAAAGAATTCGGCTTCAAACCCAAGGCTTTCCGCAACACGGAGCTTATCTATTCCGACCATATTGGCGAGATGGTGGCTGCAATGGGCTATCGCACCATCCTCACCGAGGGAGCCAAGCACGTCCTGGGTTGGAAGAGTCCCAATTATGTCTATCACAACCCTCTCAACCCCAAGCTGCATCTGTTGCTCAAGAACTCCTCACTGTCAGATGACATCGCTTTCCGTTTCTCTAACACCGCCTGGAACGAGTGGCCTCTCACAGCAGAGAAATACACCGGATGGCTTGCAGAAGCCCTGGAAAAAGACGATATCGTGAACCTGTTTATGGACTATGAGACCTTTGGCGAGCACCAGAAGGCTGCCAGCGGCATATTTGAATTCTTCAAGGCACTCCCCAAAGAGGTTCTCAAAAACAAACAGTTCGGTTTCTGCACTGCCAGCGAAGCTGCCAAAAAGCATCAGAGCGTGTCAGAGCTTAACGTACCGTTCCCAATCTCATGGGCAGATGAAGAGCGCGACACCTCCGCCTGGCTCGGTAACGAACTTCAGAGGGAGGCCTTCAATAAACTCTACGCCCTTGAAGCAAAGGTTCGCAAGAGCGGAGATGAACACTTGATGGAGGTATTCCGCCGTCTCCAGGAGAGCGACCATCTATACTATATGTGCACTAAATTCTTCTCTGACGGAGCAGTTCACAGCTATTTCAACCCCTATGACACACCCTACGAGGCATTTATCAACTATATGAACGTGCTCAGCGATTTTGAGATCAGGGTTGACAACTTTACCAAGAAAAAATAAACCATTATCAAACTAATGAAAACTAACACATCGATGCCAGACTATCTGTTCGAGGTCAGTTGGGAAGTCTGCAACAAGGTAGGTGGCATTCACACAGTATTAGCAACCAAAGCATTAAACCTTAACGAAGAACTCAAGGACAAGCATATCCATATAGGGCCTGACGTGTGGATGCACACTCGTCAGAATCCTGAATTCATAGTTGACAACGAACTCTTCAAGTCCTGGAGAGAACTCGCTGCCCATGAAGGGCTGCGCGTACGCGTAGGACGCTGGAACATCCCCGGCAAACCCGTTGCCATACTGGTCGATTTCAAGACCTTAATCACCAGCAAAGACCAGATATTTGCCAAGGCATGGGAGCAATACGGCGTAGACTCCCTCAACGGCAACTGGGAGTACATAGAGGCCTTCCTGTTCGGCCACGCCGCAAGCAAGGTAATCGAGAGTTTCTCCCGCTATTATATACGTTCTTCAAGCAAGATAGTCGCTCAGTTCCACGAGTGGATGGCGGGCGCCGGAATCCTCTACCTCAAGAGCTCCGGGCTTCCGATAGGCACCATCTTCACCACCCACGCGACTGTAGTGGGGCGCTGCATGGCCTGCAAGCACATCCCCTTCTACAAGGAGCTCCCCACCATGAACGGAGACACTGTGGCACACGACTATGGCGTTTCTGACCGCCACTCGGTTGAGAAAGCTGCCGCTTTGAATGCCGACGTATTCACCACCGTCAGCGACCTCACAGCATACGAATGCAAGATACTGCTTGGACGCGAACCCGATGTAGTCACCCCCAATGGTATCGACTCCACCTATGCCCCCGACAGCAAATCGCTCTCAAAGATGCGGGC
This sequence comes from Bacteroidales bacterium, assembly GCA_017529425.1. Classification (GTDB taxonomy): domain Bacteria; phylum Bacteroidota; class Bacteroidia; order Bacteroidales; family UBA932; genus Equibacterium. Next base: position 26,801 of record JAFXNQ010000045.1, on the reverse strand, counting down.
AGAAGCCCGCAAGAGCCTGCTCAAGGTGGCATCTGCGATGAGCGACAAACAATATGACGACGCCAACACAGAGATAGTATGGATTGGCGGCCGCTACGAATATGAAACCAAGGGCATCAACGTATTCATAGACGCCCTGGCAAAAGTACAAAACGCCAATCCATCCAAGAGGATTGCAGCGTTCATCATGGTGCCCAGCGGAAACAACGGCCCGGACAAGGATCTTGTAGAAAAACTCGAGAATCCTGCCCACAAGCACACCACCAATGTCACCCACTATCTGCAGGACGATTTTGACTGCATCCGCCGCCAACTCTCAGAAGTCGGACTGGACAACGCCCCTGAGCGGATGGTGGATGTGTACTTTGTTCCCAGCTACCTTAACGGCAACGACGGTATCTTTAACAAGAGTTACATCTCTCTGCTTTCCGGTGCCGACCTGACACTGTTCCCCTCCTACTACGAGCCATGGGGATATACCCCTCTGGAGTCACTCGCATACAGTGTCCCCACGGTCACCACGACCCTGGCCGGATTTGGCTTGTGGATCAAGGAACACTATAACGGCAAGGAGCCCCTCTGCGGCGTAACAATCGTTAATCGCGACGATTTCAATTATTCAGAAGTAGTGGATGCTGCGGCGCAGAGCATTGAGCGTTTCGGAGCTATGAGCTCCAAGGAGTATGCGGCATGTGCCGCAAACGCAAAGGAGGTATCGCACCTCGCACTCTGGGAAAACAACATAAAATTTTACAAAACCGCCTATGATATGGCTATAGACAAAGTGATTGAGAAATTCGGACCCTATCCCCTGCTTCAGGAGGATAACGACCAGGGATACCGAAAACAGATAGCAAACCGTCCAAACTGGAACAGCATAGTAGTAAACCGTTCGCTCCCCAGCCGCCTGAGCGGACTCGAAGACATCTCCAAGAACCTCTGGTGGTGCTGGAACGACGAGGCAATCAACCTGTTCAAATCCATAGACTCCGCCCTTTGGGAAGAGAGCAAGGGTAACCCCATTGTGATGCTGGACAGCATTTCGCTTGAGCAATACAAGAATCTTGAGCAGGACAAGGAGTTCATGGCCAGCCTGAAGACCGTTCACGGACACTTCACAGATTATATGAAGGGCAAGGAGCAGCGCAAGTCCCCCAAGATCGCATATTTCTGCATGGAGTACGGTCTTGACACATCCCTCAAGATTTATTCCGGAGGTCTCGGCATCCTGGCCGGTGACTACCTAAAAGAGGCCAGCGACATGGGTGTCAACCTCACCGCTGTGGGTCTTCTCTACAAATACGGCTATTTCACCCAGTATCTCTCCGGAGACGGCGATCAGGTTGCATCGTATGACCCTCAGAATTTCCGTGAATCGCCTGCACAACCCGTACTTGACAAGGATGGCAAGTGGCTCACGGTGTCTGTACCTATGCCGGGCCGCAACCTCAACATCCGTATCTGGAAGGTAGAAGTGGGCCGAACAGACCTGTTCCTGCTGGACACCGATTTTGAAGATAACATGCCGGAAGACCGTCCCATCACCCACCAGCTTTACGGTGGCGACTGGGAGAACCGTCTAAAACAGGAGATTCTGCTGGGCCTGGGCGGCATCCGCGCCCTCAACGCCCTTGGCATCAAGGCCGAGGTCTACCACTGCAACGAGGGTCACGCAGCATTTACCGGCATTGAGCGCATACGGATGTATGTAGAGGACGACAACCTTACCTTTGCCGAGGCCCTTGAGGTGGTACGCAGTTCTTCTCTCTTTACTACCCACACCCCCGTTCCCGCAGGCCACGACTTCTTCAACGAAGATATGATGCGTGTCTACTTCGGCTCTTTCCCTGAACGCATGAAGATTGACTGGCACACATTTATGGGGCTGGGCCGCTACAACATCAACGACAGCGGCGAGAAATTCTCCATGAGTGTCCTGGCCGCAAATATGTCTCAGGGCATCAACGGCGTCAGCTGGCTCCACGGCAAGGTCAGCCAGGAGATTCTGGCGGGCATGTGGCCTGGCTACCTCCCGGAAGAGGTAAATGTGGGCTACGTGACCAACGGCGTCCACTACCCGACCTGGACCGCTCCTGAATGGAAAGCGATCCACGCCCGCGTATTTGGCAAGGAGTTCGCCACACACCACTACGACAAATCGTGCTTCTCCGGCATCTACAAGATTGCTGACAAGGAGATCTGGAATGTCCGCAGCGTGCTGCGCAAGCGACTTATCGACTATGTAAAGAAGACCATCTCCGACACCAAATCCACCGCGCATTATTCACCCAGCCAGATCGTCAAGATTAAATCGACCCTGCGCAACGACGTACTCACCATCGGCTTTGCCCGCCGTTTCGCAACATACAAGCGCGCTACCCTGCTGTTCCGCAACCTCGACCGTCTGGATAAGGTGGTAAACAACCCCGACCGCCCCGTACAGTTCCTCTTTGCGGGCAAGGCACACCCTGCCGACAAAGCCGGGAGCGACTTTATAAAGCACATAGTGGAGATTAGCAAGATGCCGCAGTTTATCGGCAAGATCGTATTCGTGCCCAACTACGACATTACCGTAGCCAAACTCCTTGTCCAGGGCGTGGATATCTGGATGAACAACCCGACCCGTCGCCAGGAGGCTTCCGGCACCAGCGGCGAGAAGGCCGTCATGAACGGTGTAATGCACTTCTCCGTGCTTGACGGATGGTGGGTAGAGGGTTACAAGGAGGGTGCCGGCTGGGCACTCCCCATGGAACGTACCTATGAGAAGCAGGAATTCCAGGACGACCTCGACTCCGCCATGATATACAACATCATCGCCAACGACATCGCCCCTGCATTCTACAAGAAAGACTGGGACAAAGACTATTCTCCCGAGTGGATCAAGTACATCAAGAACACCATCGCCCAGGTGGCATGCAACTTTACCACCAACCGCATGATGGAGGATTACCTGAATCAGTACTACATACCACAGGCTAAGCGCTACAACAAGATGGTGGACAAAGATTTCCTCAAGGCTCGCGAGATTGCACAGTGGAAGAAGCGCATGTATCGCGCATGGCCTGACATCGATATCCGCCGGTTCGACAACCTTAACGGAAGCGCCGTCCGCTTTGCCCTGGGAGACAAGCACTTTGCAGAGGTTGAGGTCTATCTGGCCGGCCTGACACCCGACGAAATCGGCATCGAGTGCGTAATCACCGAGCAGGACAGCAAGGGTGCATACCATATCAAGGAGGTTCACCCCTACGAAGTCGTCAGCTTTGAAGATTGCGTGGCAACCTACCGCACCGACATCACCCCTGAGAAGGTTGGCACCTACCAGTATGCTACCAGGATGTTTGCAGTGAGTCCCGATATGGCTCACCGCCAGGACTTTGAACTTGTAAAATGGTTGTAGCCACCACAGGATTCTTCGACGGTGTCCATCTGGGACACCGCAAAGTGATAGACACTCTCTGCCGCAGGGCCGTCGAGCTCGGAGCAGAGAGTGCCGTGGTCACTTTCTGGCCCCATCCCCGCAACGTGTTGCGCCAGGATGCCCGCGAATTGCGGCTGCTCACCTCCCTGGAAGAGAAAAAAGAGTTGCTGAAGGGGTGCGGCGTGGGTCAGATTCACGTGCTCGACTTTACCCGGCAGTTCAGTAAGCTCAGCTGCGAAGATTTCATAAGGGACTATCTGATAGGTACACTCGGTGTCTCTGAGATGATTGTGGGTTACGATCATCATCTGGGAAATCCCGCCTACTCTACCGATATCGCCTCTGTGGCCGCCCGCCTCGGGTTAAAAACAATAAAGGCGGAGAGCGTCTCTGACCAGTATAACACAATAAGTTCTACCTACATCCGTAACCTTGTTACCACCGGGGGGATAGAGCGCGCCAACCAGCTGCTGGGATATGAATACAGCCTACGCGGGGTTGTTGTGAGCGGCAACGGCATAGGCCGCCAGCTCAACTTTCCCACCGCCAATATGCAGCTTTACGAGCCGCTCAAGGCTATCCCGGAGCAGGGAGTATATGCTGTAAAGGTCTGGGTAGAGGGGGGAGAATATTATGGCGTTTGCAACATAGGCACCCGCCCCACCGTGAGCGACAGCCGCGCACAGGTTATTGAGACCCACATACTTGACTTCAATGAGGAGATTTACGGTCTAGATATCCGTTTCGATTATTGCGCCAAGCTGCGCAACGAGCAGAAATTCGACTCTGTGGAGTTGCTCAAGGCGCAGATGGCCAAGGACATAGAGCAAGCACGCAAACTGTTTGGCATTTAATTCCTACCTATATGGACCGCTCTCTTATTATATTTCTTATATGGCTGGCCCTTGCAGCGATTGGCGTGATTTCCAAAGCCGTGAAGAATGCCCGTGAAAAGGGTAACGGCGCCCCGGCACATAAGACCTCCACTCTCGATGAGATTCTGGAGCACATCCAACAGGCCCAGAGCAAGGCGGAGCAATCCAAAGCCACAAAAGCAGATTGGAAGAGCACCCCGGGAAAGATACAGTTCACCCCGGCTGACGAGGGCATAGCCTCCACTACCACGGTTGACACCACCCTGGCAGCCAAGCCAAAGAAGGGCACTGCCGCAAAGGATAATGAGGGCAAGATGGATTTCGACCCCGTAGATATGATTATCTACTCTGAGATAATGAAACCGGGCTACGAAAAATATTAGCTGGATTTCTGAAATATTTACTATATTTGTATTGAAATATGACTACGGTAGAGGGTCCCCGGTAACTGGGGATTCTTTAATTTTTTATCGAAATGGCAGAAATACACTATTTGACACAGAAAGGTCTGGACGACCTCAAACAACAACTGGCAGATGCTATTGCAGAGCGTCCAGTGATATCCAAAGCTATTGCAGAAGCCCGCGACAAGGGAGACCTGAGCGAGAATGCAGAATACGATGCCGCTCGCGAGGCGCAGGGCCTGTTGGAACTCAGGATAAGCAAACTCCAGGATATGCTTGCCACGGCACGCGTGATAGACGAGAGCAAGATCAGTACCGACACCGTGCAGATGCTCAACAAGGTCAAGATTAAAAATATCAAGAACGGCGCCGTGATGGAATATACAATAGTTGGTGAGAGCGAAGCCAATTTCCGCGAAGGGAAGCTGGCGGTCGGCACCCCCATTGCAAAATCCCTGCTGGGCCATCACAAGGGCGAAACGGTTGAAGTTCAGGTCCCCTCCGGCCTGATGCAGTTTGAAATCCTGGACATCTCTATCTAATGCTATGGCAACAATATTCTCAAAGATAGCAGCGGGGGAAATCCCCTCTTACAAAGTCGCAGAAAGCGACAAGTTCTTCGCGTTCCTCGACATCAACCCGATGGTGGAGGGGCACACTCTGGTCATCCCAAAAAAGGAGGTTGATTATATCTTTGATCTGGACGATGAAACCTATCTGGGACTCACCGCTTTTGCCAAGAAGGTGGCAGAGGCCATCAAGCGCGCCATACCCTGCAAGAGGGTCGGCGTAGCCGTGCTTGGGATGGAGGTCCCTCACGCACATATCCATCTGGTACCTCTCCAGAAGGAGAGCGACATGGATTTCCGTGCAGAGAAGAAGCAGCTCACCCCGGAGCGTTTCAAAGAGATTGCTGCGGCCATAGCTGCCGAATTCAACAACTGATTTGGCAAATGAAAAAGGTGCTTCTTCCCCTGCTCGTGCTGCTGCTTGCCGCATCCTGCAACAAGCCGGGCGCAGTGGTAAACCTCACCCTCAAAGAGGGAATTTCCACAAATGTAGAGCTTTACAAGCTGGATTATAACAGACTCACATTCACAGACAGCCTCGCCACCAACAAGAACGGCCGCCTGCGCTGTAAACTCCCTCTTGCCGATGCCGTCAATCCCGCGTTCTACTATCTGTACCACAACGGCACAAAGCTGGCCGGGATAGTAGCCTCCGACAAAGACCGCATCAGCGTAGAGGCCGACACTCTGGGCAACTCCACAATAGACGGCTCTGAAGACAGCCGGCTGCTGCAGGAGATGGATACCCGCATGGCGGAGAGCATTGCAAAGATTGAACGGATACTTGACGAGGCTCCTGCCGACGAGAACTTACAACTCTCACGCATTTACATAGACCACAAACGGGCCACCCTCCGGCAGATAATGGAGAATCCCTTCTCGATTACCTCTGCTGCGGCCCTGTTCCAGAAGTTCAACGAACAGCTCTATGTATTTCAGGAGCCGACGGACGTGTATATTTTCACCGCAATCCGTGATTCCCTGATCCAGAAGTATCCCGACAACGAACTGGTTGCCGCGGTCACCAAGGCCATAGATGCACGTCATAATGCCGACCAGATGAATGAGCTCCTCAGTGGGGCGACCTATGGGATGCCGGATATCAGGATGACCGACACCACCGGCGAGCAACACGCCCTGAGCGAATTCTTCGGGAAAGTCATACTTCTATCTTTCTGGAGCACCGCACAGGACGAGCACAAGGTATTCAATCAGGAGATGGTTCCCATATATGAGAAGTACCACAGCCGCGGGTTTGAGATATACCAGGTCTGCGTGGATGAAAAACCTGTATGGGCATCTGTTGTAAAAAACCAGAACCTCCCCTGGATATGCGTGAACGACGGTCTCGGAATCGCATCCCCCGCAGTTGCGGCATACAACCTCAACTCAATCCCCACCATGTTCATTATCAGCAGGGATTGTAACATTCTGGGCAAGGACATCTATGACCCCGCCCAAATTGAAAGGATTATCTCCGCAAATCACTAAGAGATTTTCTTAAGGACAAGGACCGTACGCGATGGGAGATACAGTTGCAAAATCTGTTTCCCATACGCGTTGGTCATTGTGGAGTGGACTACCGTATCATCGTTGCGACCAAATCCGTCGTATTCTACGCTGTCACTGTCAATCACAACGGCCCAGCTCCCTTCTGGCGCCTCAAAGGCATAATCCGGGAAAGAACACTCAGGATTGAAGTTGAATACGAACATATAGTCGCCGCGGGTAAAAGCCAGCACCTTGGAGTTATTGTCCGCGCACCAGCAGTAATGCCCCTTGGAGAGCAGTTTCTCACTTGAGAACAGGTGTATCATCTCTTTGTCAAACTCCCGCAACGGCTTGTAATGAAGGTCATCTCGGTCGCTGAGGCTCCACAGGCGGCGGGCATGGGCAAACGACCACCCATTCCCCTCACGGGGAAAATCTATCCACTCCGGATGGCCAAACTCGTTGCCCATAAAGGTTAGGTATCCGTCACCGGCCGTTGCTATCGTCACCAGGCGGATCATCTTGTGCAAGGCCAGTCCACGGTCCACTATCGGATTATGTATATCCCGCCTCATAGAGAAATACATCTCCTTGTCCATAAGGCGGAAGATTATCGTCTTGTCGCCGACCAGCGCCTGGTCGTGGCACTCGGCGTAGCTTACAGTCTTCTCGTCGGAACGTTTGTTTGTCAGTTCGTACCAGAGGGTGTTCATATTCCAGTCGTGGTCGTCCTGCTCTTTGATAATCTTGATCCACATGTCGGGGACTCCCATGCTCATACGGTAGTCAAAGCCCACGCCTCCGGCATCTATCGGGGCCGCCAGTCCCGCCATGCCGCTCATATCCTCCGCTATGGTAATCGAATGCGGATTTATCTCCTTAATCAGCAGATTTGCAAGGCCGAGATAGGTCACTGCATCCTCGTCCACACCGCAGTTGAAATAGTCATCATAGCTGCAGAAATCACGGCCAAGGCCATGGTCGTGGTAGAGCATACTGGTTACGCCATCAAAGCGGAATCCGTCCAGATGGTACTCTTCCATCCAATACTTGCAGTTCGACAGGAGGAAGAATTGCGTCTGTCCCTTTCCATAATCGAAACATCTGGAATCCCAGGCCGGATGGTTGCCGCGGTCTCCGGCATGGAAATAGGTAGTGTAAGAGCCGTCCAGCCGGCTGAGTCCCTCCGCCTCGTTTTTAACGGCATGCGAGTGGACAATATCCATGATAACGGCTATGCCGGCTTTGTGGGCCTCATCAACCAGTTCCTTGAACTCCTCAGGAGTGCCGTAGCGGCTGGACAGGGCAAAAAAATTAGAGACCTGATAGCCGAAAGAGCCGTAGTATGGGTGCTCCTGCAGCGCCATTATCTGAATAGTGTTATAGCCAAGGTCAATTATCCTGGGCAGAACATTCTCCCTGAAGCTCGTAAACGTAGCTACAGCCTCCGCCTCGGAACTCATTCCGATGTGGGTCTCGTATATGAGCGGATTGTCTATCCTGATACGCCTGCGACTCTTCCAGCGGTAGGGTTTAACCGGATCCCATACCTGGGCGGAGAAAACCTTTGTCTGGGGATCCTGTACACACCTGGTAGCGTATGCCGGAATCCTCTCCCCGGCCCCTCCGGGCCACTCCACAAACCATTTATACAGGTTTCCGTGAGTTATTTCTGACTCGGGAACGCGCAACTCCCAGTTACCGCCTCCGCAAGGCTGGAGGGCAAACCTGGCATCTTTCTTCCACTGATTGAACTCTCCTATAAGATAGATACGGGTTGCGGTGGGGGCCCACTCGCGGAATACCCAGCACCCATCCTCCTTATGCAGGGTGTAGTAAAGATGGTTGTTCACAGAGTTGTAAATCCGGCCACCGGAGGCAATCTGAGCCTTTGCATCCAGAATCCTTTTCTTTCGCGCGTCTATCGAGTCCCTGAAGGGATTTAACCAAGGGTCATTATCGTATAGCATGGTCATACACCTATTGTTTGTCTATCATTTCCATTAATTCTTTCTCTGTGGCGGCGAGGCACTTGCGGCAATATTCCACAAGTTTCATGGCCTCTGCCACCTCCGCCTGAATAGTGTCCAGCGGATGGTCAGGGCTCTCTATTACCTCTACCAGCGCCTCCAACTTCTCCAGCGCATCCTTGTATGTCAGTTCTTCAGCCATATCTAAATAACTTTACTCTTTACGTTGCCGTCTGTGAACACGGTGATTATGACATCGCCCGCCTGCAGCAGTTCCGCCTCGTTGACCCTGTGGCCCTCTCTAAGCGTGAGGGTAAACCCCTTGGCCAGGACGGAGGCTGGGTTCAGCGCCCCTACCCTATATGAAAGCATGTCAACCTTCTGCCTCTGGGAAGAGATTGAAGCCGAAACCGCAGCACGGATGCGTGAAACGTTGCGGTCCAGACGCGAGCGCTGGTCGGCAGCCTTATTGCGCACCGCCAGGGAGAGCCTGCCCGCAAGGGTAGTTACGGCATAATCCTCCTGAGCAAATATATCAACAAAATAATCTGCAAGGGCGGTCGGAGTCTTTAAATGTTCATACGCGACCATATCGGCCACATGAACGTCACGTTCATGCCCTATTGCTGTGAGCACAGGGAGCGGGAACTGGGCGATGTTCAGCGCCAGGTCGTAGTTGTCAAAACAAGCCAGGTCGGTTGCGGACCCGCCGCCGCGTAAAACCAGAACCGCATCAAATTCCTGTTGGCGGACAGCCACCGCATCCAAGGCCTTTATTATCCCCTCCGGGGCCTCCGCCCCCTGCATCGGAGCCGGGAATAACTCACAGGAGAACTTGAAGCCGTACGGATTGCCGTTGATATGCTCCATAAAGTCGCCGTAGCCCGCCGCTGTCCCGGCCGATATAACCGCCAGACGACGCGGCAGCGGGGGTAATTCCAGGGCAGAATTCAACTCCATCATCCCCTCTTCTTCCAGCCGGAGGATGGTCCGCTGACGTTCCAGGAAAGCCTCGCCGGCGGTGAAGGCAGAATCGATATCCTCAATAATCAGCGACAGGCCGTAAAGTTCCGAGAATTGCACTGTGACCCTGACCAGAACATTCATACCGTCTGCTATGGTGCGCCCCGACTCCTGCTCAAAGCGGGTGGCGAGACTGCGGTAGCGGGAGCTCCATATTATCGCCTTCACCTCTGCCAGGAGTGCCCCGGTGAGAAGACTCTTCTCTATCAGATTAAAATAGCAATGACCACTGCGGTTCACGCTAAGGCCTTGAATCTCACCCTTTACCCACACAGAAACGGGAAAAGATGAATCTATTGCCCCTCTCACCTGATTGAGCAGCTGCTGCAGAGTATAAATGGTTTCTTCCATTATTCTTTTTAACCTAATAAAGATACGGAAATTATTTATATTTTTGCATTGGTAAAGGCTTGGGCACATGAAAATTTCCAAAGCGGTATATGTCGCAAGTTCGGTCTCTGCATCAGGGAGACCATCCCCGTCCAAAAGGGAATTCGCCTTTATCGGCCGTTCAAACGTCGGCAAATCTTCCCTGATTAACTGTCTCACAGGCAATTCTTCCCTCGCCCACACCTCATCCAAGCCTGGCAAGACGCAGTGCATAAACCACTTCCTTATCAACGACAGCTGGTATCTGGTGGACCTCCCGGGCTATGGCTTTGCCAAGATGTCAAAGGAGCGGCGCGACGCCCTGGCGGGCATGATTGCAGACTATATAGACAACAGTGCCGATTTGGTCCTGCTGTTTGTGCTGCTTGACAGCCGGCACGACCTGATGAAGATAGATCTGGACTTCCTCATATCGCTTGGCGAGAAGGGAGTCCCTTTTGCAATTGTACTCACCAAGTGCGACAAGCTTGGCACCAATGCGCTTGCCGCCCGCATAGAGAAGATGAAAGCGGCGGTTGGGGAGTACTGGGAGCCTCTCCCTGACATTTTTGCCACCTCCAGCGAGAAAGGCACCGGCAAGGAGGACGTACTAAACTATATAGAACAGGTACTCAAAGATTTAGACAATAACAACCAATAACTTCTATAACCAATATCAACATGGAATACGACCACACGCTTAAGATTTTCTCATGCCGCAGCAGCAAGTATCTTGCAGAAAAGATTGCATTGAACCTCGGTACCGAGCTCGGCAATTCGAAGGTGACCACTTTCAGCGACGGCGAGTTTCAGCCGGCGTTCGACGAGAGTGTCCGAGGAGCCACAGTGTTCATCGTCCAGTCTACCTTCCCCCCGACAGAGAACATCTTTGAGTTGCTGCTCATGATAGACGCAGCCCACAGGGCATCGGCGCATAAGGTTATCGCTGTGATTCCCTATTTTGGCTGGGCCCGCCAGGACCGCAAAGACCGTCCCCGCGTGAGCATCGGCGCCAAGCTTGTGGCCAACCTGCTGGTAGCTGCCGGCTGCGACCGCGTTATGACCTGCGACCTGCATGCCGACCAGATACAGGGCTTCTTTGACGTTCCGGTAGATCACATATATGCAAGCTCCATCTTCCTCCCCTATCTGAGGGACCTCAAGCTGGAGAATCTCTCCATAGCCTCCCCCGATATGGGCGGCGCCAAGAGGGCAAATGCATACTCCCGCATCCTGGGTGTGCCCATGATTATCTGCCACAAATCACGTGAAAAGCCAAACGTTGTGGGTTCCATGACCGCTATAGGCGAAGTTGAAGGCCGTAACGTGGTTATCGTAGATGATATGGTTGACACTGCCGGCACAATAACCAAGTGCGCCGACATGTTGATGGAGAAGGGCGCATTAAGCGTACGCGCAGTCTGCACGCATCCTGTGCTCAGCGGCAGCGCATACGAGCGCATAAGCGCCTCTGCCCTAAAGGAGTTCATTGTCTCTGACACCATCCCCTTGAGGCCAAAGGAGGGTGAAGACACCTCCAAGTTCAAGGTGCTCTCGGTTGCAAACATCTTTGCCGATATCATCACCAAGGTATACAACAACCGCCCTATCAGCGACTCATTCATTTTCTAATGATACTAGAACCCGGCATTTCCATTGCAGAGGTCCACGAGATTCTAGTGGGCAAGATCCGCAGCTATTTCAAAGGCGCGGGCATGACAAAAGCGGTGATTGGACTCTCCGGCGGAGTCGACTCCGCACTGGTGGCAGCCCTCGCAGTTGATGCCCTGGGGGCAGAAAACGTCCACGGCATACTGATGCCCAGCGGCTTCTCCACCTCACATTCTGTAACAGACTCCGAGCGGCTTGCGGCCAATCTGGGGATAAGCTGCGAGACCATCCCCATCGGCCCGATTTACGAGAGCGCGATGGCCTCGATGGCTCACTTTTTTGCTGACGGCCGCTGGGACACCACCCAGGAGAACCTTCAGGCCCGGATCCGAGCCCTGATACTGATGGCTTACTCCAACCGCTACAACGCGCTGGTGCTCAACACCTCCAACAAGAGCGAACTCTCCACCGGCTACGGTACCCTCTATGGCGACCTGGCCGGAGCGATAATGGTGATAGCCGACCTCTATAAGCTGCAGGTGTACGAACTGTGCCGCTACATCAACCGCAATGGAGAGCGCATCCCGGAGCATATTATCACCAAGGCCCCCTCTGCCGAGTTGCGCCCCGGCCAGAAGGACAGCGACTCGCTGCCGGAATACGAAACCCTTGACCGGGTGCTCCACGCCCTTAACGAAGAGGGTCTCACGGAAGAGCAGGTTCTCGAGTCGTTCCCCGACCGCGAAGCCGCAGCGCGTGCAATCAAGCTCCGCCGTGCGTCCAGCTTCAAGGTGATGCAGATCCCGCCGATGCTGACTGTGGGCAAGTGCCCGCTGGCACCCGCTTTCAAATGCATCTAAAGCCATGAAGACCCTTTTGCTGGCGGTGGCGGTAGTCGCCCTCTGCGTGTTTGGCCTCTGCTTCAACATCATATTCCGCAAAGACGGCAAGTTCCCCGACGGGGAGATTGCCCACAGCAAAGAGTTGCGCAAGCGTGGCATCGTATGCGCCAAAGAAGAGGAGTTGCGCCTCTGGGGCAAAAAGCACAACAAAGCCAACCCCGACTGCAGTGACCTTGGTTGCACTGCCTGCCGGGGCTGCGAGATTTCTAAGGATTAACTGTCTATAATTCTTCTCCTGGCCTCTTGTGAAGCACTGCCTTGCGCAGCTCAAAGTTCTGGCCCAGGTATTTGCGGCGCACGTCAGGGTTAGAGGCCAGTTGTTCGGGTGTGCCGCTTTCAAGAATTTCGCCGTCATACAGAAGGTAGGCGCGGTCGGTGATGGCCAGTGTCTCGTGCACGTTGTGGTCGGTGATAACAATGCCGATATTGCGGGTCTTAAGATGGGCGATGATATGCTGGATATCCTCCACCGCAATGGGGTCGACGCCGGCAAAAGGTTCGTCCAGCAGGATAAACTTGGGGTTTGTGGCCAAGGCGCGGGCAATCTCGCAACGACGCCTCTCACCTCCTGAAAGCTGTATACCCAGGCTTTTGCGCACCTTGCCGAGGCCGAATTCGCCGATCAATTCTTCCAGACGCTGCTCGCGGACATCGCGGGGAATATTGTTCATCTCCATCACGGAGACGATATTATCTTCTACACTCATGCGGCGGAACACCGACGCCTCCTGTGCCAGATATCCCAGCCCTTTCTGGGCACGCCGGTACATGGGGAGATTGGTAATCTCTTCATCACCCAGGAAGATTTTCCCGGCATTGGGTCTGACAAGGCCGGTAATCATATAGAAGCTGGTGGTCTTCCCGGCACCGTTGGGCCCCAGAAGGCCCACAATTTCCCCCTGCTCGACCTCGATTGAGGCACCCTTGACCACGGTCCTCATTCCATATTTCTTAACCAGACTCTCTGTATACAGTTTCATACTCTCTTACGTTTCTTCTTTACGATACCTCAAGTTCAAATTCGCGGCTGAAGTTCTCCATCTGGGACGAATCCTTCATCATTGCCTTGGCCATTTCCGTGGGCATGTAGGGCTCGTCAGTCTTGGGCAATTCGCTCTGAGGCAAGACCTCTATCCGGAGCCGGACCCCGGCCACGCCCAACGCCTTCTGCAGTTTTGCCTGCAACGGCAACAGCTGTTTCTCAACAATCCAGTTTTTCTGCAACTCACTTGCCACAAATTGCGTCACGGTGTTGCTTTCTGCAGAATACTGGGGTTTATTCACCGCCAGGGCTGCTCTCAGGTTGGGCTTCTCTATCTGCCCCAGGAATTCATCCCACGCCTCTTTCAGAACCTCCTCCGTTATGTCAGAAGGTTGCCTGCCAGCCGGGGCAGAATCTTCCTGGGCATCGCTGCGTTTGGCAACTGGCACCGCACTTGCCTGCGACATCAGATCTTTGATGGAGACGCCGGGAGCCTTGGTAGCCGCCGGAGCGGGCTGGGGAGCGGATTCCGTAGCAGGTTGAGGACTCGGTTGACGTTTCTCCAGCTGCGGGGCAGGTGTCGGCTTAGGTGCAGCAACCGGCTCCGGCTGAGGAGCAACCGCAACCCTTGCCGCGGGCTTCACAGCACCTTGCACAGCCGTCGGTTGCGTGGCGGCGACCGGTTCAGATACCAGCCGCGCTATCTTTATCAGGGCAAACTCTATCAGCAGCCTGGGATTGCCTGAGGCCTTGTATTGCGCCTCACACGAGGTGGTTACATCCAGCGCCTTGTAGAGGAAACCCATCTGGCAGCGGGCACTGTACTGGTCGTACTTTGCAGCAATAGTGGGGGCCATCTCCAGCAGGCCGCGGGATGTGGCCGTCTTGCAGACTATCAAGTCGCGCAGGTGGGAGCTCAAGCCGGAGATGAAATGCAGCGCGTTGAACCCCTTTGAGAGAATCTCGTCAAAGAGTACCAGCGCAGATGCAAAGTCACCTGCAAGGAACATGTCGGTGAGACGGAAATAATACTCATAATCCAACACGTTCAGTATGCCGATAACCTGCTCGTAGGTGATCTCCCCGCCGCAGAACGCGACTGTCTGGTCAAACAGCGTGAGTGCATCGCGCATCGCGCCATCGGCCTTCTGCGCTATGATATGGAGCGCGTCATCGCTGATTGTAACATTCTCAGAGGCAGCTATATCCTTAAGGTTGCGGACAATATCCTCCACCCGGATGCGGTTGAAGTCGTATGTCTGGCAGCGGGAGAGGATGGTGGGGAGAATCTTGTGCTTCTCTGTGGTGGCCAGTATAAAAATAGCATACTCCGGCGGCTCCTCCAGCGTTTTCAGAAACGCGTTGAAGGCGGCCTGCGAGAGCATATGTACCTCGTCTATGATATAGACGCTGTAGCGCCCTATCTGAGGCGGGATGCGCACCTGGTCGGTGAGGGTACGGATGTCCTCCACCGAGTTGTTGCTGGCCGCATCCAGTTCGTGGATGCAATATGAGCGCCCCTCTGCAAAGGATCGGCACGATTCGCACTCCCCGCAAGGCTCCATGTCGGGCCCGGGATTGCTGCAGTTGATGGTCTTTGCAAAAATGCGGGCGCAACTGGTCTTGCCCACGCCGCGCGGACCGCAGAACAAGTAGGCATGAGCCAACTGCCCGCTCAAGATAGAGTTCTTGAGGGTGCGGGCTATATTTTCCTGACCAATAAGCCTGTCAAAAGTGGCTGGCCTGTATTTCCGTGCAGATACTATGAATTGTCCCATATCATACAAAAATACGAATTATTATTAATTTTGCACTCCCTAAATCCATAATATGGAAAATCAAGTTTTCACGCTCAAAAGCGGGCTCAAAGTCGCCTTCAAGAAGACCGGTTCTTCTGTGGCATACTGCGCCCTCTGCATCAAAGCGGGCACGGCAAACGAGCCGGCGGGCAAGCACGGACTGGCACACCTGACAGAGCACATGATATTCCGCGGGTGCGAAAAACGCTCTGCACAGAGCATAAACGACCGCCTCGAAAAACTTGGCGGCGACATGAACGCCTACACCGCCAAGGAGGAGACGGTTGTATACTGCACCGTGCTTAAAGAGGACATTGCCAAGGCAATAGACCTCTCGTTTGAGATAGTGTTTACCTCGCTGTTTGAAGAGGATGAGCTGGAGAAAGAGAAAAACGTGGTTGCAGACGAGATAAACATGTGCCTGGACAACCCCTCGGACTTCATCTTTGAAGATTATGAGAAGCAGCTCTTCAAAGGGCATCCCCTCTCCCGCACTATTCTCGGGACCGCCGCTTCGCTGAAGGAGATAACCTCGGATGACATACGTTCTTATGTGCGCGAACGCTACGTGCCGCACAATATGAGTTTTGTGGTGGTGGGAGATTTTGAGCAGGATGCGGTGCTGGCCATGGTTGAGAAGCATCTTGACAAATACACCTCATACTTTGCAGGGAGCAAGGCACCTGCGCCTATGACCAGGAAGCCTGCGGACAACCTGTTCAGCATAGATAAGGCTCGCAAATTCCACCAGGCCAACTGCGTGCTGGGAAGCCGGGCATACCCTTTTGGCCATCCCGACCGCATGGCACTCTCTCTGCTGACCAACATACTTGGCGGACCGGCCAGCAACTCCCGTCTCAACAGCGCATTGAGGGAGAAGAAAGCGCTTGTCTATCACATAGACGCATCCTATGTACGCTACTCCACCGCCGGAGTCTCCGTAATCTACTTTGGCAGCGACAAGAGTAATGTAGACAAGTGCCTGGAGCTGGTAGCCAAAGAGCTTAAGAAGGTGCGTGAAGTTCCCCTCACCCCCTCTACCCTCAAAGCCGCAAAGAAGCAGATGATTGCCCAGAACGCCATCGCCAGCGAATACGGCGAGGCACAGGCGCTCTCAATCGGGCGCAGCATCCTCCGCGGCGGGGAGTATCCCACAGCACAGAAGCTCCGCGAACGGATTGAAGCCATCTCTGCAGAACAGCTGCAGCGCGTTGCCAACGAAATCTTTGCAGAAGAGAAACTCTGCAAGCTGATATACCGATAACGATGACCATAGAAGAGTATTGCCACAGCCACTCGTCACTCCCTGAGAGCGATGCGCTGGACTGGATAGTGCGGGCAACCCACCTGCGCACCAACCGCGCCCGGATGCTCTCTGGCCGCGATGTCGGAGGACTGCTGAGCGCCATCTCAAGGATGATGCGTCCGCAGCATATCCTGGAGCTTGGGGTCTTTACCGGATTCAGCACCGTATGCCTGGCCGAAGGGCTTGCAGACAGAGGCCGCATCGTTGCAATAGAAATCAACGACGAACTGGAAGATGTAATCCGCGAGGGGTACGAGCGGGCCGGCATCACCGGCAAAGTCAACCTGCTGCTGGGCAATGCACTGGATATAATCCCCACCCTGACAGCAACCTACGATTTGGTGTATATCGACGCCAACAAACGGTTCTATCCCCAGTTCTGGGAAATGGTCATCGATAAGGTCCGCCCCGGTGGAGTTATAATTGCCGACAACACCCTGTGGGACGGCAAAGTCACAGAAGACGCCCACGACCCGCAGAGCCGCGGCATCCTGGCATTCAACGATATGGTAAAAGCGGACCGCCGCTTCCGGTGCGTCATGCTCCCCCTTCGCGATGGCCTTACGATTGCCGTAAAAGAATAAACTTACTTGCGGGCTGCGGTGACTATTTCCAGGTCGAAGGAGTGGATGAAGGAAGAGACTTCGCTACGGAGATCAGGAAATAGGAACTGCATGGCTTCCTGCATGGTGCTTGAGGTTTTAGTCTTCATGGCTTTTATCTTTTTATTTGATGCAAAGATAATCCGCCATGTGTGCAATATAATTACACACATCACCACGATTTGAAAAATTCTGTACTATTCTTCTGAAATTACCTCTTCGAACTGGGCGCTGACTATGAGATCGTCTCCCGGTTCAGGAAGATTCTTTTTGGTGGTAACGCCCAGCTTGCGGACCTGGTTGGCCGACACAAGTATACTGTTGCCGCTATCTCCCAGCTTGGCCTTGCCATCGTTATAGGCCTTCTGCGCCTCCTCCAGCTTCTTGCCCACCGCAGCGTAGTACTTTGTAAAATCGGCCACGCGGTCTATCATACGGCTGGCTGCATCCACAATCTTCTGCTGGTTGCGCACCTGCTCTACGTTTCGCCACCCCAGCACAATCATCCTCACGAACGGCAGGATGGTCTCTTCGCTGGTTATCAGCACCTTCTTGTCGTATGCATCGCGCCAGATGCGGGAGTCGTCTTCATAGGCGAGCTGCAGTGCAGAGTAGCTCGGGATAAACATGATTACGAAGTCGGTCATGCGGTGGCCGGGCTTCAGGTAGCGGCTGTAATCCTTGCCGCTGAGGTTCTTGACCTGGTTGCGGATAGCCTCCACATTGCGGCGGCGGGCATCCTGCCTTTCGGCATCGGTCTTGGCCTCCAGATAGTCTGAGTATGCGGCCAGGGATACCTTGGAATCCACTGCAATATCCTGATTATCCGCAAAGTGCAGTATAAAATCAGGCCTCATCGCCTTCTGCGAATCCTCATTCTTTATAACGAAGCCCAACTCGTCGCGCAGCGTCTCTTCTTTATCGAAGTCGCGTCCCTCTGCCATCCCCTCGCCGGTGAGCAGGTTGAGCAGGATGGTCTCGCCCCAGCATCCCTGATACTTCTTGTTGCCGCGCATAGCCTCGGCCAGGTTGTCTGCCTTGTCACCGATAGATTTTGTCTGGTCCTCCAGTTGCTTCACCGCCTTTTCAAAGTTCTCCTTGAGGGTGGCACTGGTCTCTGTCTGAGTCTTCTTGTTCTCTTCAAAGGCGCTCTTCATATCGGAGATATCCTTGCCCAGATTCTTGGTAATGCTCTCAAAATTCTCCTTCGCACGCTTGTCCAGTTCCGCCTCACGCTGCTTGAGCAACTGCTCCGTCTGGGCGGTAAGCTCCGCCTTGAGGCTCTCCGCCTGTGCCTTGAGCGCCTCCTTGTGGCTGTTGCGTATATCCTCCAGGTTCTTCTCGTAATTGCGGGCCATCTGCGCGATAAGTTCGTCCTTCAGTTTGATCTGATGCTCTGTGGAGGAGCGCAGGCCGGCCGCCTCCGCCTGACTCAACTGAAGCTGGCCCTTAAGGTCGTTCTTTGCCGCTTCTGCCTCCTGTTGCATCTTTACTCGTTTGCCTCGCTCTATCAGCACCGTAACCAGCACCGCAATCGCGACCGCCGCCACGCAAGAGAAGATTATGATATTGATTAACGGCTGCAGCACGGCATCGACACCTTTCTGCACCAGATTGCCGCCAATTGAGAGTATAACAGTCAGAAACATATAACTACTTCTTTGATGATTTGCCCATCTTGCGGTGGAAATCGCGCGCAATCACATCGGTGGCGTCGTTCCAGCTATATCGTATCGCAAGGAAGTGGAGAATTATGCACACAAATGGGAAAAGTGTGTAAACAGTGAATGTGTAGGCACTCTTCAGCTGGAAAAATGCCACCATCAGCCATATCTGATAGCCAAGCAGAATGAGCATATTTATAATGCACACCCGCACCTGCAGGATGTACTGTTTGCGATAAAAGATGGCGGCGATGGCCAAAGAGGCGGTGATGAAGGTGAATACCAGGAACTGGATGTGTTCCGTGAATTTTATGCTGTAGCGCATTCCCTCTGCATCGTAGCCGTAGCACATCTCAGACCAGAACAGCGTCACCATCAGGAAGGCGCTGATCCCAAGCAGCACGTTTTGCATCCGGGGCCAGGTAATTATCATAGTTGAGGACGTTTTTTACAAATGTAGCAAAAAACACAAAACAAGAGCTATCTTTGGGGTGTGGAGCAAATGCAATATATAGTCGATCTTTTCCGTGACGGCGACCCAGCTGTCACCGCCGCACTGGAACGTTATTTTCTGGATAACGGGCCGGAACCGCTGCAGAATCTGAGGGAGTGCTACCGGATTGAAATGGACCTCTCCCGCAAGGAATTGCTGGGCAGAATGCTGGGCAAATATGGCAAAAAGGCCGCGATAGCCGGCTTTAAGAGGTTGGCTGAGCAGTGCAGGGACGGAGAGTGCTGTATGCTGGAGGCCGGATATCTGCTGGCATTGCTCACAGATCCGACCATTGCCAGGGAGGATTACATGGAGAAGATCATGCCGCCGGCGGTGGCCGTAATGGCCGAGATTTCAGATGCCAAGACCGGTGTGGAGAATGTCCACCTGCTGAACCACATCTTCTATAACAGATACGGCTTTTCATCTTCCAACCCCTTTGACATGTCTTTGGAGGGATCGTTGCTTATGGATGTCCTGGAAAAGCGTAAAGGGAGTCCGTTAGTCCTGTCGCTGGTGTATTTCATGGTTGCTCAGGCTGCGGGTCTGCCGATATATCCGTTATGCTTTACCGGAGGCTTTGTGCCGGTATATGTAGAGAACGACAGGGTGCTCTTCAATATCAACGTCTTTCACAAGGGGGAGATATTCATAGAGAACGACATCAGCAAACTGGTAAAGAACCAGGCGTCGGCCCTGGGTGTGAACGTAGACATCGGAGAGGCAAAGGTCCGCAGGGACGCCTCTATTCTGGTAATGTATCTGGAATTCTTACAAATGCTCTATTCAAATGCGGGTAACTCTTCAGTACAGATGGATATAGAAGATGCCATTGAGGCGCTTGGAGGGACCCGTTTCCTCACTGTAGAAGAGGATGACGACAACTGGTAGAGGCTACTGTTTGGGCTCTTCCGTGCAATATTTCTTGATTACCCCATACGCTTCCGGAATGCCCAGCTCGCCCGCCTTGCTGATATCTATGCACCCTTTCTCCTTCTCTTTCAGGAAAATCTGCACAAGGCCGCGGTTATAGTATGCCTCCCCAATATAGGGGAACAGGTCCAGGGCGCGGGTGTAATTGACCACAGCCGTCGGAAGGTCGTCAGAAAGGCAGTAGAGGTTGCCCAGATTGTAATATACGTATGGGAAATCTGGCGCCAGCGACGCGGCCTGCATCATATCGTCTATCGCTGCACTGTAGTCATAGGTTGTGCTGGCGCGGTCTTTCACCACCGTCTTGGTGGTGTTGCCGGTGTTGTCCATGGTGAGGGTCTGCACGCTGTTCTCCATACTGGAGATAAAATCGGTCATCTCTGCCTGCAGTACACCGCGGTTGATATAGATGAATGGGTTTGTTCCATCCATGTCAATAGCAACGCTGTAGCTCTCCATGGCATTGTTAAAGCGGCTCGCCTGGGTTTCATACATAGCCTTGGCAAAGCGGACATTCTGGGTCCCCTTGCCCAGACGTATCTGTTCCGACAGCGGTTCCAGTTTTGTGGCTGCGCTCTCGCGCTGCGATGATTTTGCCGACACGAACTGTGTCGCCACCGGCAGTGCCGCCAGAAAATTGTCCAGCTTTTCATATATCAGCTTCCCCTTGATGGTGGAGATGCTCTCTGCACCCACAGCATCTTCCCGCGGGACAAACTGGAACATCGGCTTGAGTTTGATGTCCACGTCGCGGTATTGCAGCAGTTCGTTGTCAAAATTCTTCTTGGCAAAGTCGGCGTCCAGCGCCAGCAGTGAGTTGAACTTGCGGGTTGTGTCAGCGAACGCCTCATACCCCTCCTCTGTGGAGGTAGCAATCTTGTATTCCTGCACTTTCTGCTGGGCAGTCTGCCAGTCCTGCCTGGACTCGCTCAGCCTGCCAGTCATAGATTTTGCATAAGAGCGGTTCATATACGCCTTCGCAAAATCTGGATAGAGTTCGATGGCGCGGTCGTAGTCGCGTATCGCCTGCTGGTATTTCCCCTGCTGCATGAACATGGCGGCGCGGTTGAAATATGCCAGAACATTCTCCGGGTTGATGTTGATTACCCGGTCGAGGTCATCCACCGCCTTGTCATATTCCCCGACCTGGGCATAAATCAATGCGCGGTTGTATAGGGTCAGGGCGTTGCCAGGTTCCTCTTTCAATACCGCATTGAGGTCGTCAATGGCGTTTATCCAGTCCTTTTTCTCGTAGCGCAGTATCGCCCGGTTGAAATATGCCAGCGTGTTTGCAGGGTCCAGAGCGATGGCGCGGTTCAGGTCTGCGATAGCCTCGTCGTAGTTGTTCTGCAGGGCATAGATGCGGGAACGGCGCACAAACCCCTCCGGGTCCTGGTTGTTCAGCTCGATGGCTTTGTTATAGTCGTTGAAAGCCTTGGTTGTATCGCCCAGAAACAGGTAAGAAGCCCCCCTGTTGAGGTATGCACTGCTCTCCTTGGGCTCTTTGCGGATAAAGCTGTTAAAGTCCTCCACCGCCTTGTCAAACTGCTGTGAGAGGAAGTAGGTCACGCCGCGGCTAAAGTAGATGCCGGTATTGCCGGGGCGCAGTTCAGATGCCTCCTGCAGGTCCTCCAGCGCCTCTTCATAGCGTCCAAGGCGGCTGCGGGTTATGGCGCGGTAGTGATAGGCGTATGTGTAGAGAGGATTTCGCTTCAGGCTCAAGTCAAAATCGCGCTCGGCTCCGTTCAAATCGCCCAGATTATACTTTGCAATGCCCCGGAAAAAAAACGCCTCGGGACTGACTGTGTCAATGCGGGAGAGAATGTTGAAATTCTCTATGGCCAGCGAGTACTTACCGTCACTGAGTGCCTGACGCCCTGCATAATAGAAGTGCGACGGGTCGTATTGCGCTTTCAGGCAGAAGCTTGCAAGCGCCATCAGGCAGACTGTGACCAGCGCGCGTTTCATCACCGTACGCGCAGGCGCTGCCCCACACGCAACGTCTTTGTGGATTTGATGCCGTTCAACCGGCAGATTTTGTTAACCGTTGTGCCGTGACGCGCGGCAATCTTTCCCAGAGTGTCACCCTTGCGCACCTTGTAATATTTTGCCTGACCGGCCGCCTTTGACTGCGCATCGGTCTGTCCGTAATGGGAATAGATGTTGAGGTAGTCCTTCTTCAGGCAGAAATCGCTGCTACGCAGTTCTCCCTCTTCAAAGTCGAATAACCTTTCAGGGTCAAAGGCCTTTCCGCGGTAGCGCGTCTCAAAGTGGAGATGGGGGCCGGTGCTGCGTCCGGTGCTGCCGCCAAGGCCGATAACTTCACCCGCCTTAACCGGCTCTCCCACATCTACCAGAAGTTTTGAAAGGTGGCCATAATAGGTCTCAAGGCCATTGGAGTGACGCAGGATAATCAAGTTGCCGTAACCTCCGGTACGGCTGCCGGTGGCAATCCTGACTACACCGTCAAAGGCAGCGTGAATGCTGTCGCCGGTGTTGAGCACAACGTCCAGGCCATAGTGGGGACGGCGGCGACGCATCTTGAATCTGGAGCTGACCTTTCCCTGGATCGGGACGCAGAATCCGTGCTCATCGTCTGTCAGGCATATATCCACCTCGGCCGGAATGCTCTCGTTGGGGTAGTGTGCATGCAGCGCCTCGATGTCAAAGTAATCGTCATATACGGCGGTGCTGTCAATGTCCGGACGTTCATATGACAGATATTCCCACGTATGGTTATCGTAAATGATGATGTCTATGAATTTATCGTCGGTGCTTAAGGTGTCTATGGGGATTTTAATCTCACGGGTGCACCTTTTTATGGTATATGGGACTATCTGGTATTTATATCCCGGCAACTGGGCCAGGGCCGGGCACACGATGGCAATAAGGAGTATTAGTGTGAATATTTTTTTCATTGGAGAGTATCTATGTAAGACAAAACAAGCCCGTTGCCGCGTGGGACGGACTTGTCTGTATTTGAGCGGAAGACGGGTCTCGAACCCGCGACCTTCGGCTTGGGAAGCCAACGCTCTACCAACTGAGCTACTCCCGCTTTTGCTTCGTTGCAAATGTACTACCATTTTTGAAAAATTCAAAGTATTTGGTATCTTTACAAGACTTATACCAACCAACAATAATTCTAACGCAATATGTTAAAACCCAAAAAAGTCATCGACGCTTTCAAGAAGAATTTTCCCGGCGTTAAATTCAGCTATTTCACCTCACCCGGCCGTATCAACCTGATTGGCGAACACACCGACTATAATGGCGGTTTCGTGCTCCCTGCAGCAGTGGACAAGGGCATCAGCCTGGCCATTGCTCCCAACGGCACGACAAAGGTGAACGCGTTCTCCATGGACTACGGCGAGAAGCTTACTTTTGATATCAACGACCCCAAGAAGCCCGCTCAGCAGTGGGCATGCTACATCTTTGGCGTCATCCAGGAGATGAAAGAGCGTGGCGCCGCTCCCGGTGGCTTTGACTGCGCCTTTGGCGGCGACGTCCCCCTGGGTGCGGGAATGTCATCGTCGGCTGCTCTCGAGAGTGTATTTGGCTTTGCAATCAATACTCTGTTCAAGCTCGGTTTCAAACGCGAGGAACTGGCAAAAATCGGCCAGATGACAGAGCACCATTATGTGGGTGTGAACTGCGGCATCATGGACCAGTTTGCATCTCTGATGGGCAAGGAGGGCAAGGTTATACGCCTCGACTGCCGTTCTCTCAGCTACAAGCGCGTCCCCTTCAACCCCAGAGGCTACAAGATTGTCCTCATCGACACTATGGTGAAGCATAACCTCGCCTCCGGAGAGTATAACGTGCGCCGTGCACAGTGCGAGGCTGGCGTGGCTGCAATCAAGAAGGACCATCCCAACGTGGAGCTGCTGCGCGACGTGACCCCCGCCATGCTGGAGCAGTACAAGGATAAGCTGGACCCTATGGTTTACAAGCGCTGCTCATTTGTAGTAAAGGAATCACCGCGCCTGCTGGCAGGTTGCCGCGATCTGGCAAAGGGTGATATCCCCGCATTTGGCAAAAAGATGTTTGAGACTCACGACGGCCTCAGCAAAGATTATGGCGTAAGTTGCGAAGAGCTCGACTTTATTGTTGACGTTGCCCGCAAATGCGACGGTGTCGTTGGCGCACGTATGATGGGTGGCGGCTTTGGCGGTTGCGTTATTGCAATTGTACGCAGCGGCGATGCGAAAGCCTACATCGAAGCAGTCCAGAAAGCATACAAGAAGAAATTCAACCTGGATCCGCGCGTTATCAACGTTGCGATTTCTGACGGTGCAAAGAGATGGAACGTCCGCAAGCTCAAATAAAGCACTTTACAATCACCAACAATGCCGGCGGCCGGGTTACCTTGAGCAATCTTGGCGCCGGCATAGTTGCTATTGTAGTGCCCGATGCCAGCGGTGTCTTTGACAACGTAGCCCTGACATACGCCCATCCTGAAGACTGGATGGAGGACGGCCCCTGCGCCGGCAAGATCCCCGGACGCTACGCCAACCGCATTGCGGCCGGCAAGTTCTCCCTTGGCGGGAAGGAGTATTCGCTGGCCATCAACAATGGCCCCAACCACTTGCACGGCGGCCCCGGCGAGCAGTGCTTTGCCAACCGTATCTGGGATGCAGAGGAGTTTGAGGGAGGTGTCCGCTTTAAGTTGCACAGCCCCGACGGCGATGCCGGATATCCCGGCGCCCTTGATATTCAGGCGGTATATACATTTGACGATGACAATGTGTTGCGGCTGGAGATCTCTGCCGTAACCGATGCGCCCACGGTGGTTAACCTCACCAATCACGTCTATTTTAATCTTCGCGGTGAAAAAGCTTTCGGTGGCGATGGTGTCCGGAGTCATATTCTCAAACTACACGCTTCCCGCTTCCTTCCCGGCGATTCGACCCTGATTCCTTACGGCGAGATGGCCCCCGTGGCAGGAACTCCTATGGATTTCTCTGAGGCCAAGCCCATCGGGCGCGACCTGGATGCCGATTATGAACCGTTGAAGTTTGGCAAGGGGTATGACCACTGCTGGTGCATAGACGGCTATGACGGCAAAGTCCGCCCTGCGGCAGAACTCTCCTGCGACGGCCGCAAGGTGGTGATGTCTACCAACCAGCCGGGTGTGCAAATTTACACCGGCAACTGGCTCTCAGGCTGCCCCAATGCACCCACAGGCTATGCCTATAAAGACTATGACTGCGTAGCAATGGAGTGCCAGGCATTCCCCGACTCTCCCAACAAACTGCAGTTCCCCTTCCGGCCCCTGCTGCCGGGAGAAACATATCTGAACGTGATAGAGTGGCAGTTCAGTGCCGAATAACGAGAATCACCCGCTTACGATTCTCGTCCTCTATGCTGAAAAGAGGGTGACTAATAAGATATTATTGGTCACTCTCTTTTTCTTTGGTCAGAAGCGGACAATCCGTCCAACTGGCGCACGACAAGTGGCCTCAGAGCGCTATCAGGGGCACCCTCGTGTGCTCCAGAGGACGATATCGTCGCTTAAAGCACGTCACCCCATCTCAGAATGCACTGTGAGGGGTATCCTCGTGCTTCAGTTTGGTGAGTTTTCGGATGTTGCCCCCCCAAAATACTGGGTTTTGAGTTTAAATCACGGCTGAAACAAAGGGATTCCCAAAAGTCGTTGGAAAAATGACAACGGACAGGCAAAAAGTCGTTGAGAAAAATGCAGCATATATGACTAATCCTCTGTTATTCAGTTATTTCCCACATGGAACCGGATTTGGATATGGAACACTTCACCTAGTTTCCTAAGTTTCTATATAGGCACTTCTACACCTTTCCCCTTTATTTCAGCGCCAAGACCGCACGTCATAATTGCAGATAATCGTCAGAAATTAAAAACTAAAATCGGAACATTGTGGTTTTATTTTTGATATTTACATTTTTTATGTAGATTTGCCAGGTAAAAATCATAATTAGAAATGTCGAACTGTCATAAACTATTCCAGGAGTTCAACGATGAACTCGAGGTTTTATCTTCAAAGAAAAATAAGATGATTACGTCCCGAGAGAATCTAAGGGATAAGATTCGGGATTATTTTGCAGAGGAGCATCCCAATTATGTTCCTTCCTTTTTCATTCAGGGTTCATATAAGTTAGGGACTTGTATCCGTACTAAAGACGACCACTGCGACATGGATGACGGCATCTATTTCAAATCAAACCCGGACGATGTAACGGGAGCGACTCTCCAGAATTGGATAATGAATGCCGTTGATGGAACAACCGATGCCACCCCAATCCATAAGAACAAGTGTATCCGTGTAGATTACAAAGCCGGATATAACATTGACTTGCCAGTTATGGTGTTCAATGAGGATGTTGATCTTCATCCTCTGTTAGCCGTGCGGGATG
>JAFXNQ010000044.1 GCA_017529425.1 Bacteroidales bacterium | reverse complement strand
GGCTCCTTCAACCACTCGGACAACTCACCATTAGTATAAAAAGGGTATGTCGGCAAACGCTTTCATACCCTTTTGTCTGGATGACTGGACTTGAACCAGCGACCTCCTGGTCCCTAACCAGGTGCGCTACCAACTGCGCCACATCCAGGGATTTGCGGAGAGAGCGAGATTCGAACTCGCGATACCCTTTGGGGGTACACACGCTTTCCAGGCGTGCCTCTTCAGCCACTCGAGCATCTCTCCCCCGAAAAGGACTGCAAATATAAACAATAATTTGGAAAGTGAAACTTTTTTATGCCAAATGCTGCAAAACATCTAGCAGCAGATTCCAAAATTTGTCTACTGTAGCCAGTTCGAGCCGCTCGTCGGGTGAGTGGACGCCCAGAATGGTGGGGCCAAAGGAGATCATGTCCAGGTCGGGATATTTGCCCTGGAACAGGCCGCACTCGAGCCCGGCGTGGATTGCGCGGACTATGGGATCCTCGTTGAAGAGCCGTTTGTAGCTATCTACGGTGGTCTTTAGTACGGGCGACTTCATATCTGGCTTCCAGCCGGGATATTCGCCTTCGTGAGTGACGTCGGCGCCGGCCAGGGCGAAGCAGGCCTCAAAGCGGTCTGCAGCCCATCTGCGGGCGGAGTTGATGGCGCTGCGCTGGCTGCTGCCCACGCGGATGATGTTCTCCGGCAGCATTTTGACGGATGCCAGGTTGGAGGATGTCTCCACCAGGCCCGGAACCTCGGCGCTCATGGCAAGCACGCCGTGAGGGGCGCTGTTGAGTGCTGCAATCAGGCAGTGTGCAGTCTTTGTGTCGATGATCTCTCCCTTCCAAGTTACGGGATCGGCGGTAAATGTAAGGCCGGGGTCGGTGTTGGCGAATTCAATGGCAATTGCCTCGGCCATGCGGTTGAAAATGCCTATGATATCGTCTTCGCAGTCGGGGGCAAAAACAATTGTGGCGCTGGCTTTGCGGGCGATGGCATTGCGCTTGTTGCCGCCGTCTATCGTGCACAGCTCAATGTCGTAATCGAGGGCAACATAGAGGAAGCGGGCAAGCAGTTGCACTGCGTTTGCGCGGCCCTTGTTGATATCGTCGCCGCTATGGCCGCCGACGCCGCCGGATATCGTGAATCTGGTGGCGATATACCCTTCTGGCACAGCGGAGGGGGTATAGGTGAAGTTGGCGGTAGTGTCGATGCCGCCGGCGCAACCTATGAACAGCTGCCCAAGTCTTCTGAGTCGAGATTGATGAGGATCTTGCCGGTGAAGAAATCGCTGCTCATGGCAAATGCGCCGTCAAGTCCGGTCTCTTCAGACACGGTGAAGAGGCACTCGATCTTGCCCAGTTTGAGCGACTTGTCGTCCAGGATTGCCAGTTCTGTGGCTATTCCTATGCCGTCATCTGCACCGAGGGTGGTGCCGCGGGCCTTCATCCAGCCATCTTCTATATAGGCATCGATAGCGTCTTTGGCAAAGTCGTGCTTCACTC
Organism: Bacteroidales bacterium; assembly: GCA_017529425.1. GTDB lineage: Bacteria > Bacteroidota > Bacteroidia > Bacteroidales > UBA932 > Equibacterium. Next base: position 17,181 of record JAFXNQ010000044.1, on the reverse strand, counting down.
CGCCGTTCTTCTCACATACCATATCCTGATGGCTCTGCAATACAACCGTGGGCCAGCTCTCGCAACCAACGGAGGCAGGCCGGGTGATGAGCACGTTACCGATGGCGTCGCGCTTTGTTTCGAGTCCGCGGCTGCGGCCAAATTCCAGAAGGAATTCAATTATGTGTTCTTCGTGTCCGGATTCGCGCGGAATACGCAGGATATCACGGAAAAAAGGCATTATTTTTTCCTCTTTCATGGGTCGTATAAGTTATTTGTTTATTGACAAAGGATGCGCTTGAGGTCGCTTATGTACTTCTTGAAAGTACGGTCGGTGTCAATCAGGTCGCTGACAGTGTTGTATGAGTGGAGCACTGTGGCATGGTCGCGACCGCCAATCTGGCTGCCGATATATGATAGCGACGTGTTTGTGAGGGTGCGGCTCAGGTACATTGCAATCTGGCGCGCCTGTGCCACCTCGCGCTTGCGGCTCTTGCTGGCAATCTGTTCCGGGGCAATCTTGAAGTAGTCGCAGACAACCTTGGAAATCCTGGCCACCGTAATCTCGTTCTGGGGAGTCTGCACGATTTTCTCTATGAGGTCGTGGGCAAGCTCCATCGTGATCTCTTTCTTTGTGAAAGTAGCCTGTGCAATCAGGGTTACGATGGTCCCCTCCAGCTCGCGGATATTCCCCTTTACATTCTCGGCGATATACTCCAGGATCTCTTCCGGAACTTCTACGCCGCCGCGGAGGCATTTTGACTTTAGGATGGCCAGTTTGGTGGCATAGTCGGGCATGGTGAGCTCTACCGAGAGTCCCCATTTGAAACGGGAGAGGAGGCGCTGGTCAAGGCCCGACAGCTCTACCGGCGGCTTGTCTGAGGTGAGGATGAGCTGCTTCTGCATCTGGTGCAGATAGTTGAAAATCTGGAACAGCGCATTCTGCGAACCTTTCTTGTCGGCAAACTCGTGGACGTCATCTACTATGAGCAGGTCAACTGCCTGGTAGAAGCGCAGAAAATCGGTGATCTGATGGTTTACGCCAACGGTGTCCATATACTGCGCAACAAAGGTGTTGGCATTTACGTACAGGACAATCTTGTCGGGGAACATATCCTTTGTGGCGATGCCGATGGCCTGTGCCAGGTGGGTCTTGCCAAGCCCGGGACCTCCGTAAATAAAAAGAGGATTGAAGGCATTCTTCCCGGGATTGTTGGAGATGCTCAGGCCGGCGGAATAACCAAGGCGGTTGCATTCTCCCACGACAAAGTTCTCGAAGTCGTAGTTGGAGTTCAGGTGAGAATCTATCTTGACCTTCTGGATTCCCGGAATCGCGTATGCGCTGCCATTGTAACGCTGTGCATCGCCGTTGAGCACAATCGCCCGGTTTTCCGGGGTCTCGCGGCTGCTCTCCATGGTGCGTACATAGCTGTTGCCAACCACGCGGACGCTGTATATGAGGCGGAATCCGTTGCCGATGACACGGGTAAGAACCTTGAGCAGCAGATCGTTGTAATGAGTCTCAATATGTTCCCGGACATAGTGTGAGGGGACCTCCAGAGTGAGGGTACGGCCAACCAGGCTCTTGGCCCTTATGGGGGCGAACCAGGTCTTGAATCCCTCCTCTGTGGTGTTGTCTTTAATAATGGCAAGACACTCTTCCCACACCATTATGTAATCCGGTTTTGTCATCAGAAATTTTGCTGGAACAAAACTGGTTGAAAAAAAGATAAATAAAAAATGAATTTTTGCTTGCAAAATTCAAATTTTCTATAAGTGCTTGATATTCAAATTGAAAATTTTTGGCGCTTGTAACTATCTGTGGGGAAGCATCTTATAAAAAACTTATTTGGTTATTGGTTTGATTCTGCGAGCCTTAACTTTTTGTAAAGAAAATTTATTTTTTTTTGATTCCAGAATTATCTAATTTGACCACAAAACACCCCGGAAAATCTGACGAAAGTTTTAGCGCCGCAGCGGCGGCTTCTTCTTCTGTCTTGAAGGTTCCGACGGTGTACTTGAAAACCTTTCCGGCGTTGAACTTGCGGACATCTTCCGCCCCCTTGAAAACAGGGTCGTCCGGCTTCAAGCTCTTTGATATGGCAAAGACCTGGACGGCAAAAAAAGTATCCTGTTCGGCGGAGGAGGGGAGGGGTGACTCGGGCTCTGCAGGTTCGGCTACAGGTTGTGCGGGTTCTTCAGGGGCTGTTTCAGGGATATTCTCTTCTTCAACGTCACCGCTTAGCTCATACTGCTCCTTAAACTTTTCAAACGCGTTGAAAAGTTCTCCGGCAATCTGCTGCCGCTTGTCCTTTGAGGCCAGAGCCGCCATGTCCTGCGGGTTGGAGATGAACCCTACCTCCACCAGTACGGAGGGCATGGTGCTGCGCCAGAGCACCACAAGGGCGCCCTGCTTGATGCCCCTGTTTTTAACCACGGGGCCGCCCTTCATAGAGTTCTGGCAGAGCTCGGCAAAAATGAGGCTCTGCTCAAAATGGGCGTTCTGCATCAGGTTGAACATTATGTAGCTCTCGCTGTCGTTGGGGTCAAAACCCTGGTACCTTGCGGTATAGTCATCCTCCAGCAAGATCACGGAATTCTCCCGCTTGCAGACCTCCATGTTGGCTGCGTTGTGATCCATTCCCATTACATAGGTCTCGAAGCCGGAGGGCTTGGTGTTGTTTACGGAGTTGCAGTGGATGGAGATAAACAGGTCTGCGTGGTTCTTGTTTGCGATGTCTGCCCGCTCATAAAGGGGGATGAAGATATCTTTGTCCCGGGTGTAAATCACCTTTACGTCGGGGTAGGCCTTCTTTATTTTATCGCCCAACATCAGCGCCAGGTCCAGCACCACGTTCTTTTCGTAGAGTTTACGGTCTTTGGATATCGCTCCCGGGTCGTGCCCGCCGTGCCCGGCGTCAATCACTACCTTCCTAAGCTTCAGCCCCTCTTCAGGAGTGGCCGCAGATGCGCAAAATACAGCGCAAACGGCAACAAAAACCGCTGCAAGAAACTTTCTGGGAAACGAAATCGGCAGATAAGTTGTAAAACGTTCTTAAAATCTGTACTTTTGCACTTTTGCAAAGATAGATAAAATAATCGAGTTTTAAGGCCTGGCGTGCGTCGGTTCAAATACATATTGGTGCTATTGATAATATTGTGCCGGAGCGTTGTCTCCGTCGCCCAGGTTATTGATAAGCGCGGCCTTGCACCGGTCCGTGAGGCTCCTAAGCCGGAAACTGCCGTACGTAACAATGTGGCTGACAAAGAGCCGGCGCTGCAGGACAATGTCCCGTCACTGCCGGTGGCTGACTCGCTGGATCTTTCCGCTCCTGATTCCCTGTTGCTCTCCGCCACCGATTCTACCCTGACGGCTTCGGATTCCACCATAATTACCATGCGCCCCAAGAGCGCTCTTGAGCGGCCCGCCTTCTCTGCGGCTAAAGACTCTGTCATAGAGGATTTTACTGGAGGACGACGGGTTATATATTACTATGGCGATGTCTCTGTGAAATATGGCAAGACCGAGATTACGGCCAACTATATGGCCTACGATCTTGACAATAATATCGTGTATGCACGCGGTACAAAAGACTACGAAAACAACTGGGTGGGGCAGCCTGTGCTCAAAGACGGCAAGACGGAGTACAAGATGGAGGAGATTTACTACAGCTTTGATACCCGTAAGGCCCGCATCAAGAATATGGTGACTAACCAGCGGGACGGTGAGCTGCGCGGAGAGAAGCTCAAGATGCTGGAAGACCAGTCTGTGAACATAGCCGGCGGTAAATATACAGTCTGCAACGCGGAGCATCCGCACTATTACCTGCAAATGACGGCGGCTAAAATCATTACCAAACCCAGCCAGCACACCGTGTTCGGTCCTGCCTACCTTGTGGTGGAGGATGTCCCGCTGCCGCTGGCGCTGCCATTCGGTTTTGTACCCGATATGCCAGACCGTGCCAGCGGTATTATGATGCCGACCTTCGGTGAGGAGAATGCCCGCGGCCTGTATCTGCGCGACCTGGGTTATTACGTAGTGGTAAACGACCACATAGACATAGCGCTTACCGGCGACATTTACAGTTACGGCTCCTGGGCGCTGGAGTTGACCTCCCGCTATAAGAAGCGATATGCCTATTCCGGCGACCTTAACGTGAACTATTCTGTGGACAAGACTGGTGAGAAGGGGACCAGCAGCTACAACGAATCCACAAACTTTGGCGTGAAATGGTCTCATGCCCAGGATTCCAAGGCACGTCCCGGAACCACATTCCGTGCATCTGTCAACTTCTCCAGCCCGTCTAACAGCCGCTACAACTCTACCAGCGTATCGGAGGCGGTACAGAGCCAGACCTCTTCTTCAATATCGTATTCCAAGTCATTCTCTTTTGGAAGCCTCTCTGTGAATATGCTTCACAGCCAGAATACCAAAGACTCCTCTTACGTTTTCACGCTGCCTAACCTTACCTTCAACGTGAACCGCTTTTTCCCCTTCAAACGCAAAGTAAGGTCGGGCAAGGAGCGCTTCTACGAGCAGATTTCCCTGAGTTACAGCACCTCGTTCCAGAACAAGATAAACTTCAAGGCGAGCGAGTTTATGAAGGAGGGATTTGCAGACAAGTTTAACAATGGCATGTCGCACAAGGTTACAATCGGCCTGCCTTCGTTCACCCTCTTGAAATACTTCAACTTCTCTCCCGGTGTAAGCTACGGTGCAAACATGTACTTCCGCAAGACCACTCAGTTCTACAACGAAGAGACCGGGCAGGTGGAGTCGGTAATGTCCGGTCAGTTCTCTACCCTGGGTTTCACGCAGACTTATTCTGCGTCACTCTCCATGAGTACCCGCATATACGGTTTGTTCCAGTTTAATCCCAAGGGGACATTGCAGGCAATCCGGCACATGATAACCCCCTCGTTCAGTCTCTCATATCATCCGGAGCTGGGCACCGCCGCAAACGGATGGCGCACTCTTACCTATTTGAACAGCAAGGGCGAGGAGGTGACCAAGGATTACAACATCTATTCAGGACAGATGAACAGCCCGCCCGGTAAGGGCAAGAGCGGCTCTTTGAGCTTCTCGTTTGGTAACAATCTGGAAGCTAAGGTGAAAGACCTTAAAGACACTACCGGTGTGGGCACCAAGAAGATCAAACTGATTGACCAGTTGAGCATTGGCGGTTCTTACAACTTTATGGCCGATTCGCTGCGCCTGTCTACAATCTCCATATCCGGCAGCACCACCGTGTTTGGCAAAGTCGGCATTAACGGCAATCTCACACTTGACCCCTATGACGTAAACGAGCGTGGTGTGAGGTGCAACAAGTTCCTCATAGCCACCCGTCATCGCCTGGCCCGCATCACCAACGCCTCGGCTTCCCTCTCTTATTCGCTGAACGGCAAGGGGAGTATAGACGGTAACGACGGGCGACGCGACCCCTCAGGTGTCAAGCCAAGTCACGATGATTACTACCGCGTATATTACCACCCGATAACGGGCGAGTATATCCCGGGCGGCTGGGTTTATTATATGAACCCGGAGGTGCCGTGGAGCTTGAGCTTCAGCATGAACTTCGCTTATTCCGGCTCCTACAGCTATACCAACAATCAGCTCCAGAAGGTGGACAAGTTTACACGTACCGCCACCGTGAGCGGCCAGATACGCATTACCAAAGCGCTGAATGTATCGCTGAACACAGGGTTTGACCTGAGTTCGATGACTATGACGACGTCGCAGCTGAGTGCTACATATGACCTGCACTGCTTCAACATGAGTGTATCATGGGTCCCTACCGGCAAGTGGCAGAGCTGGAGTTTCCGCATAGCGGCCAATGCATCCACCCTGAGCAGCCTGCTCAAGTACGACAAGTCCAGCAGCTTCTGGGATAAATAATTTGAAACATTTAAAGAGATGAAAAATATAATCGCCCCCTCTGTTCTTTCTGCCGATTTTGGCAACCTTGCTCGCGATATCGAGATGTTGAATGAATCGGATTGCTCCTGGGTCCATCTGGATGTGATGGACGGAGTGTTTGTCCCTAATATCTCTTTCGGAATGCCGGTGGTAAAGCACATTGCTGCGCATAGCAAGAAGCCGCTGGATGCCCATTTGATGATTGTGAATCCCGATAATTATATCTCCAGCTTTGCAAGCCTGGGTGTGACCTACCTTACTGTGCACCTGGAGGCCTGCACCCATTTGGAGAGGACTATATCCGCAATTCATGCTGCCGGGATGAAAGCAGGTGTAGCCATCAATCCGCATACCAACGTCTGTCTGCTTGAAGATGTTCTGGGTGAAATAGATCTTGCCCTGGTGATGTCTGTGAATCCCGGTTTCGGAGGGCAGAAGTTCATCCCCCGCTCGGTGGATAAGGTGCGCAAGCTGCGTCAGATGATAGATGAGTCGGGCAGCAAGTGCCTGATAGAGATTGACGGCGGCATCAACGAGGAGAATGTGGCTATGCTTGCCGCAACTGGCGTAGATGCCTTTGTGGCGGGCAGTTCTGTGTTTGGTTCACCCGATCCGCTCAAGACAATATCGTTTATGGCAAACGCCTAGACGTTTAATAGATTATCTCCTTAAAGGCGAAATATCTGAAATATCCGTCGGCCGTCCTTACCTCAAGGCGGCCGTCTTGCAATACCCCCGTGATAACTCCATTGAATTTGTTTCCGCTGGCGGCGTCGGTGAAGAGGTGAGGGGTGTCCTTAAGGTACAGGCGTCGCAGATAATCCGGGGCGGTTTTGTCTCCGATTGCGCCATATTCTGCCAATATCTCATCTAGGACCAGAGGTAATTCATCCTCTATAACATAATTGTTTTTTGTTATGAGTTTCAGCGAGGTGGGGTTTGGTATCCAATCTGGGAATTCAACTTGGTTGAGGTTAATCCCAATGCCGGCCAGCGAGTCTTTCAAAAGGACTCCGGAGACGGTGTTGGATATCAGGATCCCGCAAATTTTGCAGTCACCCACGTAGATGTCGTTGGGCCATTTTATGGATGCTTCGACACCCTTAGCCGCCATATAACGGCACACGCCCAGAGACACCGCCTGGCAAATGGCAAACTGGTTGCGGGCCTCGATGCCGCAGTGTTTCAGGTATATAGAGAACGTGAGATTCTCTCCGTCGGCACTGCACCAGGTGTTTCCTTTCTGTCCACGTCCGGCGGTCTGGAAACGGGCTGCCCAAACCTCTTTGTCGCCCAGTTGGTTTTTTGCAATTTCCATCCCCGAAAATGTGGATTCGATTGTGTTATGCCATTTAATTTTCATAAATTCGCGAGTTAAACGCCATCGGCGAAATTAGTGCATATTTTATGATTGACGAAACGCAGAAAAAAGAAATCGAAGTAATTGCCGCAGCCATGTTGGACAAGAAGGCCAAAGGCGTGGTCTCGATGGATCTTACAAATATCGGTACAGCCATTACAGACAGCTTTGTGATTTGCAATGCAGACAGTACCACCCAGGTTGTGGCAATCAGCGACAATGTGGTGGAGCAGATGTGGCTGCAGTGCCGTCGCGACCCCATCCGTGCTCAGGGCCGTGAGAATGCCTTCTGGATAATCCTCGACTACGGTGATACTGTGGTGCATATTTTCCAGAGCGAATACCGCGATTTCTACCGGCTGGAGGATCTTTGGGCAGATGCAGAAAAAACAAACTACGGAGAAGATGAGTAACAACAATAACAACAATAACAACGATAAGAATAACAACCGTCTGGGCAATATGTTCGGTATGGGCAAGGGTGCGCCAGACGGGAAGGGAGGCGGTCAGTTGCGCCGTCCCCGCTGGCCGATACTTTTGATTTACGCATTGATAATCGGCGGCCTGGTGGCGCTTTGGGGCACCAGCGGCGGTTCAAACCCGGTGAAAAAAGAGTGGTTTGAGGTTCGTGACGAAATCCTCCCCACCGGCAGCGTGCAGAAAGTGGTATATATCCGCAATGCAAACCGCGGCGAGGTTTATATCAAGAGCAGTGGCGCCGAGCGCTACAAAAACTATTTCCCTGAGGGGACACAGCCCAAGAAAGGTCCATATTTCTACTTTCTGGTTTCTGATTCTTTCAATGCTGAGAGCGAGTTTGACGCCGTTTTGCAGCAGATGCCGGAGCTGGACCGCTTTGATGTGGTAATAGAGGAGCGCACCAGTGCCTGGGCCAACATAATGGACTGGATATGGATACTCCTGATGATTTTCTTCTTTGTGGTTCTGTTTATCCTCCCAATGCGCAATATGGGCGGGGGTGGAGGAATAGGCGGCGGCATCTTCAATGTTGGCAAATCGCAGGCAAAGCTCTTTGAGAATGACAAGAAAGACCAGGACAAGGTCACATTCAAGGATGTGGCGGGGCTGGAGGAGGCCAAAGTGGAGGTGATGGAGATTGTAGATTTCCTGAAGAACCCAAAGAAATACACCACCCTTGGAGGAAAGATTCCCAAAGGCGCCCTTCTGGTGGGCCCTCCGGGCACCGGCAAGACCTTGCTGGCCAAGGCTGTGGCCGGTGAGGCCAACGTGCCGTTCTTCTCTATTTCTGGCTCCGACTTTGTGGAGATGTTTGTGGGTGTGGGCGCATCGCGTGTCCGTGACCTGTTCCGTCAGGCAAAGGAGAAAGCTCCCTGCATAGTTTTCATCGACGAGATTGATGCCGTGGGACGTTCCCGCAGTAAGAATATCGGCTTCTCCTCTAACGACGAGCGGGAGAACACCCTTAACCAGCTCCTCACGGAGATGGACGGATTCGGCAGCAATTCCGGTGTGATTGTGCTGGCGGCGACCAACCGTGCCGACGTGCTGGACAGCGCCCTTATGCGTGCCGGCCGCTTTGACCGTCAGATCCATGTGGATCTGCCGGAGCTCAAGGAGCGTCTGGAGATATTCAAAGTGCACCTTCGCAAAATCAAGCTCACTCCGGGCTTTGACATAAACTTCCTGGCAAAGCAGACCCCTGGTTTCTCTGGGGCTGATATTGCAAATGTCTGCAACGAGGCGGCGCTTATCACTGCGCGCCATAACAAGGCGTTTGTGGAAAAGCAGGATTTCCTGGATGCGATTGACCGCATAGTGGGTGGCCTGGAGCGCAAGAGCAAGATTATTTCTGCAGAAGAGAAGCGGACCATAGCCCATCACGAGGCGGGTCACGCTACAGTAAGCTGGATTTTGCCGCACGCTAATCCATTGCTTAAAGTAACTATCATCCCCCGCGGACAGGCTCTTGGCGCTGCATGGTATTTGCCGGAGGAGCGCCAGCTGACTACACGCGGGCAGTTGCTGGACGAGATGGCGGCCACCATCGCAGGCCGCGTTGCTGAGCAGATGGTAAATGGTGATATCTCCACCGGTGCCCTCAACGACCTGGAGAAGCTCACCCGTCAGGCAAACGCAATGGTGACCTACTTTGGTATGAGTGACAGCATCGGCAATGTATCATATTACGATTCTACCGGCCGCAGTGAAATGGGGCTTACAAAACCCTACAGCGAAAAGACTGCAGAAGAGATTGACAAAGAGGTTAAACGGTTGATAGATCAGGCCCACGCCACCGCAACCCGTGTGCTTGAAGCGCATCGGGAAGGGTTTGAACAGCTGGCCGCACTCCTTCTGGAACGTGAGGTTATTTTCTCTGAAGATGTTGAACGGATCCTTGGTCCCCGGCCGGGCGGCGTAAACCCCAATGCCGTGATTGACGGGTCTCAGACACTGGCGGTGGAGGATTCTCCCGTGGAACAAAAACCCGTTGCAGAAGAGACTTCACCAACGGATTCTACCGACGCACCTGAGCCGGAGTCCCCGGCTGTTCCCGCAAGTCAGGCAACCGTTGAACCTGAAAAAGAGCAGTCAGAAGAGTCTGAACTTAAGCCGCGGGCACGTCGCAAGGCTGCCCCCAGGCAGGAGACGGGCGAGACAGACCCTGTGGTTGAAGAAGATAATTCGTCACAACCCACGCTATTCTAGCTTTCATGGCCAAAACTTCGCTGCTATACAGGACTCTCGGCGCCGTACTTCTGGTTGTGGCGGTGGTAGGGTGCGTGCTGCTGCATCCGTTGCTCTATGCCGCGCAGTTTGCCGCTGGTATGGCATTGATGATTAACGAGTTCTACAGGATGTCGCTGGGGAGCGGTACCCACACAACGCTACGGGTTATTATGATTGCCCTCTGTGTGGGATTCTTTATCGCATGCGTCATTTTCAGGTTATACGACATTGACAGCAAATGGCTGCTGGCGGCGTTCCCGCTGCTGGTTGTGGCGCTGTCGGCCATGCTCTTTGACCGGCAGGAGCGTATCGTGCGCCTCACGTTACAGGACCTATGCTTCCCGATAGTGTATTTGCTGCTCCCGTTTGTGGTTACAAACATGATGATGTTTGATGCTTCAGGGACATACTCTCCCAAATTGTTCGTGGCCGTTATCACCCTGGTATGGATGAACGACGTGGGAGGCTACGCTCTTGGCATGGCTTTCGGGCAGCGGGAGAACAGTCGCAAGTTAGCCCCTGAAATCTCTCCCAAGAAGTCTTGGGCCGGTGTCGCAGGGAGTTTTTTGTTTACCTTTATAACAGCCGTAGTTATTTTTCTGACAGGCATCTTTACCTTGCCTCTTTGGCAGTGGCTGGTGGCAGCAGCGATTGTGGTGGTGTTTGGAATCACCGGCGACCTGTTTGAGTCACTCATCAAGCGGCACTACTCTCAGAAAGATGCCGGACGGATTTTGATTGGCCACGGCGGCATGCTGGACCGCTTTGACGGGGCTCTGTTCGCAATTCCTACGGTAACCGTTTTCTTTATCCTCACAGGTGTAATTTAAAATTTGATTATATGGGCATACACAACGAAGGCATACCCTTTATTATCGTAAACAGCATAATCTGGATTGCGGCGTTCGCCGCGGTTTTAAAATGGTGCCACCATCCATGGCTCAGGATACTCCTCTGCCTGGTGTGCCTGTTCATGTTCGCGATGATGATCTTCTTTTTCCGTACACCCAAGAGAGATGTCACCCGTGACCCCGAGCTGATAGTTGCTCCAGCAGACGGCGAGGTGGTCGAGGTTGACAAGATATTTGTGGATGAGTATTTCGGCTGCGAATGCACCCGCATATCAATCTTCCTGTCGGTGTTCAATGTCCATATAACCTGGTATCCTACAGGAGGTGAGGTGGTTTACAGCAAATACCATCCCGGCGAGCATGTGGTTGCTTTCCTCCCGAAGGCTTCCGAGAAGAACGAGCATTCCAGCGTAGTGGTCCGCGACGAAAAGGGCAGGGAGGAGATGTTCCGTCAGATTGCGGGCATCGTGGCGCGCAGGATCGTATGTTATGCCAAAGAGGGTGACCGGTGCGAACAGGGCTCTGAGGCTGGCTTCATCAAGTTCGGCTCCCGTCTCACGGTTCTGGTTCCGGGTGACGTGGAACCGATGGTAGAAGTCGGAGACAAGGTTGTGGGCAGTGTCACTCCGCTGGCCAGGTTCAAATAAGTCTTGAGAATGATTCCTGTAGAGTTAGGGACAGAGAAGATAGGCAAACTGCTCAAGCAGTATGCGACGCCCGCAATAATTGCGATGCTCGCCACCTCGCTCTACAATATGGTGGACAGCATATTTATCGGACAAGGGGTGGGGCCCATGGCTATCTCCGGCCTGGCGGTGACATTCCCCCTGATGAACATCTCCATTGCGTTCGGTACCCTTGTGGGGGTCGGCGCCGCCACCTTAATATCCATCCTGCTGGGGCAGAAAGACTATAAGATGGCCAACCGTGTTCTGGGCAATGTGGTGATACTCAATCTGGTAATCAGCTTTGTGGTGACGGCGCTCTCGCTTATCTTCATGGACCCGATACTGTATTTCTTCGGGGCCAGCGAGAACACGATATCCTATGCCCGCGAGTATATGGTGGTGATTATGTGGGGAAATGTAATATCTCACCTCTATCATGGCCTCAACGGTGTCGTACGATCTTCTGGCAGGCCGCGCCTGGCTATGATGGCCACGATACTGGCGGTGGTGCTTAACGTCATACTTGACCCGATTTTCATCTTTGTGTTCAAGATGGGTATAAGGGGGGCTGCTATCGCTACCATCCTGGCGCAGGTCATAGCTCTTGTTTGGATAACTAAGATTCTGTGTGACCGCGATAATGTGCTGCATTTCTCCAGGGAGGTGTTTGAGTTTGATTTCAAGATTGCCTGGCGCTCTCTCTCCATAGGAATGTCGCCGTTTTTGATGAACATCGCCTCATGCTTTGTGGTGATTCTGATAAACAACCAGCTCAAGCGGTACGGCGGCGACCTTGCGATAGGTGCCTACGGTATCGCCAACCGCCTCTGTTTCCTGTTTTTTACCATCACGATGGGCCTGACCCAGGGCATGCAGCCGATAGTGGGATACAATTATGGCGCCCGTAACTGGAGCAGGGTGAAGGAGGTCGTCAGACTCACGATTTTCTGCTCTGTGGCGGCCCTTTCGCTGGCTTTTGTGGTGGGTATGGTGATGCCGGACCTTGCAGTATCGCTCTTTACCCGGGATGCCGGGTTGCGTGCCATCTCTGCACGGGCTTTCCGTATCTCGGTGTCGATGTTTCCGGTAGTTGGTTTTCAGGCTGTGGTCACCAATTTCTTCCAGTGTATAGGCAGGGTGGGCAAGGCCATTTTCCTGTCGCTGTCGCGCCAGCTTCTTTTCCTGATACCTTTCCTGCTGACATTCCCCTCATTCTGGGGTACCGACGGCGTGTGGTTCAGTATGCCCGCATCGGACCTGGTATCGTCCCTGGTGGCTCTGGCGCTGTTTCTCCCGCTGATGCGCGAGTTTGACCGGCTCGGGAAAGAACCTGTTTCGCAAGTAACCCAATAAGATATGGACGGAAAGATTCTCATCACTGTTGGCCGGCAGATTGGCAGCGGCGGGCTGCAGGTGGCCAGAAAGGTTGCCGATCACTTCGGTATAGAACTTTATGACAAGAACCTGCTGATGATCACCGCCCGCGAGAGCGGAATCGCTCAGGAATTTTTTGCCATGCAGGACGAGCGCCCGTCGGCGTTGGGGCGTTTTGCCCGTTTCCTGGGTATCGGGGGGCCGGTATACGCCGATTCCGGAGAGTATTCAGATGTCGGAAACCTGTCCGGGGATAATCTTTTCTCCCTGCAGAGCAAAGTGATAAACAGAATAGCTGACAATGGCTCCGGGGTGTTTGTGGGGCGCTGTGCAGATTATGTGCTTCGCGACCGCCCCGAACTTTTCTCTGTTTTTATTACGGCAAATGAGGAGTATCGTATCGGGAAAGTCATGGAGCGGGAGAACCTTACCAAAGAGGAGGCCCGCAGATTCATAGAATCCTCTGAGCGCAAGCGTGCCGCCTACTACAACTACTACACCTTCAAGAAATGGGGAGACAGTTCCAGCTACAATCTATGTCTCGATTCGAGCCTTTTCGGCATCGAATCTGCCGCTTCCCTGATAGCGGACCTGTACGAAAAGTTCAGGAGATAGTTTTGTAGATGTGGATATATTTTCTAACCTTTGCGCGGCATTTTCAGACATCTGCCTGAAAATGAATTATTAAAGGTGTAAGCAAACGCAAAAAATGACTATACGCAAAAGCCTGCTTCTACTGGTATCCGTCATTATTATCGTTGCGGATTCTTCTTGTGTGAAGCGTGAAGTTGTTCCGATTACCTCTTTCAACCTTAATTATCCAGAAAACGTAATAGAGGTCGGTGAAACGTTGCAGTTGGCAACTGTCGTTGAACCCTCCGATGCTACAGTCAAGAAGGTCACATGGTCCTCCTCTGACTCCAAAATAGCATGGGTCACCACTAAAGGCCTTGTTACCGGCATAAGGCCCGGTTCTGCCACCATTACGGCTTCTGTAGAGGGTTTCCAGGCTACGTGTGAGCTTACTGTAAACCGTAAATCAATTCCTGCTACAGACATTGCAATTGACAGGCCTTCCATGGAGATGTATAAAGATGAAATCGAATGGCTGGCTGCAACCATTACACCGGAAGATTCTACGGACGAAATCGTCTGGAGCAGTTCCAATCCTCAGATCGTTGAGGTTTCAGACCAGGGCAAACTTGTCGCCCTAGGGTGCGGCACTGCTACTATTACCGCCAGGGCCGGTTCTTGTCAAGCCACCTGCCTGGTTACCGTTACGGAACTGATAATAGACGTTAAAACGGTCAAGATAAACAAACCTGTACTGAATCTGAATAAGGGTGAGACGGAGTATCTCATTGCTACCGTGATCCCCTTTGACGCTACAGACAAGATAGTTGTATGGAATAGCAGCGACCCCTCCGTGGCCAGTGTCAATGGAGAAGGAAAAGTGACTGCAGAAAAGGGGGGATCTGCCGTGGTTACAGCTACTGCCGGCGGCGTCACCGGAGAATGCCAGGTCATAGTATATTCACCTGTTACTGCCATCAGTCTCAATGCCAGGGATATCACATTAGATAAAGGCAGCACCTTTGTAATGGTGGCAACTGTAGATCCTGAAGATGCCACAGATAAGACCGTGACCTGGACAAGCCAGGATAACAATGTCGTGAGTGTCAACTCCAACGGAGTAGTCTCAGCACTCAAGGGCGGCGCCGCCAAGATTGTGGCAAAGGCAGAGGACAAGACGGCAGAATGTGTCGTCACGGTGCTTGCGCCAGTGGAGTCGGTTACCCTCAACAAACCTTCGCTGACACTTAAACAAGGTCAGTCCGAGATTCTGTATGCCACTGTGGGGCCGGAAGATGCAACAGACAAAACCGTGTTCTGGAGCAGTTCCAATCCTGCCGCAGTGAGCGTCAATGATTATGGAAAGGTTACCGCAGAGAGCGTCGGCACTGCAACCATAACTGCCAAGGCAGCGGGCATAACCGCCGAGTGCCAGGTAACGGTTATTCTGCCGTAAGGTTTCCAGATTAAAGCTCCGATAATACTTCCCGCAGGGTTGTGGGGGTGATGTCTTTGGCGATGATGGTGCCGGAGGCGTCCAGGAGGTATATGCGCGGGGCGGTGGTCAGGTCGTAGAGTTGGTAGAGGTCGCTGTCCGGCCAGTCGGTGCGCAGGTCTCGCCACCAGCCGCCGCAGGTAGATATGCGCTTTCCGGTGGATGAAGTGGCACCTTTGCGGAGGCTCTTTTTCCATTCTTCAGGGTCCGGGCCGACGTATACAGAAACCACGCGGGCTCCTTTACTGCGGAGCAGTTCTTTCATCTCCAGCAACTGCTGTTTCCATGTGGCGCATTCGCTGCAGGAGATCAGGTTGAAAAACAGCACTGTATAGTTTTTTCCCCGCTTAGAGAGCATCTGTGTCTGGCCGCCGCATCGTTTGCGTAGAGTTGCGTCTGGAGCCACCGCGCCAACGGGATTCATCTTGAAGCGGCGCACGGCATCCTCTATCTGCGCCATTATCTCCGGGGACCACATCTGGGGCCGCCCGAGGATATGGTTCTCAGCAACATAGGCGGCACTCTCCATCGCCTCGTATTCCCCCTGCCCGCGCAGATAATTGTAAATTCCCAGATAAGTGTCGCGATACATCTGAGGGTCGTCTCCTATGCGTGTAGAGAAGGCTGCACAGACATCTGCCATAGTTTCACTGTCCAGGCCAAGATTGTCCCTGACGCCATCCAGAAGGTCGTTCAGTGAAGATGTAAAAGACTCTTTCTGGCCCAGCAGCTCTGACAGCGCAGCAGCGTCCAGCTTGCGCCCGGCAATCCGGTTGTCGGCATCCAGCAGGAACAGGGCAGGGGTCGTGAGCACCGAGTACTTCTTGTGGAACTCCGATGCCCCCTCCGGATCCCAGAGGTTATAGAGTTGCACCTTTGGATTGTCAATGCTCCCAAAGTTTGTGATTGCATATTTTGCCCAGGCGGAGCGGTCTCCCTGGGTATAAACTGCGTAGAACCTGAGCGGCGCAGAGCCGGAGTACTCCTTGAGAATGGATGCGATAAGGGGGGTCTGCTTTACGCAGGTGCTGCAGGCATCCTCGTAAAAATACAATACCTTGTACCCGCCGGCCTCCTCCCGGATATCCACCAACCCGCCATCCAGGCTCTCCAGAACCAGCTCCGGCGCAGGCATCCCCAGCAGCGACTGCCGGTTGAATTCTGCAAAGGCATACAGATTGGGCCAGGTGGCCTCCGATGGCCAGGCCAGCCGTTTGTTCAGAAAGTAATTGTCTGCAATGTAAACTGATACCCCCTCGGCACCCATGACGGGGCAGTCCATATAGTAGTCAAAGGCCCGGCCAGCTATGGCGGCGCGGACATCGTCGTCTGCCGCGGAAGCTATGAGAACGTCCATCCGGGCATTAATGGAATCTACCGGCATTGTGCTGATCGCCTCAAAATAGCTCCGGAGCGAATCATATAAGTTTCCGGCAGACTGTGCCCGGCAGAGGAGGGGTGCAGCCAGCAACAGGATTATGAGGGCAATCCGCCTCACTGCTGGATCATCTTCAGATATTTAGAGATATCGACGTTCTTGGGGAGAAAGTCGGTGGCCTTGCCGCCGTTGACAAGCATGTCGCGCACCACTGTGGAGGAGATGAACGAATACTCGTGGCTGGAGGGGATGAACACCGTGAGTATGGATGGGCGCATCCGCTTGTTGGCTTGTGAGATTGCCCGCTCAAGTTCAAAGTCGGTGGTGGTACGCATACCGCGGATTATGAACTTTGCCCCTTTCTCCACGCAAAAGTCAACCGTCAGGCCGCTGAAAGAGCAAACCTCTACGTTTTCCAGCCCTGCGACAGCGTCGCGTGCTATCTGGACCTTGATGTCGGTGGGGAAGAACCCGCCCCCCTTGGAGGAGTTGTGGCCCACCGCTACGATTACCTTGTCAAAGATTTTCAACGCAGACTTGAGCACTTCCAGGTGCCCCAGAGTAAATGGATCGAACGATCCGGGAAATACAGCAACTTTCATAATATTATTTGCTCCAGTCTATAGGCTGGTAGCCGTTATTGATTAAGATTTCGTTAGTCTTGGAGAAGTGACGGCACCCAAAAAACGCCCCGCCTGCAAGGGGGGAGGGGTGAGCCGCCTCCAGCACATAGTGCCGGGAGGTATCTATCAGCGCCTTCTTGCTCCGTGCAAAATTGCCCCACAGGAGGAAAACTATCCCGTCGCGGCGGTCACTGATGGTCTGGATTACCGCGTCTGTGAAGGTCTGCCATCCGAGGCGGCTGTGTGATGCGGCG
>JAFXNQ010000043.1 GCA_017529425.1 Bacteroidales bacterium | reverse complement strand
TAAAATGTAGGAGATGATTATTTGTAAATCAAAAAGATACATGGTATCTTTTCAAGTTGGGGAAGGTGGCCGTTCCACTCCTTCACCGTGCGTGTTTTGATGTATTCGTCCTGGGTGGTGAGGCCGGCTGCGATGCAGAGGTGGGTTTGGGGGCGGCAGGCTTTCAGGATATCGGCCATCATCTTGGCGTTGCGGTACGGAGTCTCTATAAAGAGCTGAGTCTGATTCTCGGTGTAGGCGCGCTGCTCAAGGCGCTTTAGAGTTTTTATTCTTTCATCGGGCTCTATGGGCAGGTAGCCGTTGAAGGCGAAGCTCTGGCCGTTGAATCCGGATCCCATTACTGCAAGGATTATGCTTGAGGGCCCTACCAGAGGGATTACCTGCAGGCCTTTGCGCTGGGCTATCGCTACTACATCGGCACCGGGATCGGCTACGGCGGGACAGCCGGCCTCGGAGATTACTCCCATGGGACTACCCTCCTCCAGCGGACGGAGCATGCTTGCTACCTCTTCGGAGTTGGTGCGCTTGTTCAGCGTGTAGAATGTGAGCTGGTCTATGTCGATTGAGCGGTCCACCAGTTTGAGGAAACGGCGGGCTGTGCGTACGTCCTCCACTATGAAATGGCGTATGCCCAGAATTATCTCGCGGTTGTAGGGCGGCAGCACCTGATCTGTGGGAGTATCGCCCAGCAGGTTGGGAATAAGATATAATGCGGGATTCATGGTGCGAAGGTAGTGCATTTTACACTAACTTTGCAGCCATAAGAGCAAGAAAGTGGAAACCAGGAATTTTACCATAAGAATAGAGAACGGTCTGGCCTGCGATGCACGTTACAGAATGGCCGCACCCGTCAACATTTGCATCCGTGACGGCTGGCAGACAGCCATTGTTGGCCCAAACGGCGCCGGTAAGACCCTGTTGGTAAACACTTTGCTCCGTCAGTATCCCCTACTCGACAACCATGAGGTGGAATACGGCAGCGGCATTTGCGGGGCCGATATCCGCAACATCACTTTCCGCGACAGCTACGGCAGCGCCGACAGCACCTATTTCTACCAGCAGCGCTGGAATATGACCGAGATGGGTGAATCGGCAATAGTACGCGATGCTTTCCCTGAGGTTAAGGATCCGGTATGGAAGGAGCGCCTTTTTACCCTTTTTGACCTGCCGTTCATCTGGGACAAGCAGCTTGTGACACTCTCCAGCGGCGAGATGCGCAAATACCAGCTGGCCCGTTCGCTAGCTGTACGCCCCCGCATGGTCATCATTGACAGCCCGTTCATCGGCCTTGATGTACAGACGCGCGATATGCTGTGCCGCCTGCTGGAGAACCTTGTTACTGAATGGAATATGCAGATAATCCTTGTGGTATCGCGCCGCGAGGACATCCCGCAGTTCATAACGCATGTAATAGAGGTGCGTGACCGCAAGTGTACCGATGCCATGCCTGTTGCTGAATATATGGCACAGCCACTTGAACCGCTCCCCCAGCCCATTCTGGCGCAGGATCTGATAGATCTTATGCATAACCTGCCCGAGAACGGCATGGACTCTGATGAGATAGTACGCTGTAACAAGGTTATACTCCAGTATGAAAGCCGCCGCATCCTGAATGAACTGGACTGGACAGTGCGCAAAGGTGAGCATTGGGCACTACTGGGCCCCAACGGAAGCGGCAAATCCGCCCTTCTTAGCATGGTCTATGCCGACAACCCTCAATCCTACGCCTGCGATATTGCACTCTTTGGCCGTCCGCGCGGTACAGGCGAGAGCATCTGGGAAATCAAGAAGCACATAGGTTACGTATCGCTCGAGATGCACC
>JAFXNQ010000042.1 GCA_017529425.1 Bacteroidales bacterium | reverse complement strand
CTCTATTATAGTATGCTACAATAAAAATACTTGCTTGTACTTTTGTCTTCCAATAATTCAATGAACTCTCCCCCTCTTCCGAAAGGGACTGCAAAGATACACATCTTTTCTTTCCTTCCAAATCTTTTTAAAAATATTTTTTAGGAGATTGAACCACTCTGGATCCCGCCGGGACATCTTCTGTAACCCAGATGTTACCCCCGATAACCGCATCATGCCCGATTGTAATTCTCCCGAGGATTGTAGCATTGGAATACACTATCACATTGTCTTCCAGAACCGGGTGGCGGGGTATCCCTTTGACGGGATTCCCGTCGGCATCGAGAGGGAAACTTTTGGCGCCAAAGGTAACACCCTGATACAGCTTGACATTGTTACCGAGGATTGCCGTTTCGCCTATTACCACACCCGTACCATGGTCAATCGCGAACGACTCGCCAATTGTGGCGGCGGGGTGGATATCGATACCCGTTTCGCTATGCGCGAGCTCGGTGATCAGACGGGGGAGCACCGGGACGCCAGCCTGATAGAGAAGATGTGCAATGCGGTAACTGCTGATGGCGCGGATACCAGGATAACACAGAATCACCTCCGCGACTGTTTCTGCAGCGGGGTCGCCGTTGTAAGTGGCACGTACATCCATATCCAGTTTAGCCCTCAGTGACGGAAGTGCTGCCACAAAGTCTGAAGCAATCACATCGGCATCGCCGCTCCGGTCCAGGGAGCGGAAACAATGAGAAACAGTCTCTGCCAACTCGATTTTAAGACTCTGCCGGCAACTCTCCTGCCAACCCTCTCTTCCAGCCGCAAAGAAATCGGGGAAAAGCAGCGCACGGCAACGATTCACTATAGACTGTACGTTCTTGTCCAGATGTGCGTTCATATACAAAAGCCGGGCGGTAAAAACCCGTCCGGCAAATGTACTTCAAATATCGTATACGCAAAACTATTCTTTGGCAAAAAGCTCGGTAGAGAGATATCGCTCTCCCGTATCAGGAAGCAATACCACTATGGTTTTGCCTGCGTTCTCCGGCCTGAGGGCAAGCGCGATGGCGGCTGAGGCAGCAGCACCCGAAGAGATGCCCACCAGAAGCCCCTCCTGCGCGGCAAGTTCCCTTGATGCCGCAAACGAATCCTCATTTGACACGGGCAGGATCTCATCTACAACGCTGCGGTCAAAATTGGCCGGCACAAAACCCGCACCGATACCCTGTATCTTGTGGGGGCCGGAAGGATTTCCGCTTAACACTGCACTCGTAGCGGGCTCAACAGCCACAATTTTTACCGACAGTTTATGTCCCTTGAGCGAACGCCCCACACCAGAAACAGTTCCGGCAGTGCCTGCGCCAGCCACAAACAGGTCGACCTTGCCATCGGTATCAGTCCATATCTCCTCCCCTGTGGTGCGATAGTGCGCGTCAGGGTTGGCGGGGTTATCAAACTGACCAA
The DNA here is from genome assembly GCA_017529425.1 of Bacteroidales bacterium. Classification (GTDB taxonomy): domain Bacteria; phylum Bacteroidota; class Bacteroidia; order Bacteroidales; family UBA932; genus Equibacterium. The sequence goes on along the minus strand of JAFXNQ010000042.1, from coordinate 32,510 downwards.
GGATGATGCTGCCGGGGATGCTGTCGCGCAGCTCTTCTGCCTTGGCTATCGCCCCCTTCATTCCCGCTGAACCCGGGGTGAGTACCAGTTCTGCTCCGCGTGCCTTGAGCAGGTTGCGGCGTTCAACACTCATAGTCTCCGGCATTGTCAGAATCAAGTGATAACCGCGTACAGAAGAAACAAAGGCCAACCCCACCCCGGTATTGCCGCTGGTCGGCTCAATGATGGTCGCACCCGGTTTCAGCAGCCCCTTATTCTCGGCGTCGAGTACCATTGCAAGAGCCACTCGGTCCTTGACACTGCCGGCGGGGTTGAAATACTCCACCTTGGCCAGCAGGTCGGCCTTCAGTTCATATTTTTTTATTATCGAATTCAGTCGCACGAGAGGGGTCTTGCCCACAAGCTCCAGTGCAGAATTGTAAATCTTTGCCATAGTATCACAAATGTAAATAATTATTCAACCGAATCAAGTGCCTGGGACAAATCTGCAATAAGGTCATCGATATGCTCCGTACCGATGGAGAGGCGGATGGTGCTGCGGGAGATGCCCTGGTCTTCCAGTTCAGCATCGGTAAGTTGCGAATGGGTGGTGGTGGCGGGATGGATTACCAGAGATTTCACATCGGCCACGTTAGCCAGCAGCGAGAATATCTTAAGGGAGTCGATAAACTGGAATGCCTCCTTCTGTCCACCCTTGATCTCAAAGGTGAAAATTGAGCCGCCACCATTGGGGAAATACCTCTTATACAATTCATTATCCGAATGTGTAGCAAGAGAAGGATGGTTGACTTTAGCCACTTTGGGATGCTTGGAGAGGAAATCCACCACCTTGAGGGCGTTGTAAACATGACGCTCAACGCGAAGCGAGAGGGTTTCGAGCCCCTGCAGGAATATAAAGGCGCTTACAGGAGACAGCGTGGAGCCGGTATCGCGAAGCAATATGGCGCGGGCGCGGATAATGTAGGCCAAAGGGCCGACAGCATCGGCAAACACTATCCCGTGATAGCTCTCTTCCGGCTGGGTAAACTGGGGGAACTTACCCGATGCCTTCCAGTCGAATTTCCCGGAATCAACAATAACGCCGCCGATGGTGGTACCGTGCCCGCCGATAAATTTGGTCGCAGAGTGTACCACTATGTCTGCGCCGTGCTCAAAAGGACGGAGCAGATACGGGGTGGCAAATGTATTGTCCACAATGAGCGGAACTCCCGCCTCGTGGGCCACGCGGGCAGCAGCTTCTATATCGGTGATGTTAGAGTTAGGGTTGCCGAAACTCTCTATGAACAGCGCCTTGGTGTTGAGCTTGATGGCCTTAGCAAAATTGGCGGGGTCGCTGCCGTCCACAAAAGTAGTGGTGATGCCATAGGGTACCAGAGTATGCTGCAGCAGGTCATAAGAACCCCCATAGATATTTTTGGAGGCTACGATATGATCTCCCGCACGCGCGATATTTAGTATGGAATATGTGATGGCTGCCGCGCCGGAGGCAACGGCAAGGGCGCCCACACCACCTTCGAGGGCAGCAATACGGCGCTCAAAGATATCCTGAGTGGTGTTGGTCAGGCGGCTGTATATGTTACCTGCGTCGGCAAGGCCAAAGCGGGCGGCTGCGTGTTCACAGTTATGGAAGACATAAGATGCAGTCTGGTAGATAGGCACGGCGCGCGCATCGGATGCGGGGTCTGCACTTTCCTGCCCGACATGGAGTTGAAGGGTCTCAAAATGAAGTTTTGTCTGGCTCATAGTGTTGTATTTTTTATTGTTATTATTCGTTTCATTTTCTGTTGCAAAGCTCCGTCTTGCCGATGTATTTTCCAAGGATTTAAATAAACTTGGTAAATAATATAACTATTTCTTATTTTTGCAGAATAATCAACTGACAGGACTTTACAAATCACGTTTATACAGAATAATCTTCTCTATGACTTTAAGGCTGGATACAACCGACATAGCGATACTGCGCGCACTGCAGGATAACTCACGCATAACCAACAAAGAACTGGCTGCGAAGGTACACCTCTCCCCCTCCCCGGTCTACGAACGGCTCAAGCGGTTGGAGAGCGAAGGATATATAGAGCGCTACACCGCAGTGCTGAATGCTGAGAAACTGAATCTCGGATTCATAGTGTTCTGCAGCGTCAAACTGCAAAAACTCAACACCGATATAGCCGGCGACTTTGTGTCCAGGATACAGGAGATACCGGAAGTTACCGAGTGCTACAACATATCGGGCGAATATGACTACCTGCTGAAAATACACGCCCCGGACATGAAGTATTACAACCAGTTCATTCTGAATGTACTGGGCCGGATAGAAAGTCTGGGTTCAATACAAAGCTCGTTTGTAATGAACCCAGTCAAACAGAATTATGGATTGAAAATCTGATTCTACCAGATGCTGTTTACAGTATCTATTACCATGTTTTGGATAGTGGCGGCCCACCCCTCAAATGTCAACAGACGGCTGTTGCTGTTAGTGCAGAGCTGCTCCGACCAGCTATAGAGGCCGTTGTCTATAAAAACCTCAACTCCGGTCTTGTCAATGTAAATCTCGATGGGGAATTCGAGCCCGTACATATCTTCGGTAGAATAGAAATGATCGTTGAACAGACCAAAACTGGGATTATAATCAACAAAGGGCTTATCATTCATCTTGATTGCGGTATAGCATGCAGCATCCAGCTTTACAGTAGCTTTGATATGTAGACCCTGGTTGGGATCGGTGAACTGGGCAAGAGCCTTGTTGACTTCCTCCACACTCATGGCTTTATCGGCGGTAAACTTCCTGTCGAGCAACGTCTTCACCTCCAGGACAGGATTGCTGGCCAGGCGGATACCATCACGGGTGGTGCGCAGAGTCAACTCTGTAGGGAGCTGCATCTGGCTGTTGAAGGGCATCCCGGGATGAGAAATGCGACCCCAGCCAATCTGGATGCAACGGCCGTCTGGGGTATTGCTGACTGTCTGGGCAGCGTAGAATGCACCGGATGTATATTGGTGTCTGCCCGATTCCGGGGTAAACTTTTTGCCGTCAAAATCACCTATCATATAGACGCCGGCAGCACCCAGGGTAACCCACTTCATGTTGTTTTTGTCGCCGTCCACGGGGAGGCAGAACAGGTCGGGACACTCGTCAAAGCCGGGCAAATGGCTCTGGTAGGTCCAGGTCTTCAGATCATCAGAAGTATAGAAAGAGTTGCCGTCGCGTTCAAACAGCACCATTACCCAGTGACCGTCTTTGCCGCCGTACCAGAGAAGGCGCGGGTCACGGGTTTCGTGGGAGCGGGCTGCTTCGTGAGAATCGACAACAGGATTGCCCTTAAACTTTATAAGTGTGCGGCCATGGTCAAGACTGTAGGCTATGTTCTGCTTCTGCCACTGCCCGTGAGTAGTATATGCATACACTATAGGGGGATTCTTCTTGGTTCCGAATCCACTGGTATTGTTCTCGTCCACTACGGCAGAACCGGAGAACATGGTACCCATTTCGTCGGGAAACAGTACGTCGCCCAATTCCTCCCAGTGCACCAGGTCGCGGCTCACTGCGTGCCCCCAGTGCATATTGCCCCAGTAACGTTTATAGGGGTTGTGCTGGTAATAGAGGTGATATTCACCGTCGTAATATACCAGGCCGTTGGGGTCGTTGGTCCATCCGCGAAGAGTCGAGAAGTGGAACTGAGGGCGGAAAGCCTCCTTATAGAAATTGCTCTGCCCCACGATGGTATCGGCCATAAAGAGTTTGTCGAGGTCCGAGGCATCGCCCTCATACGTCAACTTGACTGTCTTGCCCATATAGGGAGTCATATCCTTGAATACCCAATAAGTGGGTTCACCAGGAGCTATACATACATCCACGTCCAGAGGCTCCACATCTTTTGCGGTAAATTTCAGCACCTTGCTGTCCCGGTCGTCATAAACCGGAATATTCAGATAGCGTTGGTTAACCTTGATTTCACGCTGGGCTTCCTGGGCGAAAACCGCGCCGCCCGCCATCAGCAGGCATAGGATGGCAATAATGGTCTTTTTCATATTGTTATCTTGTATAAGTTAGTTTCATTCCAGATGGTTGCGCATCGGTCAGAATCCCGTTGCGGGATACGATTGTACCATTCACAAAAGTATATTCTATCGTAGAAGAGAACTCCTTCACAGGGCTCCAGCCACAGCGCGACAACGGCTCCATGGACGAAGGGCGATTCATATTGAACGCCACCAAATCTGCCCAATACCCCTTGCGGATAAAACCGCGCCTCTCTATGCCGAACAGTCGCGCCGGAGCGTGGCACATCCTCTCTATGACCGTCGGCAGTGACAGTTTGCCGCTCTTTACTATCTCCAGCATCATCTGCAGTGAATATTGCACCAGCGGAATACCACTGGCCGCCTCCAGATAACCGCCAGCCTTATCCTGAGGCAGATGCGGCGCATGGTCGGTAGAGATGGTCTGCAGCACTCCGGATCGCACCCCCTGGATAAGCGCTTCACGGTCAGATGCTTCCTTTATGGCGGGATTACATTTTATCTGGGCGCCAAAACGGCCATAATCCTCATCGCAGAAGGTGAGATACTGCACACAGGTCTCGGCAGTAATCTTATCTGTCCTGCTCATTACCCCTGCGAGATATTCCACCTCCTCTGCAGTGGAGACGTGCATTATGTGCAGCCTGGCACCGGTTGTCAAAGCCAGCTCCACCGCTTTGCGGGTTGCGGCTATGCATGCTGCGGCACTGCGGATTTGGGGATGTGCCCTGAAAGGTATTCCATCGCCGTAACGGGCCTTATAGAGTTCAATATTGGCAGCTATTATTGCATTGTCCTCTGCGTGGACAGCTATCATAAGAGGAGAGCGTTCAAACAGATTTTTCATAGCGGCCGGATCACTTACCAACAGATTGCCGGTGGAGGACCCCATGAACATTTTTACAGCACACGCCCCGGCAGCTCCGGCACGGGCCACCTCGTCTATATTGTTGTCAGTCGCCCCAAGATAAAAGCCGTAGTTAGCCAGGGAATCGCGCGCAGCTATCTCCATTTTTGCAGCCAGGGCGGCAGCAGTAACGGCCGGCGGATTGTTGTTTGGCATATCCAGATACGATGTCACGCCACCCGCCACGGCGGCGGCGCTTTCGCTGGCAATGCACCCCTTCTGGGTTGCACCGGGCTCACGGAAATGGACGTGGGTATCTATCAGGCCCGGGCAGAGGTGGCAACCGCCAAGATCAATTACCTCTGCGGCGGAGACAGCCCCTTCGCGGGCACGATCGTCCGCCAGGGAATAATCAAACACATCTGCTATTATGCCGTCTCTAACAAAAATCCCTCCGTTAAAGGAGAGACCTTCACCTACTACGACAGCATTCTTAAGCAGATACTGTCCCATATCAGGCCCGTGGTTTTAGTTTACGCATCTTAAGGTCCATCACTCCCCAGAAAGCCTCGCCAAATATACTGCTGCTCATCTTGGACACCCCCTCTGTACGGTCCACGAAAATCACCGGGACCTCCACAATCTTGAATCCGAGTTTGTATGCGGTGTACTTCATCTCTATCTGGAAGCCATAGCCCTTCATCTTCACCTTGTTAAAATCTATGGTTTCCAGCACTTTGCGACGGTAGCACACAAAGCCGGCGGTAGTGTCATACACGTTGATGCCAAGCACAAAGCGGACATATTTAGATGCGAAGTAAGACATCAGCACTCGCCCAATCGGCCAGTTGACTACGCTGATGCCCTTGCAATAGCGCGACCCTATGGCCACGTCGCCACCCTCTTTGCAGGCCGCAATGAGGCGGATAAGGTCATCCGGGTTGTGGGAAAAATCGGCATCCATCTCGGTTATATAGTCATAGCCATGCTCCAGAGCCCACTTAAAGCCAGTGAGATATGCCGTTCCGAGGCCAAGTTTACCCTGACGCTCAAGAATGAACAGGGAACCCTCAAACTCACCCATCAGCGACTTGACAATAGATGCGGTGCCGTCGGGGGAGCCGTCATCAATCACAAGCACATGAAAATCACCCTCAAGGCTGCGGACCTTGCGGATAATCTTCTCGATATTTTCCTTCTCATTGTAAGTCGGAATAATGACTAACTTGGACTCTGCGCTCATATCTTACAAAGATATGCAATTATTGTGCAATATTCAAAGCGAGCCCGATCCGGCCGCGGACGGTATCCACACTCACCACCTTGACCTCTATCTGCTGCTGGATCTTGAGCGCCGGGCGGCCACGACCGTCCCTGGGCATCCGGGAGACATACAGCAGGCCGCTCTGCTTGATGCCGATATCCACAAAGGCGCCAAAATCGGTTATGTTTGTAATTATACCGGGGAGTATCATCCCTACCTGCACATCGTCTATGGTACGTACATCCTCGCTAAAAGAGAACTGCGAAGCCTCACCACGGGGGTCCCGTCCAGGCTTCCTGAGTTCCGCTATGATATCCTGCAACGTAGGCAGACCCACATCACCCCCCACATAGGCGCCTATATCTATCTTGTCACAGAGGGCCCCGTTGCCTACCAGTTCCCCAACGCTCACATTCATGTCAGCCGCCATCTTCTCCACCAGATGGTAACGCTCCGGGTGCACGGCAGAGTTGTCCAGCGGGTTGGCTGCGGAGGGAATCCTCATAAATCCTGCACACTGTTCATAGGCCCTGGCACCGAGACGCTTGACCTGCAGAAGGTCGTTGCGGGAAGCAAAATCGCCGTTTGCGGTGCGGTACTCCACAATATTGCCCGCAAGAGCCGCGCCTATGCCAGATACATACTGCAACAGATATACGCTGGCCGTGTTGAGATTCACACCGACTGAGTTCACACAACTCTCAACTGTATTGTCCAGCTCCTCTTTGAGAAGCGCCTGGTCCACATCGTGCTGATACTGCCCCACCCCTATCGATTTGGGGTCAATCTTCACAAGTTCTGAAAGAGGATCGAGCAGCCGGCGTCCGATAGATACGGCGCCACGCACCGTAACGTCATATTCCGGAAACTCTTCGCGGGCGATTTCTGAAGCAGAGTATACAGAGGCGCCGTCTTCACTTACAGAATAGACGCGGATATGCTCCGGCAGCGCCAGCCTGCTTATGAAACTCTCCGTTTCGCGGCCGGCCGTGCCGTTGCCTATGGCAATCACCTCAACGGCATATTTCTCCACCATATCGGATATCTTCTTCATGGCGGAGATACGCTCGTTCACCGGCGAATGCGGGTATATGGTATCGTTGTGAAGCAGATTGCCCTGAGCGTCCAGGCAGACCACCTTGCATCCTGTACGGAAGCCCGGATCTATGGCCATCACCCGTTTCTGCCCAACCGGCGGGGCGAGCAGAAGTTGGCGCAGATTCTCGCCGAAGACCTTAATGGAGCTTATGTCGGCCTTCTCTTTAGCAATCTTGAGCACCTCATTTTCAGTAGAGGGATGAAGCAGACGCTTGAAACTGTCGGCCATTGCGTCGCACAGAATATTATAAAGTTCACGCGAGGCCGCTTTAGCGCCACCAAGCACTATCCTTGAGATGCGCTCCAGGTTGCGGTCGGCATCCACATCCACCTTGACCGTCAGCATCCCCTCAGATGCGCCGCGGAGGATTGCAAGCAGGCGGTGCGGGGCAATCCTGGAGATGGGTTCGCGATGGTCAAACCAACTGCGGTAGTTGTCGCTCTCATCCGTTTTCTGTGCCCCTTCGCGCGACTGTTTTGAGACTACAGTACCCCATTTGAGATAACTTGAGCGGAGCATGCTGCGCACCTCGACATTCTCACTGATACGCTCCGCAATGATATCCTTTGCCCCGGCAATGGCCGCATCTGCGTCGGGCACATCTGCATTTATATACTTGCGCGCCAGTTCGCGGGGCGAGGCCACTTTGAGCGACATAAAAGCATCGGCGAGCGGCTCCAGGCCACGCTCTTTTGCAACCGAAGCGCGGGTGCGCTTCTTGGGGCGGTAAGGCAGGTAGATATCCTCCAGCGAGGTGGAATCCACCTCAGCCTCTATCCTGCCGCGCAGGTCGTCAGTAAGAGCACCCTGCTCCTCTATCGATTTGAGAATCGCTGCCTTGCGCTTGTCAAGGTCGGTAAAATACTGGAAGTAGTGTTTGATCTGCCCCACCTGAACCTCGTCCAGGCCGCCGGTACGCTCCTTGCGGTAACGGCTTATGAATGGGATAGTCGCCCCCTCTTCCAGGAGTTCCACACAGTGGAGCGCCTGCCATTGGTTGATGCCCAGCTGAGCGCCGATATGCTTGATATATAGGTCAGTCATGCGAAACCTGGTGTAATTGATCGCGGTATGGAGAAAGGATTTTGGATTTGGACACAAACCCCACATAACGCCCCTCTGAATCGGTGACGGGGAGATTCCATGCCCCGGTACGCTCAAAAGCATCCATCACGCTCTCCATACGCTCCTCCACGGAGAGTATGGCAGGGGCATCCTTCACAAGGTCTTGGATATGAACGGAATCGTACAGTGATTCGTTAAACATCTCGTGCCGCACGTCATCTATCATTACAATACCACGGAAAAGTCCGTCGTCGTCGAGCACAGGCACAATGTTGCGGTTGCTGGTGGCGATGATCTTTACCAGGTCGCCAAGGGTATTGTCAAGCCCGATCGGTTTGAAGTCCGTCTCTATAAAATCTACGGTGCGGAGCAGCGTGAGCACCGCCTTGTCGCTATCGTGGGTCAGCAGATCCCCCTGCTGGGCAATCCGCTTGGAATATATTGAGTACTGTTCAAAAAAGCGGATAGTGGCAAACGAGATGGCAGAGGTTATCATCAGTGGAAACATCAGCGCATAGCCGCCGGACATCTCCGCAATCAGGAAGATGGCGGTCAGCGGAGCCTGCATGACACCAGCCATTAGGCCGGCCATTCCCACCAGGGTGAAATTTGCCATAGGGAGCTGGGCGATGCCCAGATTACCCATCAGCTTAGCCAGCACAAAGCCGGTCACGGCCCCTGTAAACATTGTGGGGCCAAAGGTTCCTCCCACCCCGCCGCCTGCGTTGGTGAAGGCGGTTGCGTACACCTTGGTGAACATTACCGCCGCAAAGAACAGCAGCAGCGTCCACTTGCCGGACATTATCCTCTCAGGCAGCGCCCCTGTCACAAGGTCGGGAAGTTCCCCTTCAAGCATCGCAGACAAGGCATCGAAACCTTCGCCATAAAGGGGCGGGAACAGGAATATGAGGATTCCCAGCAGCACCGCACAAAAAATCCATTTGAGATAGGGATTGTGCATTTTGCCCAGCTTGTCCTCTACACGCAGCGTGGTACGCAGGAAATAGAGCGACATCATTCCGCAAACCAGACCCAGCAGAGCATAAAAGGGTATATTGGAGAGGGCAAAGGGGACTATGTCGCTCGAGAATGTAACGGTATCCCCCATCAGCATGTAGGTTACCATTGTCGCCGACACAGAGGAGAAGAGCAGCGGCAAAATGGAGGTCATGGAGATGTTGAACATCAATATCTCCAGGGTAAAGAGCACCCCGGCAATGGGAGCCTTGAAGATACCGGCAATAGCTCCCGCAGCACCGCATCCAAGCAGGATGGTAATCTGGCGGTAAGGGAGACGGAGCGCGCGGGCAATATTGCTGCCAATTGCGGCGCCGGTGTAGACTATAGGGGCCTCTGCCCCGACGCTGCCGCCAAGTCCGATGGTTATGGAACTGGCCACCAGCGAGCTGAAGGTGTTGTGCGGGCGGATATGGGCCTCATTGCGGGAGATTGCTTTGAGCACCCGGGTAACTCCGTGCCCTATCTTGTCCCTGACAATGTAGCGCACAAAGAGCAAAGAGAGCAGCATACCCACACCTGGAGTTACCAGATAAGCCCAGTGGTAAGGACCGTCCGATACCACACCGGTTACAAAACGGTGCAGTAAACCTATCGACTGTTTCAGGAGTACGGCGGCGAAGCCGCTCAACAACCCGGTCGCCACGGCCAATATCCAAAGCAAAGTGCGCTCAGACATATGTTTGAGCGCATTTCGTAATCTGTCCGCCAGGCGGCTGAGGTATGTTTTAATCTTCTTCGTCGGATTCGTCGTCCGTGTGAGTATTGAAATCGTTGTCGTTGCCGGGGAGAACTTCGCCGTCAGAATCCACCCCACCATCGTCGGAATGGTCTTCAAACAACTCTTTCTCTACATTTTCTGCATCATCGGTGACAACCTTGATTTTTACCATATACAATACATCCTCCTGGGTCTCTTCATCCTCCGGCTCCGGCTTGAACTTGACAGCGTAGAAACAGGGCCTGTTGGGGATTTCAACCTTCATAATGTCACCCATATAGTCTGCATAACCATGAGGATATTTCCTGTCGAAAGCATCTTTGAGATCCTGCGACATATTGTCGTAGCTTATGATGATTCTCTTCTTAGAAGGATTAGCTGTCATTGTCAAATATCTTTTTCTATTACAATATTAGAAAAAACTATTTGAAAAAATACAATTTTTGTTTGCGTTTTTTTTCAATATCGCGCTCCACGAACACGGGTTTAAGCGTCCTGGGATCCATCCCGGAATAGAACATCACGCTGGAAACTGTCATCGGAGTTGGTGTAAAGTCCTGAACCTGTTCCATATAGAGACCTTTCAAGGATTTATTCTGCGAGAGGGCTGCCATGTCGCGCATCCCGCACCCCGGATGGCCGGAAATAAAATATGGTACCAGTTGATATTTTAGTCTCTCGCGGCGGATTATCTCATCGAACCGGGCGCGGAGAACCTCAAACAGCCCGAATGACGGCTTGCCCATCACGGCAAGGACATTATCCTGCGTATGTTCCGGAGCCACCTTGAGGCGGCCGGAAGTATGGTTCACTATCAGTTCCCGAAGGTAGCGCTCACAGGTGGCGTCATAGCACCCGTCGGGCCCAAGGAACAGGTCGTACCGGATGCCGCTCCCGACATAGGCGTTGCGGATACCGGGAGTAGCGGCTATCGCATCATAAAGCTCAAGTAACGGGGTGTGGTCATTGTCAAGGTTCTTGCACATGCGCGGGAACAGGCACGACTGACGCGAGCACTTGGAGCACATCTCTTTGTTGTGCCCGCCCATCTTGTACATATTTGCAGTGGGGGCGCCAAGATCCGAGATATTCCCTTTGAAATCGGGCAGGCTGCTCAGAGCGGCGGCTTCCCGGACTATTGATTCCCGAGAACGTGACTGTATGAATTTCCCCTGATGGGCAGCGATTGTACAGAAATTACACCCTCCAAAACACCCCCTGTGGGTCGTTATGGAGAATTTTATCATGTCGTAGGCCGGAATCCGCTTCCCTTTATAGCGGGGGTGCGGCAGTTTGGTGAAGGGCAAGGCATACACCTCGTCCATCTCCGCTTCAGTTGCCGGCGGGTATGGCGGGTTGATGCAGACAAACTTATCTGCCACCTGCTCTACCAGCGTCTCTGCATGGAGGCGGTTTGCCTCCCGCTCAATAATATTGAAATTCTGTGCGAATGCGAGCTTGTTGCGCTGACAGCTCTCAAACGAATGGAGGTCAAAATAGTCGCCGTCCGGGGCCTGGTCCGCAACATAGCCGATCTGCGGAATGCGGCGCAACTCATCCTCAGAAGCGCCCGCCGCCATTGCGTCTGCCAGCGCCAGATTTGGCCTCTCCCCCATCCCGTACACCAGAAAGTCTGCCTTGCTGTCTATCAGGATGGATGGTTTGAGGCAATCCTGCCAATAGTCGTAATGAGTCAGCCGGCGCAACGAAGCCTCAATACCGCCGATTACCACCGGCACGTCCGGGAACAGCTTCTTGAGAATATTAGTATAGACCGTCACCGCATAGTCGGGACGATAGCCGGCACGACCCTCCGGGGTATATGCATCGTTGCTGCGGAGGCGCTTGCTGGCGGTGTAATGGTTCACCATGGAATCCATGGCGCCGGCTGAGACACCAAAATAGAGACGGGGGCGTCCCAGTTTGCGGAAGTCACGCAGGTCGTCTCGCCAGTTTGGCTGCGGAATCACCGCCACCCGGTAGCCGTGCGACTCCAGCACACGGGCAATCACTGCGGTACCGAACGAGGGATGATCCACATAGGCATCGCCCGTGAAGAGAATAATGTCTGCCTGGTCCCAGCCCAGGGCCTCCATCTCCTTCTTGCTTGTCGGTATCGAAAAACCCGTCATGTCTCTCGAGGCAGAAGCAGTTTACATCCTTTCCGGAAGCTGGATTCCAAGGATATCCATAGCCTTGACAAGCACCCTGGCTATTGTAGAGATCAGCATGAGACGCTGAGAACGTACCTTCTCGTCTGTCTCCTTGAGGATGCTCACATCGTGATAATACTGATTGAACTCCTTTGCAAGATTATAGGCGTAGTTGGCCACCAGAGCGGGGGAATGGGCCGCTGCGGCCTCCTTGATCTTATCCGGGAATCCGGCCATGATCTTTACCAGCTCTATCTCCTTGGGCAGAAGGGCTTCTGAAGTAACGGCAGCTGTCATACCCTGGACGGCAGCCTTGCGCAGCACACTCTTGATGCGGGCGTGTGTATACTGGATAAACGGACCGGTATTGCCGTTGAAATCGATGGATTCGCGGGGGTCAAAGAGCATGGTCTTGCGCGGGTCCACCTTTATAATAAAGTACTTGAGGGCACCCAGGCCAAGCATCATAAAGAGCTTATCCTGCTCTGCCTGATCCATATCCTCCAGCTTGCCGCTCTCCAGAGAGGTCTCCTTCGCAGTCTGGTACATCTTCTCAATCAGGTCGTCGGCATCCACCACGGTCCCTTCACGGGATTTCATCTTGCCTTCCGGCAACTCCACCATACCGTAGGAGAGGTGGTAAATAGCATCCGCCCAGTCGAACCCGAGTTTGCCAAGTATGAGCTTGAGCACCTGGAAATGGTAATTCTGCTCGTTACCCACCACATATATCATCTCATCAAAGCCGTACTCCTCATGACGACGGCAAGCGGTACCCAGGTCCTGAGTCATATATACCGATGTTCCGTCGCCGCGCAGCAGCAGCTTCTCATCAAGGCCGTCGCCGGTAAGATCGCACCATACGGAGCCGTCTTCACGGCGGTAGAAAATGCCCTTAGACAGACCTTCTTCCACCAGCGACTTGCCCAGCAGATAGGTCTGTGACTCATGGTATATCTTATCGAACGAGATGCCCAGATTGCGGTAAGTGGTATCAAAGCCGTCGTAAACCCAGCCGTTCATCTTTGCCCAGAGTTCGCGAACCTCAGCATCACCCTGCTCCCATTTGAGCAGCATAGACTGGGCTGCCTTCTGGCACTCGGTATTCTTCTGCGCCTCTGCCTTCTGCTCCGGGGTAGCCTCTGCGGGATCTATGCCAGCAGCACGAAGAGCCTCATCAGTCTCCTCAACCAGCATATTGTTGAACTCGACATAGTAGTCGCCGACAAGGTGGTCCCCCTTGATGCCACTGCTTTCCGGGGTGACACCGTTACCCCGCTTGAGCCATGCATACATCGATTTGCAGATATGTATACCGCGGTCGTTAACAAGGTTAACCTTTATCACCTTGTCGCCGGCAGCCTCCAGCAGGCGGGATACCGACCAGCCCAGCAAATTATTGCGGATGTGCCCCAGGTGGAGCGGCTTGTTCGTGTTTGGCGACGAGAATTCCACCATAACTGTGCGGCCTGTGGGCGCAGCCTGACCATAATCGTCTGCAGCAGCAATTTCACCGAACACATCGCACCAGTATGCGGGAGATATCTTGATATTGAGAAAACCTTTCACCACGTTGTAACTCTCAACCTGGGGCAGGTTTGCCTTAAGGTACGCGCCAATCTCCTCTGCGGTAGCTTCAGGGCTCTTGCGGCTGATGCGCAGCAACGGGAAGGTTACCAGTGTAACATCCCCCTCAAACTCCTTTCTGGTGGCAGATATCTGCACTGCGCCCTGCGGAACCTGTGCTCCGTATAATGATTCTATCGCACTTGCGACCTTCTCTTCAATAAAACTGTCAAGATTCATTATTTATTCTTTTTATACTCCTTGAAAAATCTTTTCATCTCTTTTCTGGCCCGTGGTGCCAGTGCAAAGAGGGCAATCATATTGGGGAATGCCATCAGCGCAAAGGTCAGGTCCACAAAGCCTACAACAGCACGCAGCGGAACCACCGCCGCGACAATTATCATGCAAAGATAAAAATAGATGTAATATTTCCCCTTTTGGAAGCCGAACAGATAGCTGGCGCACTTGGTGCCATAGTAAGAATATGAAAACATCGTGGAGAAGGCAAATATCAGCAGGATAGCCAGTAGCAGGTAGCGTCCCACCACCGGGATAGATGCCGCAAACGAGTTCAGGGCCAGTTGAAGTCCCTGCATAGAACTCATTCCCGCCTGCGGAATCACATCTTTCTGAATAAGTATCGCCAAGGCGGTAAGCGTACATACCAGGCCAGAATCTATCGAGGGACCCAGCATAGCCACCAAACCTTCGCGGACAGGTTCGCTGTTGCGGGAGGCGCCGTGCACCATGGATGCCGTACCCACGCCCGCCTCATTAACAAATACCGCACGGCGCACCCCTGTGAGGGCTACCGTGATCACACTGGCTATACCGCCGCCGAGCGCTGCCCGCGGAGTGAATGCCCCCACCAGGATATCCCGGAAAACCCCCGGAATAGACCCGATGTGAGTCACGATGATGTAAGATACCATCAGCAGATATGCTCCTACCATGAACGGAGTGAGCCTGGATGCGACCTTGCCGATACGTTTGATGCCACCCAGGGCCACCACTGCCACCAGTGCGGTTATTATCAAACCGGTTATCAAACGTGTGGTGGCGGTAATTTTTTCCGGAGCTATAAAAGTGGTTGTCAGAGCCTCGGTAATCTGGTTGGACTGCATCGTACACAAGGTACCGAACAGGCCGGACACTGCGAAAAAAACCGCCAATGGCTTCCACTTAACCCCCAGCCCCTGTGTAATCACATACATAGGGCCACCCTGCACCACTCCCTCCGAATCTTTGCCCTTATACATAACCGCCAGCGTCCCTTCAAAGAATTTGGTGGCCATACCCAGCAGTGCACTGACCCACATCCAGAAGATAGTGCCGGCCCCGCCAATGGAGATGGCGATTGCAACCCCCGCGATGTTGCCCATTCCGACCGTCGCAGCAATTGCGGTGGAGAGGGCCTCGAAAGAACTTATCTGGCCCGCGGAGGCAGAATCTTTCACCCGCAGCGCCTGGACCGCCTTCCCAAAATGGAGCACAGGGGCAAACCCGCTGTACACCAAGAAGAAGAGTCCGCCGCCCACCAGCAGTATAAAAAAGGGATAGCCGCAGATAGCATCACTAACTGCGACTATCGAGTCTCCTATTCTGTTCCAGAAATCCATCTGCTATTTCAAGCCACGGTCCTCTAAGAAGGGTCCGACTTCGGGCATACGGCCGCGGAAGTCGAGATAGAGGTCCATTGCGTCGGCCTCATCGACCTTAGAGAGAATCTTGTAACGGTAGTCATTTGCCACCTGCTGGTTAAAGATGTCTCCGGTCTCCTTGAATGCACGGTAGGCGTCGCAGTCGAGCACGTTGGCCCAGAGATAGCTGTAGTAGCCGACGTCATAGCCATGTGAGAAAACATGCAGGAAGTATGGCGTACGGTAGCGCGGCAGAATCTCGGGGATGAGGCCGCGCTCGTTCATACATTTAGCCTCGTAAGCGAGCAGGTCAAAGTGCTCCGGCATCTCTTTCATGGAGTACATGTCCATATCAAGCAGCATCGCAGCCACAAGCTCGGTCTCTGCAAAGCCGACACCATAATGGCTGCACTCTTTGATCTTATCAACAAGTTCCATAGGGATAACCTCGCCGGTAACATAGTGCTTTGCGTATACGTTAAGCACCTCGGGCTCGAATGCCCAGTGCTCGTTGAGCTGTGAAGGGAGCTCTACAAAGTCACGTACAAAATTGCCAAGCCCTTCATAGCGGACATCGCTCAAAAGCCCGGCAATCGCGTGGCCAAACTCATGGAAGAATGTCTCCGTCTCATCTACAGTGAGCAGCGAAGGCTTATCCGCAGAGGGGCGGGTAAAGTTGCCCACAATTGACATGATGGCGGTCACATTGTTGCCGTCGGCATCAACATGATGCTCGCGATAGCCGGTGCACCATGCACCACCGCTCTTTTCACCCGGACGGGCAAACATGTCTATGTAGAGAATTCCGCGGCTGCTGCCGTCCTTGTCGATGCACTCAAAAGCCTCTGCATCGGGATGCGGCAGGGGGATATTGTCGACCTTGTTGAAAGTCACCCCAAAGAGCTTGTTTGCGACATAGAAAATACCGTCGCGGACATTGTCGTACTGGAGATATTCCATCACGACGCCTTCGTCAAAAGAGAACTTTGCCGTGCGGGCCTTGTCGGCATAGTAACGCCAGTCAGCGGGGAGAATTGTGGTGATGCCATCCTCAGCTGCCATCTCCCTGATGTCGGAGAGTTCGTTGCGGGCTGCGGCGAGAGAGGGCTGCCAAACCTCGTTCAGAAGTTTGTAAACCGCATCGGCATTCTTGGCCATTTTTCGCTCCAGCTGGAAGTCTGCAAATGTCTCAAAACCCATCAACTTGGCCTTCTGCATCTTGAGCGAAATAATCTCAGTGACGATATCCTTGTTGTCACAGTCGTTATTGTTATTGCAACGGTTGCTGTAAGCGTCCAGAACCTTTATGCGAAGTTCGCGGTTGGCGGCCATCTGCAAGAAAGGCATCACGCTCGGGTTATCCAGCCCCACGATCCATTTGCCCTCGAGGCCGGCGTCCGTTGCACGCTGTGCGGCATCGGCAATGAAGTCTTTGGAAAGACCCTCCAGATCCTCCTCGTTGCTGATAGTCAGGGTCCAGGCAGCAGTCTCGTTAAGCAGATTCTGCGCGAAGCGGGTTTGGAGCGAATCAATCTTTGCATTGATAGCCTTAAGGGTAGCTTTGTCCTCTGCATTGAGGTTGCTTCCGTTACGCTCAAAAGCCTTGTACGTCTCGGTAAGCAGACGCATCTGGTCGGGCTCCAGATTCAGGCTCTCACGTTTATCATAAACCGCCTTGATGCGCTCGAATAATTTGTCGGAGAGCATTATGCTGCTGAAGTGTGCGCTGGTCACCGGAGACATCTCGGTAGCTATCTCGCGGGTCTGCTGGGTAGAAGCGATGGACTCGTTGTTTTCAAACGCCAGCAACACCCTGTTCAGCAATTCACCGCTACGGTCAAAAGCAACAATTGTGTTTTCAAAACCGGGTTCTTCATTGCAGTTGATAATATCGTCAATCTCTTTATTATGCACCTCTATAGCCTTCTCCAGGGCCGGCATATAGTGCTCTGCCTTAATCTCCTCAAACGGCGGCACTCCGTAAGGGGTGTCCCACTCTTTAAGCAGGGGATTCTTTTCTGCACAACTAACTGTTGTCATGGCAATTACCGTCATTAATAATAACTTCTTCATATTGTTTTGTTTTAAATTCAACTAAAAAAGAGGGTTTCCGATACCCGGCACCCCCTTTTCTTTGACATTAGGAATTAACCCAGATAGCTCTGGAGCAATTTGCTGCGGGCGCTGTTCCGCAACTTTCTGATTGCTTTCTCCTTGATTTGGCGAACTCTCTCGCGTGTAAGGTTGAACTTCTCTCCAATCTCTTCAAGGGTCATCTCCTGACAACCGATTCCGAAGAAGTTCTTGACGATGTCGCGCTCGCGCTCTGTGAGCGTAGAGAGGGCACGTTCAATCTCCTTGTTCAAAGATTCGTTTACCAGGCCGTAGTCAGCGTTTGGAGAGTCGTTGTTGGGGAGCACATCCAGAAGGCTGTTGTCCTCACCCTCAACAAACGGCGCATCCACAGAGACGTGGCGGCCCGACACCCTGAGGGTATCACTGATCTTTTCACGCGGTACGTCAAGCATCTCGGCCAACTCTTCAGGTGACGGCATACGCTCGTGTTCCTGCTCAAACTTGCTCAGAGCCTTGTTGATTTTGTTCAGCGATCCCACCTGGTTCAACGGAAGGCGCACGATTCTTGACTGTTCTGCCAAAGCTTGCAAAATGGACTGGCGGATCCACCAAACCGCATACGAGATGAATTTGAAGCCCCTGGTCTCATCAAATTTCTCTGCAGCCTTAATAAGGCCCAGATTACCTTCATTGATGAGGTCGGGAAGGCTCAAACCCTGATTCTGATACTGTTTGGCAACCGAAACCACGAAACGGAGATTGGCGCGCGTCAGCTTTTCGAGGGCCTCCTGGTCCCCTTTCTTGATGCGCTGAGCCAGCTCCACCTCCTCTTCTACCGAGATAAGTTCCTCTCTGCCGATTTCCTGCAAATACTTATCGAGAGACGCGCTCTCTCGATTGGTAATTGACTTTGTAATCTTTAGCTGTCTCATCTATATTTAAAAATGAGTATAAGAGTCACAAAGATAATATCTTTTTTAAAGATTCAAAATCATTTCTTTAACAGCACCTTCCCGCTCTATCGTGAGGACTATTTTTTCTCCGGGACGATACTTGTTCATCTGCACCTGCAGGTCTGCCGCACCGGCAATCTTCACAAAGTTTATCTCACGCAGGATATCCCCCTTGCGGATACCGGCAGACTCTGCGACGCTCCCCTCCTTGACAGCTTCCACAACCACTCCGGCCTCTGTTTCACGCATGGAGATACCCAGTACAGCCCTCTGCACCTGGCCGTAGTTGATAAAGTCGTCGGTGACTTTACGGACGATGTTCACCGGAACCGCGAACGAATAACCGGTATAAGAACCGGTGAGAGAGATGATTGAGGTGTTGATCCCCACAAGCTGGCCCGCAATGTTCACAAGCGCGCCACCACTGTTTCCGGGGTTGACTGCGGCATCTGTCTGAATAAACGACTCCACCCGGTACTGGCCGTCATAGTTGGGGAACGAACGTCCCTTGGCACTTACGATACCGGCGGTAATGGTGGAACGCAAGTCATACGGGCTGCCGATTGCCAGAACCCATTCGCCCAGCCTCAGAGTGTCGGAATCGCCCATCTCCAGCGGCTCACAGTCGCGCTTGTCTATCTTGATCAAGGCCAGGTCCGTGGCCGGATCGGCACCCACCAGAGAAGCCGTGTAAACAGTGTTGTCATAGAGGGTTACTTCAAACTCGTCGCCGCCGTTGACGACGTGGTTGTTGGTCACAATGTAACCGTCTTCAGATATTATCACGCCGCTTCCGATACCCACCTGATCCTTGGGGGTAATGGCAAAGCCAAACAGATAATCCAGGATAGAAGAAGGTGCCTGCATCGCCGCTTTCTTGGTTACTTTGACATAGACCACAGAACGGACTGCCATTTCGGCAGCATCGCAGAACGATAACTGCTGCCCGCCGATAGCCAGAGGTGCCTGCTGGACAGCATTGCGCCGCTGCTGTTCACGTATCTTTTCTACCTCCTGCTGAGTTTCGTTTTCCGCCTCTGTCTGCTTGCTTTGATACTTATCCACAGCCAGATAGCCTACCAGGGCCGTCACTATCAGACCCCATATCCACTTTAATGCCTTTTTCATAACTTTTTAAATGTTTTATGGCCATCATGCGTCAAATTATATGCCACTCGCACAAGTTTCGCAATTCAACGCACTTGGCATTTATTTGCGTTTTTTTACTACATTTGTAAAAATAAATTGTTCCGTATGAAATTCATAGCATCCAGCACCCAGCTCCTGATTGGACTCAACTCGGTTTCAAAGGTTATCTCAACCAAGCCCGCTCTGGCCATTCTCGACAACTATCTGTTTGACCTCAAAGGCAATACACTGTTTGTAACAGCCTCAAACGGAGAGACCTCCCTCAAAACCGAAATCAACATAGAGAAGGTATATGAAGAGGGGCAGATCACAGTTCCCGCCCGCCTTTTCACCGACTCACTCCGCTCTTTGCCCGACCAGCCGCTGACATTTGCGACCGACCATAACTCTTCGCTCATCATCACATGGGCCAGCGGTGCCTCCAAGATCCCCTTCCATCCGGCAGAGGACTATCCCGCCCTTCCGGTGATTGCAGAGGATTTCAACACCGTATCCATCAGCGCAGAAGCCTTGATGAACGGTATCAGCGACACCATCTACGCCACCGCAGAGGAGGAGCTCCGTCCGGTTATGAACGGTATCTTCTTTGACATCTCTGAAGATTCCATATCGATGGTTGCGTCGGATGCCCACAAACTGGTACGCTACTGGCTGCGCGACATCAAGAACCCCGCGATTTGTTCCTTTATCCTGCACAAGAAGCCGGCAGCCATCCTCAAGAATATCCTCGCAAAGGTAGAGGATGACGTTGTTATCCGCTTTGACAAGCGCAACGCCTTCTTCTCTTTTGGCAACACCCTGCTGGTATGCCGCCTTATTGACGGCAACTACCCTGCATACAAGTCGATTCTCCCCAAGAACAATCCCAACAAGATGATCATCAACCGCGCCGAGCTGCTTGGCGCAGTACGCCGCGTGGCCGTTTATTCCAACCAGGCCACCAGCCACGTGCTGCTCAAGATTGCGGGCGGCGAGCTGATGATATCTGCAGAGGATACCGGCTACTCTATCTCTGCGTACGAGCGCCTCTCCTGCGAATACGACGGCGTATCGCTGGAAATTGGGTTCAAAGCCCCCTTCCTTGCAGACATCCTCAACAATTTCTCTTTTGAAAACGTATGCATAGAGATGGCCGACAACTGCCGGCCCGCGCTGATTGTATCTGCCGACGGCAATAACGCTTCAGAAGACCTCAGCGCGCTGCTTATGCCAGTAATGATATAACATACAGCCACAAACATGCAGCTGAACCTCAAACGCCCCCTGCTTTTCTTCGATATCGAAAGCACGGGGCTTAATGTTGCCACCGACCGCATCGTGGAGATATCGATGGTAAAACTGATGCCCGACGGTACCCGAGAGGTGAAGACCCGCCGCATAAACCCTACCATACACATCCCTAAAGAGGCGCAGGACGTACACGGCATCAGCGATGAGGACGTGAAGGACGAGCCCACTTTTGCCCAGCTATCAAAGGGAATACTGAAGTGGATGGAGGGGTGCGACATAGCCGGCTACAACTCCATAAACTATGATATCCCCCTCCTTACAGAGGAGTTCATGCGGGTAGGACTTGACCCCAAGTTCCGCGAGCGCAACCTTATTGACGTGCAGGTGATTTTCTACAAGCACGAACCCCGCACACTCTCTGCCGCTTACAAGTTTTACTGCGACAAGAACCTGGAGGATGCCCACTCTGCAGAAGCCGATACTATGGCCACCCTGGAGGTGCTCGAGGCCCAGCTGGACCGATATGGGGACCTCACAAATGACGTGGCAGAGCTGGCCAGGTATACCCGCCGCGAGAAGATGCTCGATTATGCTGGCCGGATTATCCTCAACGACAAAGACATCCCCGTGTTCAATTTTGGCAAACACAAGGGGAAACCCGTGGCGAAAGTGCTGGCCGACGAGCCCAGCTACCTCAGCTGGATGCAGAACGGTGACTTTACCCAGGACACCAAGGCGGTGCTGAGTAAGATAGCCCTCGAGAGCAAGAATGAACATAATCGTTTTTAAGCGGGACGGGACCTGGTGCCACAGGCCGGACTCAAGTCTCAACCATATCTTCCTGGACTACTACCGCCCCGAGTTTGTACAGCGGTCGGAGGTGGTTCCCGTGGTATATACAAGAATTGTAAAGGCGGGCAAATGCATCCCCTTGAGGTTTGCCCAGCGCTATTTTGGCGAGTACGCCCTTGGCTGCACCATTAAGGACACCACCCCCGGAGTGAGCGAACCGATGGCCTCTTCTCTGGACTTTACATCTGTAATGGGGATGGATTTCTTCCCTGCCATAGGGTTAACCGACAGCCGCCTGAGCCTTGAGATAAACGGCTCTGAAACCTGCACGGTTTCTTCCGCCGCGCTGTCAGAGGATTTCTACAGGGCGATATCCGCAATCTCCCAGCGCTCCACCATCCGCTTGGGCGACATAGTTGCCCTGGAGGTTGGTCCAGCCACGGAAATAGCTCCCGGCGATACCATTTCTCTGTGCCGCGACGGCGAGAAAAACACTTTCAAGATATTCTAAGACAAGCCAAGAAACTGTACCGCACCCCTTGCCGCAAGGGCACCGGTAGAGAATGCGAACTGCAGGTTGTACCCTCCTGTGTCACCATCAATATCCAGCACCTCCCCTGCAAAGAAGAGCCCCGGACGGTTGCGACTGGCCATCGTGCGGGCCACCACCTCATCCAGACTCACCCCGCCGGCGGTAACCACCGCCCTGCGATAACCGACATAATCCACGATATTGAATTTCCACTCCTTGATGGTAGCGGCCAGATTGACCAGATTGAGGCTGTTGCTGTCTGCAAAGGGCTCCACCAGTTGCTGAGGCATAAACTTGCGGAGAAGGTCGGCCTTCTTGCTCTCGAAATTGTATTTGCTGACACCAAGTGCAGCCGCCTCTCTGGCAACACGCTCTTTGAACAAGTCCAGCGGAACCGCAGGCTTGAGGTCTATTAAAAGACTCACCTTGTCTCCGTTAATCATTGCCCAGACGGCCCTCCTGGAGAGCTTGAACCCTACAGGACCCTCGATGCCGCCGTCGGTGAACTGCAAATCGCCAAACTCAAACGCCACCATATCCCGCCCCACATAGAGCGATGCCGAGATGTTTATAAGTGTGATATCCTTGAGTCGGATGTCATAGCCCGCAGGAGTCAGTGCGGTGAGCGAGGGGAAGGTCCTCTGGATAGTATGTCCAAAACTCTTCGCAATCTCATAGCCGTCTCCGGTGGAGCCTGTCGCAGGGTATGACAATCCTCCGGTGGCAACAATCACCGTCCTGGACAGAACACTAGCAGAAGAGAACCTGGTACCCGATTTGGCCACATAACTGATTTTAAACCCATCCCCTTCTGCAGCAACATTATTGACGTCGCATCCCATCATCATCTGCACTCCAAGCTGGCGCAACCGGCAATCCAGCGCGTCAACAACGTCAGAGGCGCGCATACTCTCCGGGAACACCCTGTCGTCGCGGGTGAGAACCAGCTTCACACCAAGCTTCTCAAACATAGCTATAGTAGCCTCGTTGGACAATTCGTAAAAGGCCGGTTTAAAGAAGGATGGCTTGTTATGCAGATGTGTAGAGAATTGTGCCCATCGCTTGGCATTGGTGAGATTACACCGCCCCTTGCCAGTGAGCATCAGCTTGCGCCCTATCCTGTCGTTTTTCTCAACCAAAGCCACCCTGGCCCCTGCCTCAGCCGCCTTGATGGCGGCAAGACAACCGGCCGCCCCCGCACCTATCACCAGCACATCTACTACCATAGTACAATCCTTGTTACTAATATCACACACTTTTGCTATCTGGCAATTGTTCCACTGCCGAGCAACTCACCATCGGTAGTATACCAGGCGGCAAACTGACCGGGGGTGACGCCGCGCTGAGGCTGCTCAAAACGGATATACATTTTTTCCGGAGTGCATATCAGACGTCCCCGCTGCAACGGCTGACGGTATCGGATACGCACCAGATAGTCGCGCTCCTCGCCTGGGCTCATCGCCACATCGGGCCTTATCCAATGGATATCTGCCGCATCAATTCCAAGAGCCTGGCGGTAGAGGCCGGGATGAGTCTGCCCCTCACCAAGATAGATTATGTTTTCAGCAGCATCCTTGGCAATCACGAACAGTGGTTCTTTGTGTCCTCCGATATTCAGCCCGTGACGCTGCCCTATAGTGTAGAACTGCGCCCCGATGTGTCTCCCTACCACCTTGCCGTCGCTCTTATGATAAACTAAAGGCTCCGCCATAGCCTCCAGGGTATCGGGCTTCTTAAGATTGCCATAATGGTCACGGAATATCTCCACGGCATCTCCTTCGCGAGCCTTGAGTTGTTGCTGGAGAAAGACCGGTAAATCCACCTTACCCACAAAGCATATCCCCTGCGAATCTTTCTTCTCTGCGCTGGGCAGTTCTGCCTCGCGGGCAATGGCGCGCACCTCGGGTTTGGTAAGGTGCCCGATCGGGAAGAGCGCCCGGCTGAGTTGCTCCTGATTCAGCTGGCATAGGAAATAGCTCTGGTCTTTATTACTGTCTGTCCCAGCCAACAGGCGATAAACGGTATTGCCTGAGTCATCGGCAGTCTCCTCGCGGCGGCAGTAATGCCCCGTGGCCACCATATCGGCACCGAGTTCACGGGAGTGTTTGAGGAAGGCGTCAAATTTGATCTCACTGTTGCACAGGACGTCGGGGTTCGGGGTTCGGCCGGCGGCATATTCACCAAACATATAATCCACCACCCGCTTACGGTACTCCCCGCTCAAATCCACAAAATGGAAAGGAATACCAATCTTACGGGCCACCATACGGGCCACCGATAACTCCTCTTCCCACTCGCAATCGCCATTGAGGGTACCGGTGGAATCGTTCCAGTTCTGCATAAAGATGGCAAACACGTCGGCCCCCTGCCGCTTGAGCAGCAGGGCCGCCACACTGGAATCCACCCCTCCGGACAATCCCACGGCAATCTTCTTTCCCTCAAACATATTTTGTCAGCAATAAAAAAATATCTACTTTTGTGCCGGGTAAGTCATATACGACCAGCTCCCTTTGAACTCCCCCAGGGCCGGAAGGCAGCAAGGGTAGAAGGTTGTAGCGGTGCGATATATTCAGCTTACCCTTTTTTCATAGCATATAAGCGCCACTGTAGTGAAGTTTTTCCCAGAGCACATCATATCCTATATATTATCTGTACTTCCGGGCGTAAAGTTACTCCAAAAGTACTCTCTACCTTCTCTATTACCTCTTTAGCCAGCGCCAGTATCTCTTCTGACTTAGCGCCGCCGAGGTTCACAAGCACCAGCGCCTGCTTTGCATAAACGCCAGCACGGCCACGCTGTAATCCCTTCAACCCGCACCGGTCAATCATCCATCCTGCGGAGAGCTTCACCAGTCCATCCGCTGCCGGATAGTGCGGCATATCGGGATACTGCGCCGCGAGAGCTTCATATTGCTCTGCCGGCACCACCGGATTCATAAAGAAACTCCCTGCGCTGCCAATCTCTTCAGGGTCTGGCAGTTTGTCGCGCCTGATGGCGATTATGGCATCGCGGACATCCTGTAAAGTGGCTTTCTGGCCATCGATATCCTTCAAGGCACCGTATGAGAGGTTAAGCCGGCGCTGCCGTGACAGGCTAAACACCACCGCTATCACAAAATACCGCCGTCCGGCGTCGCTCTTGAACAGGCTGGAACGGTAAGCATAATTACACTCGCCGCGTCCCAGGCTAACCTCAACGCCATCAATAATGTCATATACATCTACCCTCTCTATTATATCCTTGACCTCAGCCCCGTAGGCACCGATATTCTGGACCGCTGCCGCCCCGACCTCTCCGGGGATCAGCGAGAGATTCTCTGCGCCATAGTAACCCTGTTCTACGCACCATTGTACAAAACGGTCCCATTTTAGCCCACCGCCTGCCCTTACCAGCACACTGTCTTCCTCATCCGCAATTACATCCACGCTGCAGTCACAGTTATGGAATACAGTCCCATCGAACCTCGGGGTGGCAAAGAGCAGGTTGCTCCCGCCGCCGACGTGCAGAAACGGTTTTTCAGCCCCGGGCAGATCACGACGCAACTCCTCCACAGAGCCGTACTCTATGTAGGTGGCAGCCACCGCCTCCAGGGAGAAGGTATTGCTTATCTTAATGTCGTGATATACCATTCTTTAATGCGTCATCGGCTCCTCTTTACGCCTGATATCTGCCCCAAGCGCCGCCAGACGCTTCTCTATATGCTCGTAGCCGCGGTCAATCTGGTCTATGTTATGGATTACGCTCTGACCCTCTGCGCCCAGCGCAGCAATCAGCAGGGCGATGCCGGCGCGGATATCGGGCGAGGTCATCACCCGCCCCTTGAGGTTGCGCTCGTGATTATGGCCAATCACCACCGCACGGTGAGGGTCGCAAAGGATAATCTGCGCCCCCATGTCTATCAATTTGTCCACAAAGAACAACCGGCTCTCAAACATCTTCTGATGAATCAGCACACTCCCGTGGCACTGGGTTGCCACCACCAGCAGCACGCTCAGCAAATCGGGGGTGAGACCGGGCCAGGGGGCATCGGCAATCTTCATTATGGAGCCGTCTATAAATGACTCTATCCGATACTCATCCTGTGCAGGGACGTAGATGTCGTCGCCCCTCTGCTGGAGATTGATTCCCAGGCGCCGGAAACTGTCGGGAATAATGCCGAGGTTGCGGTACGATACATTCTTGATGGTGATTTCGCTGCGGGTCATCGCCGCCATCCCTATGAAACTGCCCACCTCAATCATGTCCGGGAGTATGGTGTGGGCGCATCCGTGCAGGCTCTCTACGCCGTCTATGGTGAGAAGGTTTGAGCCGATGCCGCTGATGCGGGCCCCCATAGCGCACAACATCTTGCACAGTTGCTGAACATAAGGCTCGCAGGCGGCGTTGTACACCACTGTGCGTCCCTTTGCCAGGGCGGCTGCCATAACGATGTTGGCGGTACCGGTAACGGACGCCTCCGAGAGGAGCATTTCACAGCCTGAGAGAGTGGATGCCTTGAGCACATACTTGGACTTTTCCGTATCATAAAAGAACTCAGCGCCGAGCCGTACCAACCCCTCCATATGGGTATCTATATGACGGCGGCCTATCTTGTCACCACCTGGCTTGGCTACTATAGCCTTGCCAAAGCGGGCCAGCATGGGTCCCACCAGCATTATGGACCCGCGCAGTGAACTGTTGCGACGGGCAAAGTCGTCACTCTCAAAATAGTCCAGATTGATCTGATCCGCCTTGAAAGACCATTTGCGGTCACCCAGCCTGCTGACCTGCGCCCCCATATCGCTCAAAAGGGCAATAAGGTTGTTGACATCCAAAATGTCGGGCACGTTGTCCACCACAATCTCCTCCCCGGTCAGAAGCGTGGCGCACAGTATCTGCAGCGCCTCGTTCTTTGCCCCCTGAGGGGTTATAGTCCCTTTAAGGGATTGACCGCCGGTTATGATAAAAGATGACATATCCTGTTATTATTGCAAGTTGCCTTATAAATTGCTAATTTAGTTAAAATATTGAAACAACCGTTTGCCATGAAACAAGAAAAGAGCAATGACTCCGTAAAAACCCGCAAATTCATAAAAGAATTCATTACAATGACGCTGGCCATGGGGCTTGCGGCAATCGCGGTGCACTATTTCATGCAGCCCAGCGGCATGGTGGTAGGGTCCATCTCTGGTCTGTCCATAGTCCTTTACCGCCTTACCGGCATCCCGGTATCCATAATGACATTCAGCATAAACCTGATTCTGCTCATACTCGCTTACTTTTTGATTGGCAAGGAGTTCGGGGCAAAGACAGTTTACACCGCGCTCATTCTCTCCCCCTGGCTTGCCCTGCTGGAGTGGATTGACAAGCACTTTGGGGTAGACCCGGCCAGCCTGTTCAATTTCCCGAACGGTACCGATTACTGGTTCTACATGCTGGGGTTCGTGCTGATTTTGAGCGCCACCCAGGCGATTCTGTTCAACATCAACGCCTCCACCGGCGGGCTGGACATCATCGCCAAGATAGTGAACCGTTACCTGCACATCGATATCGGCACCAGCGTAACGGTGGCTGGCGCCATAATCTGCTGCTCCGCCTTCTTTATCCCCGGTAACTCGCTCTATCTGATATTGCTGGGCTTCATCGGAACCTGGACCAACGGCATTGTGGTGGACCATTTCACCGCCGGCCTTAACGCCAAGAAGAGAGTATGCATAATAGCGGAGGACCATCAAAGGCTGCAGGAATACATAGTGCACGAGCTTAAGCGCGGGTGCACGATTTACAGGGTGCAGGGCGGCTATTCAAAAGAAGAGAAGTTCGAGTTGCAGACTATCCTCACAAACGAGGAGTTTGCGAAACTCATGGAGAGAATCAAAGAGGACAATATCCACGCCTTCATCACCGCAGGGCGGGTATCGGAGGTGTACGGATTATGGTTCAGGCACTCCAAGAGTCGGGAATGGATCGATTACTCCGAGCCTACAAACATCTGAGTTTGTCAAACCATTTGTCAAACATAGCCTCCAGTGCCCCCGGCTTTTCTATCTCGCTTTGAAAAGCCTTGAGCTTGAGGTCGTTCTCCCCTCCCGGAATCCATATCTTGAGATATCCTCCGCGGGCATATTTCTCTGATATATGCTCTTTGAAGCGGTTAAACTGCCCCCGCCGGTCCAACTCAGGATAATTATCCAGACCGTATTCTATCGTGCGGCGCACGATTGTGTCGGCATCAATCTGCCGGTCTGCTTCTGCCACTATGCGCCCATACACGCTCCTCGGGGCACTCTTGGCCGACGCCCGGTGGTCCTCCACCGCCTGCGCCATAGTCTCTATCTGTTCTTCACTGAACCACTGCCTCAGTGCCTTGTCTTCCCGCATCATCCGGGCCGAAGTCAGGTGGTGCGTCTCGCGACCCTCGCAGATGCCAAGGTCATGATACGCAGCAATCGTATAAACCATATCAGCATCGACGTCATAGCCGCGGGCCAAATCTGCACTGCGTTGAATCACCGCCCCGATATGGTCCAGACGGTGGGCAGAATCATATTTCTCGTAGCGTGGGAGTATTTCAGACTCTATGTAATCCTTCAGTTTCATGCTTTCAAAGATACTTATTTCTGCCGGATATTGTTATATTTGTAAATATGACTAGACAGACTACAGACACCATACTTATGGTGAGGCCGGCGGCCTTCGCCTTCAACGAAGAGACCTCTGAGAGCAATGCTTTCCAGCAGAGGCTGGATGGGGACGTGGAGCAGAGGGCCGTTGAGGAATTTGACAGCTACGCATCTATGCTCCGCAGCAACGGAATAACGGTAGATGTGCTGCAGGATAGCCCCAAGCCCTCCACCCCTGATTCAATTTTTCCAAACAACTGCTTCTCTACCCACGGTGACACGCTGGTACTCTACCCCATGTGCGCACCCAACCGCAGGCTTGAGCGGGAAAAATTAAGGGCTGCCCTTGAAAAATACGATTTCACCAGGCTCGTGGACCTCACTGCATTCGAATCGGTCAACAAATTCCTGGAGGGGACCGGTTCGCTGGTGCTGGACCGCGAAAACCTGATAGCCTATGCCTGCATCTCCCCCCGCACCGACGCCACTCTTGTTGAGCAATGGGCCGACACCATGGGCTACACTCCGGTCATGTTCAGCGCCTCAGATTTTGGCGGCACAGCTATCTACCATACCAACGTCATGATGCACATCGGCAGCGGATACTCCGTCGTTTGCCTGGATGCAGTAGATGACGCCGCCCAGCGCAGCATGCTTTCTGACACCATCAGCAAGAGCGGGAAAGAGACTATTACCATCTCTATTGAACAGATGAACCAGTTCGCGGGCAATATGCTTCAGTTACATAACCACAAGGGAGAAGATTTGCTGGTGATGAGCCGGTCTGCACTGATGTCACTCACCAGGCTTCAGATTGAGGCGCTTGAGAAATACACACGCATCCTGGCGCCGGAGATACCCATAATCGAGACAGTCGGCGGAGGCAGTGCCCGATGCATGATTGCAGAGATTTTTCAAGACTAGCAATGGAGAAAAACGATAAACTGACCCCCTGCCCTGTTAATGTGTGCAGCGAGACGGGCCGTCTCAGGGGGGTAATACTTCACCGACCCGGGGTGGAAACAGAGCGTATGACCCCACTCAACTGTTCCCACGCACTGTACAACGATATCCTCGACAAGATGAATGTCGATGCCGAGTACCGTCTCTTTTCAGGAGTGCTGGAGCGCTGGGCCAAGGTCTATTATGTGGAGGATATCCTGGAGAACCTGCTGGACACCCCACAGATACGGGAGCACCTGGTAAGGGAGAGTGTGTTCAACTATGGTCTTCGACCCATAAAGCTTTCTGCGGAAATTAATTACAGGCTTGCAAGAGAGCTTATGACGATGAGCAGCCACGACCTCACCAAAGTCCTGATAGAGGGTTATGAGAACCCGCTTTGGGAGGGTGACCTGGACAACCGCTATCTGCTGGAGCCGCTCTACAATCTGGTTTTCACACGCGATGCCGCATCCACCATTTTCGACCGCGTTCTGATAAACTCCATGAGCTTTGAAGTACGCGAACGCGAGTCGCTCATCTACGACGCCATCTTCCGCAACTTCTTTGGCGTGGAGACTCTCAATGCAGAGAGCTGGAACTCCAAATCCCGCACCGAAGGTGGCGATATCCACATAGCTTCCGACAACCTGCTTGTGGTTGGAGAGGGCATCCGTACCAACGCCAAAGGGATAGAATATCTGGCAAAGACCCTGTCGCGCAACAAGGAGAGCTTCCACATCATGGTGCAGGAGCTCCCCCGCAAGCCAGATTCTTTCATCCACCTGGATATGGTGTTCACCTTCCTGGGGAAGCATCACTGCATGTCGTTTGAGCCGATGCTACGGCGCGACGGCCTGTTTTCCGGAAAAGATACCACTCTGATTTCGATTGAGGGAGGCAAGGTAAGATACCGTCAGGTACGCAATCTTCTGGAGGGTCTTAAACTGCTCGGATGGGAGATTGATCCCGTCATTGGCGGAGGCAGCGACCCATGGGGTCAGTTGCGCGAACAGTGGCACAGCGGCGCAAACTTTTTCTCACTTGGCGACGGCAAGGTGCTTGGCTACCGACGCAACGCCCGCACCATAGATGCGCTTGACAAGGCCGGTTTTTCTGTGCTGCAAGCAGAAGACATTGTCTCAGGCAAAACCGTTATGGATAATTACGAGAAGTTTGTGGCGGTGTTCCCTGCCTCCGAACTACCGCGCGCCGGCGGTGGCGCCCGCTGTATGACAATGCCCATCTGGAGAGAAAACTAATAATTACAACAGATATGCTTAAGATTGGTGACAAAATGCCCTCGTTCGAGGTGATGGACCAGGACGGCAACATGGTCCGCAGCGATGATTTCATTGGCAACGGCCGCAAGACCATCATTTATTTCTATCCCAAGGACAACACCTCCGGATGCACAGCCGAGGCTTGCAGTTTCCGTGACAATTATGCAGAACTTACCGCCGCAGGCTACAACGTTGTGGGCGTGAGCAAGGACAGCGCCAAGAGCCACACCGGCTTCCGCGCTAAATACGAACTCCCCTTCCGACTGCTGGCAGACACCTCGCTCAAGATGCTGCAGGACTTTGGCGCATGGGGTGAGAAAAAGATGTACGGCAAGACCACCATGGGCACTTTGCGCCGCACCTTTATCTTCTCTGAAGATGGCATTCTGGAACGGATTATCGAGAAGGTCGACACCAAAAACGCCGCGGGCCAGATCCTGGAGGTATAGCCCGTTCCTCACAATGGACGCCCCGTTTGTCAAACACGATACCTGCTTCTTTGAGCGCTACGCGCAGGTTTCGCTGTGCGCGCTGCTTGGCAGTGAGTTCGACTGCCTGGTGAACCGCGACCGGCCCGACCTTCAGAGCCGCGACGGCCGCAGTATCGGCATTGAGGTGACCCGTGCCATGGAGGAGAGCCGCCACGCCGAGGAGGAACTGCTCAAGGACATGGCGGGCATCACCAAGGGCCGCGAAGGCGAAGAGATAGACCAGATTCTTGAATATGGATACGGCTACGGCTTGCGGGGAGGCCACTACATTGGATCCAAAGAGTTGTTATACTGGAAGATGGCGCTACCGATGCGGCGCATAATCGCCAGCAAAGTCTCCAAGGCAGCCAACGGTTTCTACGGGCAATATGACAAGATGGGGCTCTACGTTTTCAGCAAAGAAGACCTTGGCGAGGCTGACGCGATGCGCATAATGAACTACACCATCGGCTTGCAGAAATATCAGGACATCCGCTACAACCGCCTCTATCTGGCCGACATCAACGACCTGTTTGTCTGCAACCTCGACGATAACATCAGCTCCGACGCCCGCCTGCTGCGCTTCTGGATATCCCAGGACCTGCGCAAAACCTTCTACATGGAAGCCGTCGGGCAAAGCAGGTGACCGGCATAAATACAAAGCATGGCAACCATTTGGTTGCCACGCTTTGTATTGTATCGTTATGTTTGTCTTTGCTTCGCAAAGCCACAAAAACTATTTGACCTCTTCGAAGTCGACATCCTCGGCGGTGCCGTTGGTGTCTGAAGAGCCGCCCTGAGGACCTGAACCGGGGTTAGCACCACCGCCGAAGCCTGCATCACCGGGGTTGAAGCCTGCGCCACCCGGATTGAAGCCGGCGCCGGGGCCAGCCTGGCCGGCCTGTGCTGCGCGAGCCATATCTTCGCTGGCAGCGTGCCATGCTGCCTCGAGAGCCTGGTTGGCTGCGTCGATCTTGTCGGTCGGTACGCTGCGGCCTGCGTCATACTCGTCCTTGGCAATCTTGTGGGCATCCTTGAGTTGCTGGAGTGCGCTGTCTATTGCACCACGCTTGTCGGCAGGGATCTTG
>JAFXNQ010000041.1 GCA_017529425.1 Bacteroidales bacterium | reverse complement strand
TCGTTCAGGTTTTCCGCCAATGTTTCCAGGGCGGCCGTGCGTATCTCCTGCTCCGACAGATTGGCGGTGTCGCGGCCCACGATGCGGGCGACCTGTGTGCGCCCCTCTTCAATGGAGCGGTCCACTGACTTGAATACTTCGCGGACCTCTTTAATGAGTGTGGTCCCGGCCAGGCAGAAGAAGATGAGGATGGCCTCTGCTGAGCGACGCAGCCATATTCCGGCACCTGTCTTCTCTCCAAGAATTGTCAGTCCGTAGAGGAATCCCCAGATCGTGGCTGCGGTAGCGGCTATCAATACTATTGCCAGCATCGCCCCTTTCAGGTGGCGGTTTTTGCCTCTGTTAAGGCGTTTTTCCCCGGCGGCAATCAGCTTGCCAAAGCCTACAACCGGGTGGGGCAGCCAGGCGGGGTCACCAAATAAAAAATCCAGCAGCCAGCCGGTTATGGTTGCAATCAGGCGGCTCATCTTAGTATATAATCTTTAATGGCTTTAACCAACATATCGTTCTCTTCTCGGGTCTGGGCGGCGATGCGGAAATGCCCGGCATCCAGACCTTCAAAATTGGAGGCATCTCGGATAAGCAGGCCGTGATTCTCTGCCAGATAACGTTTAAGGCTCGCTGCGGTACCGGTGTCCAGATGGCAGAGCATAAAGTGGGCCTTGGTGGGTTCAACGCTGAGGCCTGGGATGGCGTTCAGTTCGTCGCGCAGGCGCTGCGCCTCTTTAAGCAGGGCCTGTTTGTCTATAGGGGCGGTGCTGGGATGCGACGCCAGAAAGAGTCCAGCCTCTATGGCAAGGGCATTCACGCTCCAGGGCATGCGGACTTCCCTTATCCGGTCTATAAGTGCTTGTGAGCCCGTAATATATCCCAATCGCAGGCCCGGCATAGCGTAGCGCTTTGTCATAGAGTGCAGCTGCAGCACGTTGCCGGCAGCTATGGCTTCCGCGGGCGTCAGCAGCGGTTCCTCCGTGAAGAATCCGTACGACTGGTCTATTACAAATATGGTGTCCGGGTTGTTTGCTATCTGTGCCAGCAGTTGCTCTTTTGGTATCACCCGGCCGTCCGGGTTATTAGGGTTGCAGAGCCAGAAAAGAGAGATACCTCCGCTCAGCCCTACGGCCTCGGTCGGTATGACATTATTGTCACCTTGAGGGTCCTGGTTGTCACCCCGAGGGTCTCCCATGACACCCCGATGGTATTCCTTGACATATTGAGCGTCTCCGTTGACATACCGAAGGTTCCCGTTAGCACAGCGAGGGTCACCGCTGACACCCTGAGGGTCACCATTGTCACCTAGGGCGTTCCCCATGACACATTGTTGATCTCCCATGACACCCTGGGGGTCACCCATGTCACCCTGAGGGTCACGGTTGTCACCCCGCGGGTATTCCTTGATACTCAGAGTGCCACCCATGTCACCCCGAGGGTCTCGCCCGTTGACACAGTGAGTGTCCCGGTTGTCACCCCGAGGGCCTCTCATGATACACTGAGTGTCCTCCATGGCACACTGAGGGTACTCCATGACACATCGAGTGTCCCCGTTGACACAGTGAGGGGCTGCGTTGACACACTGAGGGTCCCACTTGTCACCCCGAGCGGATCCGAGGGATCTCACGCAGTGGCCGTGGAGGCGGCAGGCGTCGGCGTATTCGCTGAAGGTGGGCTGCAGAATGCATGACCTGCTTTCTCGCCACGCCTGTGCAATCAGGTAGATAGCCTCGGTGGCGCCGTTGGTGACGCAGATGCATTCGGGTGCTATGCCGTGCAATGCGGCGAGGGCCCTCTCCAGTGTATATGGCTCCGGTTCAGGGTAGTGCGATATGACCTCCAGGCTGGCTGCAAGGTGTTCTTTCAGCGCAGTCAGGTCCACGCCGCCATACACATTCGAGCTGAAATTGGCCACAATCGCCCGCCCTAACCGCCATAAATCATCGCCGTGCCCAACAATCATCGTGAAAGAATCTTATAAAGGAGGTCCATATCTACGTGTTGGCGGAAGTGGCTGGCCAGCAGGTCGTACTGACGCTCGCGGAAGGTGTGGTAATCCTCCGTGGGGGCATCGGAAGCCTTTGCGGCGTGTGGCGCCAGCAGCCTCTCCACAAAAGCCGGGTTATCCAGGATGCCGTGGATGTAGGTTCCCATGCACTTTTCGTCCACATAGCAGCCGTCGCTCTGTCCGCCCTCTATGATGTTCAACGGAGTGGCGGTCGTTCCCTCTGCGGGCTTGGTCTCACCCATGTGAATTTCGTAACCATTCATCTGTTCTCCGCCGCCGGCCGCTGTAAAGCGTACCTGGCGGGTGACCTTCTCCGGCAGCATCTCGGTTTCTACCGGCAGCAGACCCAGCCCAGGCATCCTCTCTATCTCTCCTTCCGTATGGTGAGGGTCACAGATCATCCGGCCCATCATCTGGTAGCCGCCGCAGATGCCCAGCACCGTTGCCCCTTCCCGACGGGCGCGCAGAATAGCCTGCGCCGCACCGTTGCGCCTTAATTCGTAGAGGTCGGCGAGGGTACTCTTGCTCCCCGGGATTATGATGATGTCGGCCTTGGAAATCTCGTCAGTATTGTTGGTATAGAAAAGATGCACGCGAGGGTCGCGTTCCAGGGCGTCGAAGTCGGTGAAATTGCTGATGTGACGCAGCAGCACCACCGCCACGTTAATCTTGCCCCTTTCCGCGGCCGTCGACTTGCTCTCCAGCGCCACCGAATCCTCCTCCTCTATGTGGATGTCGGTGAATACCGGCACCACTCCCAGCACTGGTATGCCGCACAGCTCCTCCAGCATCCGTCGTCCATCCTCAAACAACCGCAAATCGCCTCGGAACTTATTGATTATTATGCCTTTCACCAGGGCGCAATCCTCCGGAGGGAGCAGCATCAGCGAGCCGTAAACACTGGCGAAAACCCCGCCGCGGTCTATGTCGCCCACCAGTATGATGTCGGCCCCGGCATGACGTGCCATGGGGACGTTCACCAGGTCGCTGTCGCGCAGGTTTATCTCCGCCAGGCTACCGGCCCCCTCCATAACTATAGGGTTGAAGCGCCCGCTAAGCCGGTCATAGGCGTCAAACACCGCCTGCCGCAGCTCCTCGAGACCCTCCTTGCGGAAGTAGTCGTAAGCGTCGCGGTTGCCGATGGGTTTGCCGTTCAGCACCACCTGCGAGGTGTGGTCGCTTTGGGGCTTGAGCAGCAATGGATTCATATCGGTGTGAGGCTCCAGACCGGCGGCCTGCGCCTGCACCGCCTGCGCCCGGCCAATCTCCAGCCCATCCGGCGTTGCAAACGAGTTAAGCGCCATGTTCTGTGCCTTGAACGGGGCGGGAGAGTAGCCGTCCTGCTTCAGAATACGGCACAGGGCCGTGGCAAGCACGCTCTTGCCCACGTCGCTGCCAGTGCCGGCAAACATCACTGGGTGGAGAGCCTTCTCCTTGGGTGAATATTGCGGGCTGACCGCCTGAGTCGATTGTGTGGCTTCCATTGATTGTTTGCTCAAGTTTCGCAAGCTCAACTTTCTTGGTGGTACGTTAGAACGGCTTGCGTGTTTTTTCTAACGCTCATTGTATAATCACGGAACCCAATCCCGTCGTGGAACTTATTTGTGATTCTTATAAGTGAACTCCCGCCAGCGCTCCTCGGGCCACTCCTGCATGTTCATATTCTCGCGGGCGAGCACGAACAGCAGGTCACTCAGGCGATTGATATATTTCAGAATCTCTTCCGGTACCGGGTCGTGACGGTTCAATGTCCAGAGCAGACGCTCCGCACGCCGGCACACCGCCCGGGCAAGCTGCAACTGGCTGGAGACGGGAGTTCCGCCCGGCAGCAGGAAATAGGCTCCCGTACCGATACGCTCGCTTATGGCGTCCATCTGCGCCTCGCAATCCTCCACCAGGTGCTCCGGGAGCGGGTTGGGGTTATCCTCCCGCTTCGCCGCCGGCGTGGCAACCTGGCTCATCACCACCATCAGGTTCTCCTGAATCTCGTGCAGAAGGGCATCAACCTCGTTCGCACGGTTGTGCCGATAGTCCAAATGAGCGTCGTTACCCGTCAACGAATCAGTCGTGCTCTCCGTCAACGCTTCGGACGTTCTTCCCGTCAACGCATCGGACGTTCTTCCCGTCATATCCGGCGGGACCGGGTTTCTCCACAATAGGCTCCGGACCACCCCCAGATGGCAATTGAGCTCGTCCAGAGTGCCGTTAGCCTCAATCCGGATGTCATCCTTGGGCACCCGTTCACCCCCGTGGATGCCGGTCGTCCCTTTGTCCCCCGTTCGAGTGTAAATTCTTTTCATACCGCTAATTTACGCATTTTAGACGAAAAAGACAGTCAAAGTGGACGAGGTCCCCTCGGGTGTGGGGGTATCTCGTCCACCTTCTTTTTGGAAGACTCAGATAACCAATCTATTACAAAATGTGGGTGGACAAGGTACCCGCCTTTTCATAGGACCTCGTCCACTTGACACTAATCCATCTTTGTCCAGAGCCTTGAATCCCGGGATACCCACCAGGCCAATACTGTGCGCACCCACCAGGTCAATACTGTGCGTACCCACCAGGCCAATCCCGTGCGTGCCTGGGAATTGATGTTGGTAAAGAATGGCGTAAAAATAGCCCCAGACATATTGCAGTTCAGAATCACTTTCATAACTTGCGTAGTCTTTTTGTTGAAGGACGGATTAAAACAGTTTGATATGAAGAGTAGATTTGAAAGAAATCCGTACCGGGAGCTGCCGGATGGCACTATTGCCAAAGTTTTTCCATTCCACGTTTCTCTGGAAGGGCACGAGACCAGGATCCTTTGTCGGGACGATGCCGACTACAACACGTTCGTAAAGATTATTTGCGTATGTGCAAGGCGCAGGAATGTGATTCTTGTGATTTACGCCGTTGTGTCCAATCACGCCCATTGCGTAATTCTTGCCACGGACCAGGGAGCCGCCAATGCGTTTGCTGCCGAGGTTAAGCGTATCTACCCGATGTATTTCTCCCGTAAATACTCGGATCAGTCCGTGATGAAGGGTGTGGACGTGAGTGCGATTTATCTTTATTCCGATTACTATCTGCGCAACGCAATAGCATATGTCGTCCGCAATGCGATGGACAATGGTGCGGAGAGCATCCAGACTTATCGTTGGACCGGTTTCCGGGGAATATTTTGCGGAGGAATCCCGGACAAGAACAAAGGGACATACCGGGTTTCCGGCTTGTCCCGCCGCGAGAAGCGCGCTGTTATGCATACCGATGATGACCTGAGTGATGTCCCGTGGCTGCTGAACGAGCATCTGGAGCTTGAGCCGGCTACCATCTGTGACTGGCATTATGTCGAGAAGGCATTCCTGAATGACCAGTCTTACTTTCTCAGGATGATTGGCGGCGTAAATACTGCCGAGATGCAGAGTTCTTTGATTGACGCTCCGCGGGTCAGGCGCAGTGATACCGATTTCTTGAACGCTGTGAACGACATCTCCGGACGCTGGTTCCAGAAACCGGTTCACGAATTGCCTCTGGATAAGCGGGCCCGATTGCTAAAATATGTGTCGAACTGTTACCGAACTGACTCCGCTCAACTTGCGCGGGCATTCGAGTTTGGCAGGGAGGAGGTGCTGCGCCTGCTGGGTCGGAACAGGGGGTAGGTGACGAGGTGGTTACGCTCCCAATTTACTATTGTCGAGGCTATCAAGAAGGCTGGCTACGCGACCGGTAAGGATATCAAGATTGCTATGGACTGCACTGCCAGCGAGTTCGCAGTACGGGAGAGCGGGAATGGTGAACGGCGAATGGTTCTATGACTACCGCCAGATCAAGAACGGTACCAAGAAAGTAGGCCGGAGATTCCCGCCTGGACTGGAACAAAGTCAGCGAGGTGAGATCTCAGCTGCGGCGATAGCCCGGAGATACTCATCTCTGCGGAACGAATCCAGTAGGTACTGAGATCCCAGCCTAGCCGGAAAGCCGAAGACTTCCGCCTGGAATGGAACAAAGTCAGCGAGAGGTGACCCCTGCCGGGGCCGATAGGCCGGAGACTTTCGCCTGAGCCAGTAATCCGATGGGTACTGAGATCCCCGCCCCGGCGGCAATTGGGAGAAAGATGGTGGGCAATGTCAGGATAAATTAGTAAATTCGCATGATATGAGCGAACCAAAGATTATTGTGGCGGGCATCGGGCCCGGGAGCGCCGGCGACATCACCGGTGCAGTGCTGGATGCCATTGGCCGTGCAGATGTAGTGATTGGCTACAAGTATTATTTCCAGTTCATTGAGTCCTACCTCAAGCCTGGCGCCGAGTGTATTGACACCGGAATGAAAAAGGAGCGGGAGCGCGCAATGCAGGCCTTTGAACAGGCCGAACAGGGTAAAACCGTGTGCATTATCAGCTCTGGAGATGCAGGCATCTACGGCATGGCTCCGCTGATTCTGGAGATGAAAAAGGAACGGGCCAGTGACATGGAAATCGAGGTCCTGCCCGGTATCAGCGCCTTCCAGAAGGCCGCCTCGCTGCTGGGCGCCCCCATCGGCCACGACCTCTGCCTGATATCTCTCTCTGATCTGATGACCCCATGGGAGAAGATAGAGGCCCGCATCACCGCCGCAGCCATAGGCGACTTTGTCACCGCGGTATATAACCCCCGCAGCCACGGCCGCTACTGGCAGTTGTATCGACTGCAGGAGATATTCCTCAAGCACCGCAGCCCGGATACTCCGGTCGGCCTGGTGCGCCAGGGCGGGCGGGAAGATCAGAGCATGAGCATCACCACAATTTCCGCTCTTGACCCGGAGCAGGTGGATATGTTTACCGTGGTAATCATCGGGAACTCACAATCTTACGTAGATGGCGGCAAATTCATCACCCCGCGCGGATATTACCGCGAAGATGCAGCCGGAAGCGGGCGGATAGGGCAGGAGATAATGACCGAGAGTTTCCGCACCATAGAGAAGATGCTCCGCAAGCCTGAGATGCCCCTCGGTCGCAAATGGGCGCTGCTGCATGCCATCCATACCACCGCCGATTTTGACATGGAGAACATCCTCCATGTGGACGATAACGCCATGGAGACCCTTTACGAAGGGTGTGCGAGCGGCCGCATCAAGACGATAATCACCGACGTCACTATGGTCACCGCAGGCGTCCGCAAAGGTGCCCTGGCGCGGCTTGGGGCTGAGGTGAAATGCTACCTGAGCGATCCCCGAGTGGCGGAGATGTCCGCCACGGAGGGCATTACCCGCACCCAGGCGGGAATACGGCTGGCGGTAGAGGAGCACCCCGACGCCCTGTTCGCCTTTGGCAACGCCCCCACGGCGCTGATGGAGCTCTGCTCGCTGATACGTCTGGGCAAGGCCCGCCCGGCAGGCATCATCGCAGCCCCGGTGGGGTTCGTGCATGTGCGCGAGAGTAAACACATGGTCAAGCCTTTCAAGGATATCCCCAAGATAATTGTTGAAGGTCGCAAAGGCGGCAGCAATTTGGCTGCAACCCTTTGCAATGCAATCCTGACTTTTGACGATGCCGCATCTTTAAAACCGGGTCGCGATGTGTAAGAAATTCACAGTAATCGGGATGTCCGACAGTCGGCAGGTATGGTTCCCGCCGCAGGTTATGAACTTGATAACTGCCGGTCGTGTCTTTTCCGGCGGCAAGCGTCATCACGAGATAGTGGCATCGCTGCTGCCAGCCGATGCCGTTTGGATAGATATCACGGTGCCACTGGAAGCCGTTTTTGAAGAGTATAAGAAATACGACGATATAGTGGTGTTTGCCTCTGGCGACCCGCTTTTCTACGGCTTTGGCGTGACTCTGAAGCGTGAGTTCCCCGAGGCAGAGATTGCGGTTTTTCCCGCTGCAAATTCGCTTCAAATGTTGGCGCACAGAATGCTCCTGCCTTATGCCGATATGCGGTGCGTGTCGCTCACCGGACGGCCGTGGGATGCATTTGACCAGGCGCTGATACTGGGCGAGCGGCTTATCGGCGTGCTTACCGATAAGGTGAAGACGCCGGCCGCAATTGCTGCCCGGATGTATGAATACGGCTATGATAATTACCGGATTACGGTGGGAGAACAGCTGGGGAACGAGGCCTCTGAGCGGGTGCGGAGCTTCTCTGTGAAAGAGGCTGCCGACGCCGAATTCGCCACCCCCAACTGCATGATTATGGAGCAGACGGAGTCCCGTCCACGCCCATTCGGCATCCCTGAGAACGAGTTCGACCTGCTGGACGGCCGGGTGAATATGATAACCAAGGCCCCCATCCGGCTGCTGACACTCCGTGAACTGGACTTGCCCCGCCGCAAATCGTTCTGGGACATAGGCTTTTGCACCGGGAGCGTCTCCATAGAGGCCCGGCTTCAGTTCCCGCACCTGAAGGTTACATCTTTTGAAATCCGTCCGGAGTGTGAAGACATCCTGGTGCGCAACGCCCGCCGCTTCGGTGCCCCCGGCATCACGCCGGTCATGGGCGATTTTATGGCGGCCAACCTCTCCACGCTGCCCGCACCCGACGCAGTGTTCATCGGCGGTCACGGCGGCAAACTCAAAGAGATAGTGGCCCGCGTGAGCGAGGTGCTGCTCCCCGGCGGCGTCATAGTGTTTAACTCCGTCACCCCGGAGAGCTACGATATGTTTCAGGAGGCCGTGGCGGCGCAGGGACGGAGGGTGATGATCTCCCGCCGCGTGGCAATAGACAGTTTCAACCCGATAGAAATACTCCGCGCAGAATGAAATCGGTAATAATCTATATCAGTGAATCGTCGCGCGCAATGGCAGAACAGTTGCGCGGCGAGCTGGGTTTTGAGCTCTTCGCAAAAGGGGAGGGCTCATATTCCGCTCTCCTTAAGGAGAATTGGCCGCAACTGGATAACGTGGTTTTCATAGGTGCCATGGGCATCTGCGTACGCGCCATCGCCCCTCTGCTGAAAAGCAAATATGAAGACCCGGCGGTGGTTTGCATACCCTCCGGAGGCCAGTTTGTGATTCCGGTGGTGTCGGGCCATATCGGCGGTGCCAACGATCTGGCGCGTCGCATCGCCGGCATAATCGGAGCGCAGGCGGTGGTCACAACCCAGAGTGACGGCGAAGGACTATGGGCGCTGGATACCCTGTCGGCACGTTTCGGCTGGGCTGTGGAGGCGACCCCGGCGGCGATGAACCGGGCCATCTTCGCCTTCGTGGCCAAGAAACCCACGGCGCTGCTGTTGCAGGTACGCGACGCTGGTACCGACTACCTGGAGAGTTCACTGCCCGGGCACGTGAAGGTGTTTTACAAGGTTGAGGATATCGATTTTGAGCAGTTCGAGCTGCTGATAGCTGTAACACCACGGCTGTTGCCATCCTGCACGATTCCTGTGCTTGTTTTCCGTCCGCGGGTGCTGCATCTGGGCGTTGGCTGCCGCAAGCAGTGCGACCCTGCTGGAATCCCGCAGTTCATAGAAGAGCAGCTGGCGGCCAAAGGACTTTCCGCCCGCTCTTTGGCCGACATATCCACTATAGAACTCAAGAAAGATGAGCCGCTGCTGGAGGCCCTGCAACAGCATTTCAAAGGCGCGGCCATAAATATTTACCCTGCAGAAGAACTGAAGCAGATAGCCGTTCCCAATCCTTCAGATAAGGCTTTTGAGGTGACTGGTTGTTACGGAGTTGCGGAGTCGGCGTCGCTGGTGGCTGCGCAAGGTGGCCCGCTGCTGATAGAGAAACAGAAATGCAAACTCACAGAGGGCAACGACTTTACCTTTGCCCTGGCGGCCGATTTCAAAGGCGTCCGCAGCGGTCATATAGAGATAGTCGGCGCCGGCCCCGGCGACCCGGAACTGGTTTCTGTCCGTGGCAAGAGGTTCCTTCAGAACGCAGATTTGATTCTTTACGCCGGCAGCCTTGTCCCGGTGGAACTCACGTTCTACGCAAAGCCGGGATGCACCGTGCGCAGTTCCGCATCCATGAACCTGGAAGAGCAGTTTGCCCTGATGAAGGAGTTCTACGACCGCGGCCTGCTGGTGGTACGCCTGCACACCGGCGACCCCTGCATCTACGGCGCCATCCAGGAGCAGATGGCCTTCTTTGACCGCTACGGGATGAGCTATCACATCACCCCCGGCATATCGGCCTTCCAGGCAGCTGCAGCGGTACTTCGCTCGCAGTTTACAATCCCGGAGAAGGTACAGACCATAATCTTGACCCGCGGCGAGGGGC
Source organism: Bacteroidales bacterium (assembly GCA_017529425.1). Taxonomy (GTDB): domain Bacteria; phylum Bacteroidota; class Bacteroidia; order Bacteroidales; family UBA932; genus Equibacterium. Next base: position 115,859 of record JAFXNQ010000041.1, on the reverse strand, counting down.
GTACCCCGATGCCGGAGCGCGAACAGCTCCATAAACTGGCCCAGAGCCGCAGTACAATGTGCATCTATCTCTCCGCCGCCATTGCGGAGGAGGTCCAGGCAGAGCTCCTGCAGGAATATCCCCCGGCGACCCCCGTTGCTGCCTGCTACAAACTTACCTGGAAAGAAGAGAAGATATATCGTGGGCAGTTGAAGGACCTGGCCGCCTTAGTCCGCGACAATAACCTCACCCTTACCACATTGCTGGTAGTGGGCGACGCCATAGGCAACCGCGAAGGGCTCTCCCGCCTCTACGCCGACGAATTCAAACATTTATTCAGGAATTGATGGATTCTGACCCGGATATATCAGCTGCAGGCGCAGCCCCCGGTATCCTGATTTTTGGAGGTACCACCGAGGGTCGGCTGGCGGTGCGGGTTTGCGACGCGGCCGGCAAGCCGTATTGGTACTCCACCCGCGGCGAGTTGCAGCAAATTGAGTGCCGCAACGGCGAGCACATAACGGGTGCGATGGATTTTGAGGCGATGACCGCTTTCTGCGCCTCGCACGGCATCCGGCTGATAATAGATGCGGCGCACCCCTTTGCCTCGGAGCTCCATCGCACGGTGGCAGATGTGGCGGAGTCGCTGGATCTGCCGGTGGTGCGAGTAGAGCGGAACTATCCGGAGCGCGACACGTCTGTAATCTGGTGCGAAAGCTATGACGATGCCATGGCGCAGCTGGAGGCAGATGGAATCGATTCTTTGCTGGCTCTGACGGGCGTCCAGACCATCTCAAAGCTTGAACCATACTGGAAAAAACATACTTGTTACTTCCGTATTCTGCATCGCGAAGAGTCGATGCAGAAGGCTCTGGAGCAGGGTTTTGATCCGTCACATCTGGTTTATTACGAAGAGTACGACGCAACCTCCCTCATAGAACAGATTCATCCGCAGGCCATACTCACCAAAGAGAGCGGCGAGTCGGGTGGATTCGGCGCCAAGGTGGATGCGGCTCGCAAGGCGGGCATTCCCGTGTATGCTGTGAAGCGTCCTGCGCTCCCCGTAAGCTTTGAAACCGTCACCGGCGAGATTGGCCTTCGAAAGGCAGTCGAACGGCTGGCGCCCGGCTTCTTTGCGCTGCGAAGCGGCTTCACCACCGGAGCGTGCGCCACCGCTGCTGCCAAAGCTGCACTGATGGCGTTGCTGGGGTATGGGAAATATGAGGATAATGCGTTGGATGCGCCTTCTGCGATTCTTTCCCTTCCTGTATCGAAAGGAGGGGGTGATGCTGACCGTCAAGAGGATATTATCGATGAGGTAGAAATAACCTTCCCCAATGGCGAGCGGCTGCGGCTGCCCGTGACCGACGTCTTCAGTGACGGACGCACCGGTACGGCTACTGTGATAAAGGATGCTGGCGACGATCCCGACGTTACCAACGGTATCAGCGTAGTCGCAACGGTGGCCTATGCCGGCAGAGCGGATGCCCAGATTTACTCTGATTCATCAGGAGAGAACGCTCCGGCTTTTGTGACAGCCATCTGTTCTGACCCTGCACAAAGCGAGCCTCGTCCTGCTGGAGCCATCCGCTTCCTCCAGGGCGAAGGGGTAGGGCGGGTGACGCTCCCCGGTCTGGGGCTGGAAATCGGCGGCCCGGCAATCAACCGCGTCCCACGCGAAATGATGACCCGCGAACTTGGCGCCCTTTACAGCGGCGGATTGGATGTGACAATCTCCGTTCCCGGCGGCCGGGAACTGGCCCGGAGAACCTTCAACCCCAAACTTGGAGTGGTGGACGGAATCTCCATCATAGGCACTTCAGGTGTGGTGCGCCCCTTCTCTAACGAAGCCTTTGTGGAGGCTCTCCGGCTGGAGGTTGAGGTGGCGGTAGCCGTTGGCGTAACCCATCTGATAATCAATTCCGGAGCCAAGAGCGAGGCATACCTCAAGCAGCGCTTCCCCGACGCTCAGGCCCAGGCCTTCATCCACTACGGCAACTTTATTGGCGAAACCCTCAAGATTGCCGCTGAGGCCGGAATCAGGGAGGTCACTATGGGTATAATGATGGGCAAGGCGGTAAAACTGGCAGAAGGACACCTGGATACCCACAGCAAGAACGTAGTGATGAACAAGGCGTTTCTGAAGGGACTGGCGACCGAGGCCGGCTGCTCGCAGGCGGCACAGGACGCTATAGACGGGATGACCCTCGCCCGCGAACTCCAGGAGAGTCTCTCCGAATCCGACCTCGCCCTGTTCACCAGCACCCTAATGCAGCGCTGCCACACCGCCTGCGAAACGGCGTATCCTCCCTCGGCTGGTTTGCTGCATTTACTGCTCATTACCGATACGGGAGAGGTCCTATCTAAAGAACACTGGTAACCCATTCATCCTATCATGAAAAAGAGTGGCTTCCGTGGAAGTCACTCTTTTTTTACAGAATCCTACAAAAACCGAGGGGATAGAGAAGTAGCAAGCCTTTCAGCTTCTGTTCAAGTTAATCTATTTAAGACACCTCTAATATCTGCGATAGTAACTCCGAACCTTTTCGAATTTACCATTTCTAAAGCGCTTGTACGCTTTAACTTTGGTATGCTTCGCAATCTCCACTCTAATGGTAATGCGAACGTGGTGTTTGTTGATTCTTATTCTCTTCATTGTATAAATAATTAGTATTTGAAAGAACAACAATCTCCAATGTCAGCGCTCCCCCTCGGTTGTGCTTTAAACAAAACAGACATCCATTTAGAGGCTAGATGTCTGTTTATGGGTACTAATTATTCCCAATGAAGGTATTGCAAAGGTATATCTTTTCCTGAATACTGCAAATAGTTTCTCTTTATTTATGTTTGTTGCTAACTTTGTTAACATGAAAAAAGTAATACTAATCACCGGCGGATGCCGGAGCGGCAAGAGCGATTATGCCGAGAAGATGGCGCTTTCCATGGCGCCGAACCCCGTGTATGTGGCCACGGCACGCATCTGGGACCAGGACTTTGCTCTGCGCGTGGAGCGGCACAAGGCGCGCCGCGGGCCGCAGTGGACCAACATAGAGGAGGAGAAGAACCTCGGCCGCCTCAATCTCCCGGGGCGGGTGGTGCTGGTGGACTGCCTCACCCTGTGGGCCACCAACTACTTCTTTGACAGCAACAGTGACCCCGACACCTGCCTGGCGGCGATGAAGCGGGGGATGGACCAGTTGCTCACCCACGATGCGACATACATCTTTGTGACCAACGAGATAGGCCTTGGCGGCATCAGCGACAACGAACTGCAGCGCCGCTTCACCGACCTGCAGGGGAGCGTGAACCAGTACGTTGCAGAGCGTGCCGATGAAGTGATACTGATGGTGAGCGGCATTCCCGTAAAAATCAAATGAGCCGTGAAGATTAAATGACCAGTGAAGATTTGAACATACAGTTCCACATAAAACAACCCGACCAGGCGCTGCGGGCTGCCCTGCAGGCCAAGATAGACAACCTCACCAAGCCCAAAGGCTCGCTGGGTCGTCTGGAATCTCTCGCACTGCAGATAGGGCTTATCCAGCAGACGCTGACCCCAGAACTTCGCAATCCGCAGAACATCCTTTTTGCCGGCGACCACGGCATCGCAGAGGAGGGGGTGAGCGTTGCCCCGCGCGAGGTCACATGGCAGCAGGTGTGCCATTTTACTCATCCACAGGGGACCGGCGGGGTGAACTTCCTCTGCCGTCAGCACGGCTTCAAACTGAAGGTGGTGGATGCCGGGGTGGACTATGACCTTCCAAAGGACCGCGGTATTATCGACTTCAAGATCCGCCGGGGCACCAGCAACTTCCTTTACGGCGCGGCGATGAGTGAGGCCGAGATGGAGCGCTGCCTGGAGTGCGGAGCACGGGTGGTGGAACAGTGCGCGGCGAAAGGCAGCAACGTGCTGAGTTTCGGTGAGATGGGCATCGGCAATACCTCTCCGTCGTCGGTATGGATGTCGTATTTCACCGGTATCCCGATTGAAAAATGCATCGGCGCCGGCAGCGGCCTGGACAGCGCTGGCATCCGGCACAAATGCGACGTGCTGAAGCGTGCGATGGAGAACTACTCCGGCAGTGGTAGTGCAGCAGACATTATCCGCTGGTTTGGCGGATTCGAGATGGTGATGGCCGTAGGAGCAATGCTAAAGGCGGCGGAAATGGGCATCATCATAATGGTGGACGGTTTTATCATGACCAGCTGTATGCTGGCGGCCAGCCAGTTATATCCTGCCGTAAAAGATTATGCCATCTTTGGGCACTGTGGTGATGAATCTGGTCACAAGCTGATGATAGAGGCGATGGAGGCAAAGCCGTTGCTGAACCTTGGCCTCCGCCTTGGCGAGGGAACCGGTGCGATTTGCGCCTACCCGATAGTGCAGTCTGCGGTGAATATGATAAACCAGATGGACACATTCCAGGGTGCCGACATTACGAAATATTTCTAAACAGCTTCTAATGAAACTCCTGGCAGCGCTGACATTCTTTACACGCCTTCCGCTCTGGAAAATAAAGGAGATTCCGGCGGATGATTTCAAGCGGGTGGTGCCGCTCTGGCCCCTGACGGGCTGGCTCACCGGCGGCGTGATGGCGCTGGTCCTCTGGCTGATGCTGAAGGTGACCACACCGGCCCTGGCGTGGATAGCGGCCCTTGTGGCCCGCCTGCTGCTCACCGGAGCCCTGCATGAAGACGGCCTGGCTGATTTTATCGATGGCTTTGGCGGCGGCCGCAACCGCGAACGGACGCTGGCCATAATGAAGGACTCCCATATCGGCACTTACGGCGTCATCGGCCTGATAATCTACTACTTGCTGATGATTCAGGTGCCCGGCAGCATGACCCCGGCTGCCCTCTGCGTGTTGGCGCTCTGCGGTGATGCCTGGAGCAAATGCTGCGCTGCGCAACTGATCAACCTGCTGCCTTACGCCCGTAGCGAAGAGACTGCAAAAAATAAAACTGTCTATAGCAGGATGACCGCAGGCGAGTTTCTGCTATGCCTGCTATTCGGGCTGATCCCCGCCATCATCCTGATTTGCGCTCTTTGCTGCTCGCCGCCAATGATACTGGGCCTGAGCTTGTCTGCGGTAACTATCGGCATCATGCTTGCCGTGCCGGTGGTGGTGATGCTGCTGATGGCCTGGGCGTGCAAACGCCGCATTGGCGGCTACACCGGCGACTGCTGCGGCGCCACCTTCATTCTCTGCGAGCTATCGTTTTGGCTTACAGCAATAATCGCTTGTTAAAATGGAAGTAATACTGATACGACACACCCCGGTGGATGTCGCTCCCGGCACCTGCTACGGCCAGACAGACGTCCCCTTGAAGCCGACCTTCGAGGCCGAAGCAGCCGTAACCAAAGCGGCGCTGGAGGCGTACGAACCCTTTGACCATGTGTTCACCAGCCCGCTCTCACGCTGCATACGGCTGGCCGATTTCTGTGGCTATCCCGATGCCGAACGCGACCGGCGGCTGATGGAGATAAACTTTGGCGAGTGGGAGATGAAGCGCTTTGACGACATCACCGATAATAGACTGCATGAGTACTACAACGACTTCATTAACACCTCGCCCACCGGCGGAGAATCGTTCATGGCGGTTTACGCCCGGGTTAAGGAGTTCCTGGAGGAGCTGCGCGGCAAAGGGTGGCAGCGGGTAGCCATATTCTCCCACGGCGGCGTGTTGCTCAGCGCCTCCATCTACATGGGCCTGGCCGATTTCAACCGCCCCTTTGACCACCTCACTCCCCACGGCGGGATACTTTGCATAGAATTGTAACAACCTATGTCGCTGCTCCGTCCGCCGGTCAGAAAAAGCCGAAGCTCTAAGGAGGAGGCCCAAACTTAGAGCGAAGGTTTCTGCCCGGCAGAATGAAACACAAAAAGAGTGGCCTCCAAACGGAAGCCACTCTTTTTCACTAACAAAGGCGGGAACTAACCCAGCATACTCAGCAGGATACCTGCTGCGACTGCGCTGCCGATAACGCCGGCCACATTCGGACCCATGGCGTGCATCAGCAGATAGTTCTTGGGGTTGGCCTTGAGACCCTCGGTCTGGGAGACGCGGGCTGCCATAGGCACGGCCGACACACCTGCAGAACCAATCAGCGGGTTAACCTTATCCTTGCTGAAGACATTCATCAACTTGGCCAGCAGCACACCGCCACCGGTACCGATACCGAACGCCACGATTCCGACAGCCATGATGCCGAGGGTGCGCCACTGCAGGAAAGTATCGGCAGTAGCGGTTGCGCCCACGGTAACGCCCAGGAAGATGACCACGATATTGTTGAGCTCGTTCTGGACAGCTTTGCTGAGACGCTCCACAACGCCGCTCTCGCGGAACAGGTTGCCGAGCATAAGGCAGCCGATCAGCGGAGCTGCAGAGGGGAGCAGCAGCGCGATGATAATGGTGACCACAATCGGGAAGAGGATCTTCTCCCGCTTGGAGACGTTGCGTAGCTGTTTCATCTGGATCTCACGCTCTTTCTTGGTGGTAAGCGCGCGCATGATAGGCGGCTGAATAATGGGCACCAGCGCCATGTAGCTGTAGGCAGCCACGGCAATAGGGCCGAGCAACTGCGGAGCCAGCTTGGAGGTGAGGAAGATTGCCGTAGGGCCGTCCGCACCGCCAATAATACCGATAGATGCAGCCTCAGCGGAGGTAAAGCCCATCAGGTGAGCCACGATAAAGGTGGCAAAGATACCCAGCTGGGCGGCAGCGCCCAACAGCAGGCTCTTGGGATTGGCAATCAGCGGACCGAAGTCGGTCATCGCACCAACGCCCAGGAAAATGAGGCAGGGATAGACGCCCAGCTTGACACCGATGTAGAGGATGTCCAGAAGTCCGCCGTCGGCCAATATGTGGCGGTAGTTATGGTAGTATGGACTTGCTGCGTTCAGGAACTCGTCGTTCCAGAGCTCTGTGTGGAACAGGTTCGCACCCGGGAAGTTGGTGAGCAGCATACCGAACGCGATAGGCAGAAGCAGCAGCGGCTCATACTTCTTGACTATGGCCAGATAGAGCAACACGCAGGAGATGACCAGCATAATCAGCGTCTTCCATCCCCCTTCAGTTGCGAACATCTGTGCAAAGCCGGTCTCTTCGCCAAAATTGCGCAGGGTCTCACCAAAGTTGAAATCCTGTGCCAGGACCGGCATAGCCACGAACAATGCCACAAAGAACAATAAAACTCTATATATCTTTTTTGAAGAGTTCATCGTAAAAGGATTGAAAAGTTATGCGATTTCCAGCAGGGGATCGCCGCTCTGTACCGACTGGCCGACAGTGACCAGAACCTTGGTGACAGTGCCGTCGGCATCTGCCTGGATGGCGTTCTCCATCTTCATGGCCTCCAGGGTGAGGAGGGTGTCACCGGCCTTAACAGCCTGGCCGGCAGAAACTGCGATGCTGACCACAACGCCGGGCAGGGGGGACTCCACAGCCTTGCCGGCTCCGGCAGGAGCGGCAGCGGCAGCCGGAGCTGCGGGAGCAGCAGCCGCAGGTGCGGCAGCCGGCTTAACGGCAGCAACCTTGGGTGCAGCGCCCTCTTCCTGAATGAGTTTGGCAGTGTAAGCCTTTCCGTTAACGGTAACCTGCAACAGATCGCCCGACTGCTCTACTGAAGTCTGGTATTCATTACCGTTTATCTTGAAATTGAAGTTTTTCATTTTAAAAAATTATGATGAAACGAAATTCTATTTGAAATGATGCCAAGTAGAGTGGTCGTTATGTACGATGGTAATAACACCGCTCTCAACGTCGTGGGCCTCTTCGCTGAAGAGGTACAGGGATGCGGCAACGGCTGCTGCAATCTCCTCGTCCTCGCCGTGGAACGGCTCCTTGGCGGGAGCCTCCGCAGCCTTGGGCGAATCGGAAGCCTGGGCGGCCGGTTTGCCCTCACCGCCTTTGCGCACAGCAACCAGCGTGAAGACCTGAAGCACCAGCACCAGCAGGATCAGTATCACAAACACGATACCGATGCCCATGCCGGTCATAGCCCACACGTCGTTCCAGTTTACTGCAAATAACATTGTCATGACAGAAAGTTTTTAGAGTGGAATATTACCGTGCTTCTTCTCGGGGAGAGTCAGGTTCTTGTCACGCAGCTGATGCAGCGCGCGGATCACGCGGAAACGGGTGTTGCGAGGCTCGATGACATCGTCGATATAACCGTAGCTGGCAGCCTTGTAAGGGTTGCAGAAGAGGTCGTCGTACTCTTTCTTCTTGGCCTCCTTGATGGCGGCAGCCTCCTCAGGGGTAGCGGCAGCCTTGATATCCTTGGAGTAGAGCACTGCCACTGCACCGTCTGCACCCATCACAGCGATGTTGGCTGTGGGCCATGCGTAGTTCATGTCGCCGCGCAGCTGCTTGCAGCTCATCACGATGTGGCTGCCGCCGTAGCTCTTGCGCAGGGTAACGGTAACTTTGGGAACAGTAGCCTCGCCAAAGGCGTAGAGCAGCTTGGCTCCGTGCAGAATCACGCCGCCGAACTCCTGCTGTGTGCCGGGAAGGAAGCCGGGCACATCCACCAGGGTAACGATGGGGATGTTGAACGCGTCGCAGAAGCGCACGAAACGGGCGCCCTTGCGGCTGGAGTTGATGTCCAGCACGCCGGCCAGGTTCTTGGGCTGGTTGGCGACGATACCTACCGACATACCGCCCATATGGGCAAAGCCGACGATGATATTGCGGGCATACTCGCGGTGAATCTCAAAGAACTTGCCGTCGTCCACAATTGCGTTGATTACCTCATACATATCGTACGGTTCGTTGGGACTGTCGGGGATAATCTCGTTCAGGCGGTCATCCTTGCGGTCAATCGGGTCGTTGGTGGCAACAATCGGAGCCTCCTCGCGGTTGTTCTGGGGGATATAGCTGATGAGCTCCTTGATAGTGGCAATCACATCCTCTTCTGTATCGCATGCAAAGTGTGCCACACCGCTCTTGGAAGCGTGTACGCTGGCACCGCCAAGCTGCTCCTGGGTTACCTTTTCACCCAGAACCTGCTCCACAACTGCGGGGCCGGTGAGGAACATATAGCTGGCGTTCTTGCGCATGATGGTAAAGTCGGTGAGGGCGGGGGAATAAACCGCACCGCCTGCGCACGGACCAAGGATAGCGGAAATCTGGGGAACCACGCCGCTGGAGAGGATATTGCGCTCAAAAATCTCGGCATAACCGGCCAGCGCGTTCACACCCTCCTGGATGCGGGCGCCGCCCGAGTCGTTGAGGCCGATGACCGGTGCGCCTACCTTGACTGCCTGGTCCATAACCTTGCAGATCTTCTGCGCGAGGGTCTCGGAGAGAGAACCTGCGTTCACGGTGAAGTCCTGTGCAAAGATGTACACCAGACGGCCGCAGATGGTACCGTAACCGGTAACCACACCGTCGCCCAGGAACTGTTTCTTCTCCATCCCGAAGTTGGTGCAGCGGTGCAGCATAAACATATCAAATTCTTCAAAGCTACCCTCGTCGAGCAGCATTGCAATACGCTCGCGGGCGGTGTATTTACCCTTTTCGTGCTGGGCATCGATGCGGGCCTGTCCGCCGCCGATGCGCGCCTTCTCGCGAAGCTCAATAAGAGTTTTAACCTTTTCGAGTTGCTGACTCATTATTTCTGATTTTAAAAATGTTTAACTATTTCTCTTTGGGATTTTCACAAATCTCTGTGAGGACGCCCATAGTGGACTTGGGATGCAGGAAGGCGATGTTGAGCCCCTCTGCACCCTTGCGGGGAGCAGCGTCAATCAGGCGTACGCCCTTCTCGGTTGCATCTGCCAGGCAGGCTGCTACATCGGCAGTCTTGAAAGCGATGTGATGCACGCCGCCGCGGCCGCCGTTCTTCTCTATGAACTTGGCGATGGTGCTCTCCTCGCAGGTGGGCTCCAGAAGCTCCAGCTTAACCTCGCCAATCATGAAGAATGCGGTTTTGACTTTCTGGTCCTCTACAACCTCGATGTTGTAGCATTTAAGGCCAAGTACGTTCTCATAATACGGGATAGCCTCCTCCAGGGAGGGAGTAGCTATGCCGATGTGTTCGATTTGTTTAAGTTCCATAGCTGTGTTTATGTTATTTGTTTTGCGATTATATTCAGTTTGCGAAAAAACGGTCCAAATATAGTGATTAATACTTATAAATAATAACAAAAAACAAGCGCCGGTTCAACAACTTATGAACCGACGCAAGTTTGAATAGTATTTGTTTTGGTTAAGTGTTACTGCTGCATGTTGTGATATACGTTCTGAACGTCCTCGTCCTCCTCAATCTTCTCCAGGAGCTTCTCTACAGAGGCTTGGTCTTCAGCAGAAAGCTGCTTGAGATCGGTGTTGGGGAAGCGGTCAAACTTGGCCGACATAATCTCGTAGCCGTTGCTCTCCAGATACTGCTGAATCTGGTTCATGGCGGTGAATTCGCCGTATATCATGATAACCTTGGGGTCGTCCTCGTCATCTTCTCCGCCCTCGCGGAAAACCTCCTCTGCGCCGTAGTCGATAAGTTCCAGCTCCAGCATCTCGAGATCGATGTCGTCGCGGTCCTTAACGGTGAAGACGCTCTTGCGGTCAAACATAAACTCCACGCTGCCGCTGGTGCCCAGGTTGCCGCCAAACTTGTTAAAGTAGCTGCGGATGTTGGCAACGGTACGGTTGGTGTTGTCGGTAGCGGTCTCAATCAGGATGGCGATGCCGTGAGGGCCGTATCCTTCGTAGAGAACCTCCTTGTAATCGCCCTGGTCCTTGTCGGTGGCACGCTTGATGGCGCGTTCCACGTTCTCCTTGGGCATATTCTCGCTGCGGGCCTCCTGAAGCAGCGCACGCAGGCGCGGGTTGCCGGTAACATCGGGGCCGCCCTGTTTTACAGCAATGGTAATCTCCTTTCCAATTTTGGTAAAGGTCTTGGCCATATGGCCCCAGCGCTTGAACTTGCGCTCTTTGCGGAATTCAAAAGCTCTTCCCATAATTATTCAGCTGCGTTGAGACGGGTGATATACTTATCAATTTCTGCAGCCTCGGCAGAGGCGGGATATTTAACCTTGATATCCTCGTAGAACCCGAGAGCGTCGCTCTTGCGGCCAAGATCCTCGGCAGCGATGCCTGCCTTGAGCAGATATGCCGGGGTGAAAGCGGTGCTGCCGGCATTGACGGCTGCCTTGTACTGCGCCAGAGCTGCCTCGTTGTTGCCCAGGCCTACATAAGCATCACCCATGCATGCGAGTGCGCGGGCCTTGAGGATGTCGTCCTTGCCATTGTACTTCTTGAGATAGTTGAGGGCCTCATCATAGTTCTTGAGCTGCAGCTGGCATACGCCTGCTTCAAAATAAACACCCTCGCCGGCCTTGCGGCCGTACTGCTCTATAACGTCTGCAAAACCCAGCACGTTACCGTCGCCGCTGAGGGCCTGCTCAAACTGACCCATCTGGAAATAACGCTCTGCACCGGCTGCGGCTGCCATTGCCTCCTGCTTAGCGGGCTTGATGACCCAGCGGTTTACAGCCACAATTGCGCAGGCTGCGATAAGGATAACAAGCAGGATAGTTGTCAGCAGATTGCCGTTCTTCTTAAGAAACAATTCAACACCGCTCACAGCCTCGCCAACGGCCTGGTTGTTCTCGGTTTGATTGTTGACTTTTTTAGTTGCCATTAGTATTTGATTTAATTAATTATCGTTCGCAGTAAGCGTGCAAAAATATAATAAAAATGCGAAACCACAATAATATTTTGTACTTTTGCCATAGCTATGTACCTGAAGAAAATCAACATCCAGCACTTCAAAAACATAGGCGAGGCCCACATAGAATTCTCGCCGGCGCTCAACTGTATCAGCGGTGACAACGGCGAGGGCAAGACTAATCTGCTGGACGCCGTCTTCTACCTCTCCATGACCAAGAGCTACTTTTCCGGCAGCGAGCAGTTCACCCGCACCACCGGAGAGCGGACCATGGTGCTGAGCGGGGAGTATGATGACGGAGACGGGGCCATAGACACCGTGGCGGTGATGTTGGACGGCGAGACCAAGACGGTCCGCTGCAACAAGAAAAACTACTCCAAGTTCAGCGACCATATCGGCAAGTTCCCCATTGTGATGATATCGCCCTCCGACACCTCGCTGATAAACGAGAGTGCCGATGCCCGCCGCCGCTTTATGAACATGATGCTCTCCCAGACCGACCGGGAGTACCTGCGCGCCCTGCAGAATTACAACAAGCTGCTGCTGTACCGTAACCGTTTGCTTAAGGATGATAACTGCGACGCCTCCCTGCTGGAGACCATCACCTTCAAGATGAACCCGTTTGCCACATATATTTATGGCAAACGGCGGGAGCTCTGCAACCAGTTACAGGAGCTGGCAAGCGAATACTACAACCGCCTCTGTGACGGCAAAGAGAGCATCTCGCTGCAGTTCCAGTCCGACCTGGAGCGGGGTGAACTGTATGGTCTGCTGGAGAAAAACCTTGAGCGCGACCGCGTGCTCCGTTACACCTCCTGCGGCGTGCAGAGGGACGAGATAGCCTTCCGGATGAACGGCAATCCCATACGCAGCTGTGGCAGCCAGGGGCAGCAGAAAACCTTTGTGCTGGCCATCAAGCTGGCGCAGTTTGTAATTATGCGCAGGCACTACGGCTTTGCGCCGATACTGCTTCTGGACGATGTGTTTGACAAGCTGGACAGCGGCCGGGTGGAGTTCCTGCTCAAGACGGTGGCCAGCGAAGATTTCGGGCAGATATTCGTGACCGACTGCAACAAGGTCCGCCTGAGCGAGATTGTTGCCGGGATGGATGTGGAGTCGGCCATGTTCAGCGTGAAAGGGGGAGTCTTCACCCGCGATAATCAATAACACATGGAGCGCAAAAAGTTCTCAACGATAGGGGATGCCCTGGAACGATGCCTGGGTAACACCCCTCTGGCAGAGGGGCTCCGGTACTCCCGCGTATGCGATGCGTGGGATGCCGCCGTGGGCGATGCCATTGCCCATGTTACCCTTGCAAAAGAGTTTGAAAACGGTACGCTCACCGTCCGCCTGAGTTCTTCTGTGGTTCGTATGCACCTTGAGATGAGCAAAGAAGATATCCGGGCCCGGATTAATGAACAGTTGGGAGAGACACTTGTTAAATCATTGATATTCAGATAGTGAAAAAGATAATCATAGACAGCGCCGTACCCTACATAAGAGGTGTGTTTGAGCCCTGGTTCAAGGTGGAATATGCCCCCGGCGCCGCAATTGACGCCGCAATGGTGCGCGACGCATCGGCGCTGGTGATCCGGACCCGTACAAAGTGCAACTCCGCCCTGCTGGAGAGGTCGGCCGTCGAGGTGATTGCAACCGCCACCATCGGTTATGACCATATCGACCGGGAGTGGTGTGCCTCCCACGGCATCAAGGCTTTCAATGCCCCCGGCTGCAATGCCGATGCGGTGATGGAGTATGTCTTTGCGGCGCTCAATGTGTTTGGTAAGCGTCGCCCTCTCGCAGGTGCCACACTCGGCGTAATTGGGGTGGGAGAGGTCGGACACAGGGTTGCCGATATGGGTCGCGAGCGCGGCTTCAAGGTGCTTGAAAATGACCCGCCGCTGGAGGCTTTAGGCACCAGCGACCGGGAATTTGTTCCTCTGGATTATCTGTTGGAACAGAGCGATATAGTCACCATCCACATCCCGCTCTGGCAGGAAAACCGCAATTTTGCCAGCGCCGCTTTTTTTGAAAAGATCACGCCGGGCGCCATATTTATAAACGCCTCCCGTGGCGGCATTGTGGATGAAGATGCCCTGCTGGCAGCCCGACCAAAACTCTCCGGCTTGGCCATAGACGTCTGGAAGGGTGAGCCCGACATAAATCCGGCATTGCTGGCCGCCGCCGACATCGCCACCCCGCACATTGCCGGATATTCCATAGTGGGCAAAATCAACGGCACCATGGCATCAGTGCGCCGCATCGGGGAGCACTTCGGGATCCCGGAACTCGCAAACTTCAAGATAGAGCACTCTTATAAGCCCTACGATATAGAATCTTACGATATTATGGCCGACGATGCCGCCCTGCGCACCGCCTCCGACCGCTTTGAGCAGCTCCGCACAGAATATCATCTCCGCGGATAGCGTCACAATCGTGTTTTTTCAAAACTGTTTCTTATCTTCGCGCCGTTTAACCTTGCGAAACGATGATAAGCAAACAGGCCCTCGAGGCTTTCAAGGATATTGAGACCCCGTTCTATTATTACGATATGGAGTTGCTGCGCGCCACCCTTGAGGAGTGTCGCGGCCAGGCTGGAAAATACGGCTACAAGGTGCATTACGCCATAAAGGCCAATGACCAGCAGCGTATTGTGGACACCGTTTGCAGCTACGGTTTCGGAGTTGACTGCGTCAGCGGCGGCGAGATAGAACTGGCGGTGGCCTCGGGCTTCGATCCGGCCAAGATAGTGTTCGCAGGCGTGGCCAAGACCGACGCCGAGATACGCCTCGCGCTCAAGGCCGGCATAGGCTGTTTCAATTGCAAATCCATACCGGAAATAGAGAGGATAGATGAGCTTGCGGGTGAGATGGGCCTCCGTGCCAACATCGCCATCCGCGTCAATCCGGACATCGATGCCCATACCCACAAGTATATCTCTACCGGCTTGGAAGAGAACAAGTTCGGCATCAGCATACGGGCGTTTGACACGGTTGTGGAGACCCTCTCCGCAGTGAAGAATATCGACTTCCACGGCCTGCACGTGCACGTCGGCTCGCAGATAACAGAGATGAGCGTATTCGCCCTTGCATGCAAGCGGACTGTGGACCTCATGCACCGTTTTGAGAGGGCCGGATTCCCGGTGAAGAGCATCAATCTGGGCGGTGGCTTAGGCGTGGATTACCAGCACCCGGTTGCCAACCCTATGCCGCAGTTTGACGCATGGTTTGCCACCGTGCACGAGAATCTGCCGCTCGAGCCGGGGCAGGAGCTTCACTTTGAGCCCGGACGCTCGCTGGTGGCGCAGTGCGGCGACCTAATTTCCCGCGCCGTTTATGTAAAACAGGGCATCGACCGCAGGTTTGTGATACTCGATGCCGGCATGAACGATTTGATCCGCCCCGCGCTGTATCAGGCCTACCACGATGTTGAGAACCTGACCAGCGACGGCCAGTTGCAGCGTTACGACGTCGCCGGCCCGGTGTGCGAATCGTCTGACAGCTGGGGAGAGGGCCTAATGGTGGCAGAAACCCATCGCGGCGACCTGTTTGCCATCCACAGTGCAGGCGCCTACGGCCAGGTCATGGCCATGCCTTACAACCGCAGGCCATTTGCAAAAGCTTATTACTCAGATGAATTATTGAAATAACCATATATGTTTGAAAATTTATCAGATAGGTTAGAACGTTCCTTTAAACTGATAAAGGGTCAAGGTAAAATAACGGAGGTAAATATCTCTGAAACCCTGAAGGAGGTGCGCCGTGCCCTGCTGGACGCCGATGTCAGCTACAAGATAGCCAAGAACTTCTGCGACACAGTGAAGCAGAAAGCCATCGGCCAGAATATCCTCATCGCCGTGAAGCCAGAGCAGATGATGGTCAAGATCGTGCACGACGAACTTGCGGAGTTGATGGGCAGCGAGCACAGCGAAATCAATGTCAAGGGCAATCCAGGCATAGTGATGGTAGCCGGCCTCAACGGTTCCGGTAAGACCACCTTCTGCGGCAAACTCGCCCTCCTTTTGAAGAGCAAACGCGGCATGAAACCGCTGGTTGCAGCGTGCGATACCTTCCGCCCCGCAGCTATCGAGCAGCTCAAGACCCTCTGCGGCCAGATAGGTGTAGAATGCTATAGCGAAGACGGCGTCAAAGACCCCATCCAGATAGCGCAAAACGCCATCTCCAAAGCTCGCCGGGAAGGTTTCAGCGTGGTAGTGATAGATACCGCCGGCCGCCTGGCTGTGGATGAGGAACTCATGAACGAGATATCCGCGCTCCATCAGGCAGTCAAGCCCACCGAGACCCTGTTCGTGGTGGATGCAATGACCGGCCAGGACGCAGTGGAGACCGCCAAAACCTTCAACGATCGCCTCAACTACGACGGCGTGGTACTCACCAAGATGGACGGTGACACCCGCGGCGGTGCCGCCCTCACCATACGTACCGTGGTGGACAAACCCATCAAGTTCATCAGCAGCGGAGAGAAGATGGAGGCGCTGGACGTGTTTTATCCCAAGCGCATCGCAGACCGTATCCTGGGCATGGGCGACGTTGTCTCCCTGGTAGAGAAGGCGCAGGAGCAGTTTGATGAGGAGCAGGCGCGTGCCCTGCACAAGAAACTGGCAAAGAACCAGTTCACCCTCTGGGACTTCTACGGGCAGATACAGCAGATCAAGAAGATGGGCAACATCAAAGATCTGGCGGGGATGCTCCCCGGTATGGACAAGGCCTTGCGAGACGTGGACATAGACAACGACTCTTTCAAGGGAATCGAGGCCATCATCCTCTCCATGACTCCGTATGAAAGAGAGAACCCAGATATGATAAACGGCAGCCGCCGTAAACGCATCGCGGCGGGTAGCGGAACCACCATTGTTGAGGTAAACAGGCTGCTCAAACAGTTTGAGGGAACCCGCAGGGTGATGAAGACATTTGCTGGTGGAAGTAACGTTGCTAATATGCTGCGACGCAGAAGATAAAACAAAATAGTTATAGGTATGATTTTACTCGATGGCAAGGCCACTTCGGCTCGCATAAAATCGCAGATAGCAGCGCAAGTTGAAGCGATGGTTCAAGTAGGCGGCAAGCGTCCGCACCTCACCGCAATACTGGTCGGAGAGGACGGCGCAAGCAAGACATACGTCGCAAATAAAGAGAAAGCGTGCGCCGCTGCAGGCTTCACGTCGGAGGTGGTCCGGATGCCGGCAACGACTTCCGAGGAGGCGCTCCTGAACGAGGTGGCCCGCCTTAACGCCGACCCCGACGTGGACGGTTTCATAGTGCAGCTGCCGCTCCCCAGACACATCAACGAGAACAGAGTTATCGAAGCGATCGACCCCCGCAAGGATGTGGACGGATTCCATCCGGAGAACGTCGGCCGGATGATGCTCGGTTTGCCCTCCTTCATCTCTGCAACCCCCTTTGGCATAGTTACTTTGCTGGAGGAGTACGGGATAGAGACCAGCGGCAGGCACTGCGTGGTCCTTGGCCGCAGCAACATAGTAGGCCGGCCCATCGCCAACCTGCTGAGCCAGAAGGCAAAGGCGGGCGACTGTACAGTCACCATCTGCCACAGCCGCACTAAAGAGATAGCAAAATACACCCGCGAAGCCGACATCATAATCGCCGCGCTGGGCGTGCCGGAATTCCTCAAGGGCGATATGGTCAAAGAGGGCGTAGTGGTTGTGGATGTGGGTATTACCCGCATTGCCGATTCGTCAGAGAAGGGGTATCACCTGGTAGGCGACGTAGCATTCGACGAGGTTGCCCCCAAGGCCTCCTACATCACTCCGGTCCCGGGAGGCGTGGGCCCGATGACCATAGTATCCCTGTTGAAGAATACTCTAAAAGCTGCCATTAACCGCCAGTCATGAAGATAGTTATCCTTGATGCCGACACGGTGGGTGAGTCCCGTGTGCTGAATGAGATTGCTAAGCTGGGCGAGTTGGTTAAGTATTCCTGTACAAACAGGGGGGAGGCTGCCGTCCGGATTAAAGATGCGCAGATAGTCATTACAAGCAAAGTGCTTATCGGCCCTAGTGAGATGGATGCGGCGCCGGACCTGAAGCTCATTTGTGTAGCCGCTACGGGGACGGACAACATCGACCTTGAGTATGCTGCCCGGAGGGGAATCGCCGTGAAGAACGTCACAGAGTACTCCACAGAGAGCGTCACGCAGATAACATTCATGCATATCTTCCGGCTTCTGACGCCGGGTCAGTATTGGGACGGTTTTGTGAAAGATGGCTCATGGACCGGCAGCGGTATCGCAACCGACCTGAGCCATACCTGGCCGCAGCTCGCGGGTCGCACAATAGGCATTATCGGCATGGGCAAAATAGGAGGCAGGGTTGCACAGGTGGCCTCTGCTTTTGGGATGAAGGTGGTATATTTCTCCACCTCCGGAACCGGTCACTGCACAGATTATCCTTCGCTGCCGCTGAGCGGATTGCTCTCTGTGAGCGATATTGTGTCGATACACGCCCCGCTTAGCGAACGCACGCGCAATCTGATTGGCACTAAGCAGCTTAAGCAGATGAAACAGACCGCCATCCTGGTCAACGTGGGGCGCGGCGGCATAGTGAATGAAGATGATCTGGCCAAGGCCCTTGACGAAGGTGTCATAGCCGGTGCAGGGGTGGATGTATTCATGACAGAACCTCTTCCGGCCGGGCACCCTTTCCTGCATATGACCCATCCTGAGCGGTTGAACTTGAGTCCGCACATCGCATGGACCAGCAACGAGGCCCGCGACACCCTGATGCGGCGGGTTTACCAGAACATCCGGGATTACATAACTACGGCGTAGCCGTAACTTCTTTCGCGGCATCGCCTGCATCCGAGAGACCAATTGTTGAAAAGTTGGTCTTTTTTTATTTCCAATAATGCCTAATTATTTGTAAATTCGAAGGTTTAAATATGATGGAACCCTCGTTTTATACGCCTAAACCAGGGGGTGTTGACATAACTAGTTGTAATCCAGCCCATAACACGATTTGGGATGAACTAGGATTATGTGCTTACCTGACAAGATAGTTTTTTCAGACATGACCATTCCCGGAGTAAAAAACTGGCAGGACGAGGTGCGCTGGTACGTGATGAGGGCGCACAAGAGCGAAAAGAAGGCTGAGGAGCGGCTGTCAGAAGAGGGTGAAATGGAGTTTTACATACCAAAACGCTATGTTGTCCGCGAATTCCATGGCGTAAAGAGCAAACGTCTGGTACCGGTAATCCCGGAAATGGTTTTTTTACGCGCCAGTCACCGGCAGATTGTTGATTTTAAAAAGATGAACAATTTTTTGCAATTCGTGATTTGGAACAAGAGCACCGGTCCGGAGTGCCTCACGGTGCCCGACGGCCAGATGGAAGATTTTATCCGCGTCACCGCCAACCCCGACGCCGACACACTCTACCTCCGCCCGGAAGAGGTGAATATCCGGCAGGGTGCAAGGGTGCGTATCCTTGGCGGAGAGCTGGACGGCGTGTGCGGAATGTTCATGAAGGTGAAGGGCAAACGGAACAAGAGGCTGGTGATAATGCTGGACGGGGTGCTGGCCGTTGCCGCAGACGTTAAACCAGATTTGGTACAAGTGATAGACTAGAAGTTACAAGATATGGGATTTCTCTTTTTCAAGAAGCGCAAAGAGGAGGCCAACGTATTCCATGGCGCCGCGATATTTGAAGGATTTACAGACTGGCACAGCCATATCCTCCCCGGAGTGGACGATGGCGTCCGCACCATGGAGGAGTCGCTGGCAATCCTTACCCAATACGAAGAGTGGGGGGTGAACCACGTATGGCTGACGCCTCACATCATGGAAGATATGCCCAATGAGACTCAGGGCCTGAAAGAGCGGTTTGAGGAGTTGAAGGCCGCTTACGCGGAGGATCATGCCGCCCGCGTAGCTGCAGCAGATGAGAAAGCTGGTGACAATGTAGAAGGTGCTGCAAAACCGGTGAGGAGGAACCCGTTGAAACTCTCCCTCGCAGCAGAGAACATGCTGGACAACCTCTTTAAGGAGCGCCTTGCGGCTGATGATTTTCTCCCGATTGGCCCTAAAGGCGACAGCCTGCTGGTGGAGACATCCTACTACAACCCGCCAATGAACCTCTACGACACACTCGAGGAGATTCGCGAAAGGGGATATAACCCCATCCTGGCGCATCCGGAGCGCTACGTGTATATGAGCATGCGCGATTACGACCGCCTGAAGGGGATGGGGATCAAATTCCAGATGAACCTCTTTTCCCAGGCCGACCGCTACGGACGTACCGTCCACAAGAAGCTACTGGAGCTGCTGGACAAGCATTATTACAACTACATGGGCAGTGACATCCACAGCATGGAGATGCTCTCAGAAGTTCCCGATATAAAGTTCAGGAGCGCCTATCTGTAACCGCTTCTGTCTGACGAATCAAATCAAACAATAGCATAACATCAAAATGAAACGTAAAACACTAATTTTTCTTGCAGGGGCTCTGGCCCTGCTTGCCTCCTGCGGCACACCCAAGGAGATTGCCTATTTCCAGGACATCACAGGAGAGACATCCTTGAAGTCAGTAAAGGCGGAGACCATACGTCTGCAACCTTTTGACAAGATTTCTGTGATTGTCAACAGCCGCGACCCTCAGGTGGCGGCGATGTTCAACCTGCCTTACTACACCAAGCGGCTCGGCGACGCTCAGTCGCTCACAAGTAACAGTAACATAGCCAGTTCCCAGACCGGTTTGTCCGGCTACACCGTGGATTCCGACGGATGCATAGATTTCCCTGTTCTTGGCAAGATCCTGGTGGCCGGCCTCACCCGCGAAGAGGCAGAAGAGCGTATCAAAGAGGAGTTGCTGGACAGCCGCCAGATTAAGGATCCGGTTGTAACTATAGAATTCATGAACCTCGGCTTCTCCATTATAGGCGAGGTCGCTAAACCGGGCCGTTACAAAATTGACCGCGACCGCTTTACCGTGCTGGATGCAATCAGCCTCGCGGGTGACCTCACCATAAACGGCCGCCGCGACAACGTCATGCTGGTGCGCCACGAAGTAACCAAAG
The DNA here is from genome assembly GCA_017529425.1 of Bacteroidales bacterium. GTDB lineage: Bacteria > Bacteroidota > Bacteroidia > Bacteroidales > UBA932 > Equibacterium. The sequence goes on along the minus strand of JAFXNQ010000041.1, from coordinate 95,161 downwards.
ACCGCACTTACATGCTCAACCTGATGGATGCCAAGAGTCTCTACTCTTCACCCGCCTTCTACATGGAGCAGGGTGACATAATCTATGTGACTCCAAACGACAAGCGTATCCGGGAATCAACAGTGAACGGCAACAATGTCCGCAGCACATCATTCTGGATCTCACTTACGTCTCTGCTCACTTCTGTAGCCCTGCTCGTGTTTAATATTTTAACCGCTATTAAATAGTTATGGAAACCAATAACAATAATTTAAGTTATTCTTCCCAGAAAGAAGTTGAAACTGTATTTGCTGCCCGGGACCTGTGGGGTCTTATCATAGGTCACTGGCCGTGGTTCCTCCTCTCCCTTGCACTGGCGATGCTGGTAGCTACCTACTACATTGTTACAACAGTGCCGGTTTATACCCGTAGCGCATCTGTACTGATTAAGGAAGACCAGAAGAGCGGTTCTATTGCCGGCGATCTCTCCAAGCAGTTTTCCGATATGGGCTTGGGTATGACAAAGGTGAATGTGAACAACGAGATTGTAAATTTCCAGTCGCCGGATTTGGCCCTGCAAGTGGCAAAGAACCTTAATCTTGATGTGAACTATCAGGTGAAGGGGGCGACATATATGATTACTCTCTACGGCAGTTCGCTCCCTGTAAAGGTGCAATTTCTGGATACCGATGCCAGCAAGAACTCCAGGATGGTGCTGACTATGCATGACTCAAAAGCCGTGTTATCCGGCTTTGCGTCCGCCAACATACTGGAGGGTGTTGAGGTCAAGCCCGTTGAGGCGGCCTATGGCGACACGGTAAGCACCCCTGTGGGCCCCGTTGTGGTGACCCGCTCCCAATATAGTGACGTAACGTTTGACAAACCGATAATCGTTTCCAGAAGCTCATATCAGGCGGCGGCAAGCGGCTGCAGAGGGAAACTTACAGCAGCCCTCAACGGCAAGCAGACAACCGTGATAGACCTGGGATACAGAGATGTCAATACCCAGCGTGCAGAGGATGTCCTGCAGATGGTAATCAACGTATATAACGAGAACTGGATAAAGGACAAGAACCAGATTACCACCTCTACCAACCAGTTTATCGCAGACCGTCTCCGCATCATCGAGCAGGAGTTGGGAAGCGTGGATAAAACCATCACCGACTACCGCTCCACTCACCGTATCCCCGATGCCGGTGCAGTAGCTCAGATAGACATGCAGCTATCCGCAGAGGCAAGCAAACATCTGTTGGAACTCCGCAACCAGCTCTCTATTGCCCGCTTCCTGCAGAACGACATCCGGGGTGCGTCGCCCGGGGCTCTTCTCCCGGCTAACGTCGGCTTGAACGACAACAGCACCTCCGCACAGATTACAGAGTTCAACTCAACAATGCTGCAGCGCAACCGCCTGGTAGAGAACTCAAGTGAAGATAACCTGCTGGTAATAGACCTCAACAAGCAGCTCTCATTAATGCGTACCGCTATTCTCACTTCACTTGACAACTATATCAAATCCCTTGAGATTCAGATACAATCGTCGCAGGCAGCACGCCAGAGCAGCGAGGCCCGCGTGAGTGACATCCCCATCCAGGCAGGTCAGCTCCTCTCCGATGAACGTCAGCAAAAGGTGAAGGAGGCCCTTTATCTGTTCTTGCTCCAGAAACGTGAAGAGAACGAACTTTCGCAGGCCTTCACAGCTTACAACACCCGCGTGGTGGCATCCCCCAACGGCCCCAACCAGCCGATATCGCCGAAAAAAGCGATGATTTATCTGGTCGCCCTTGTCCTTGGCCTTGCCCTTCCGTTTGCATTCTTCTATGTCCGGGAGCTTATGAACACCACTGTACGCGGTCGCAAGGACATCGAGAACATCTCTGCTCCTTTCCTGGGTGAGCTGCCGGCTATGACCACTACCCACAAATACTTCTCAAGGCAGAGGATATCCGACAGGATGGAAGACCGCAAGATTGTGGTGAAACCCCATAGCCGAGACATTATAAACGAGGCATTCCGCGTGGTCCGCACCAACCTTGAGTTTATGAGGGGGAAGGATAAGGGTATAAAGGTCATGATGGTCACATCGTTCAATGTAGGTGCCGGTAAGACCTTTGTAGCATCCAACCTGGCAACAGCACTTGCAATAAGGGGGCGCAAGACAATAATAGTTGACCTTGACCTCCGTAAGCGCTCTCTGAGCGCCCTTGTGGGGCAACCTGAAGAGGGAGTATCGGGCTATCTGGGCGGATTGACAAACGACTGGCGCAGCCTGTTGGTACAAGGCCTTGGAGACAGTCCGGTGGATGTCCTTCCTGTGGGTAAGATGCCGCCGAACCCCGCAGAGCTGCTGGGTGAGACCCGTTTGAACACCCTTATCCAGGAATTGAAGGAGAATTATGATTACGTAATGCTAGACTGTCCTCCTGTCGAGCTTATTACCGACAGCGACCTCATCGCACCTTATGCAGATATCACGATGTTCGTTATCCGCGCGGGTCTTATGGAACGCATAATGCTCCCTGAGGTAGAACGTTACTACAAAGAGAAGAAATACAACAATATGGCCCTGCTGCTCAACGGCACAGAAGCTACCGGACGCTACGGCTATAAGTATGGCTACAGGTACGGCTACAGGTATGGCTATTCCTATGGCTATGGCCGCTATGGCTCCTATGGCGCTTACAGCTACGGCTACGGTGCAGAAGACGATGCGGACAAAAAGTCATCAAAGAAGGCAGGCAGTAAATCAAAAGGAGCATAATTAGATGCGCTGCGAAGAGAGGTTCAGCCAAATATATGGAAGAGATGCGGCCGGGGTGGCATTCTGCCCCTACCGCATCTGTCCTGTCGGTGCCCACTCAGATCACAATCTGGGCAAGATTACCGGTCTGGCTATCGATAAAGGGATATATTTCGCCTATGCACCCAAACAGAACGGGGTGGTGGAGATAACCTCTTTTCAGTTTTCCAAGCGGGCACAGTGGCACATCGCAACGGTGCCTCAGGCCAGGCCAGGTGACTGGGCAGATTATCTGCGCGGTGCCACCTGGGCTCTTGGCAAGAAGTATCGCCTCCAGACAGGTATCTGCGGCGTGATAGACGGTTCTCTGCCCATTGGCGGCTTGTCCTCTTCTGCCGCTGTCATCATTGCTTTCCTGCAGGCTCTTTGCAAGGTAAACGACATCAAACTCTCCAACCATGAGCTGATTGATACGGCCTACGATGCAGAACTCAATTATGTGGGAGTCAGTGTAGGTAAGCTGGACCAGAGCTGCGTAGTGCTGAGCAAGAAGAATCATCTGCTCTACCTCGATACCAGCGACGGCAGCTACGAGTTGATTCCGCAGAGAGCGGAGATGAAGCCGTATAAGATTGCAATCTTCTTCTCCGGACTTGAACATAACCTTGCCGGTTCAAAGTTCAATATGCGCGTAGATGAGCTTCGCGCGGGGGTTTATGCACTGCAGGCCTTTGCCGGTATGGAGTATGGCAAGTTTGGCGAGGCCATGGCCCGCAACGTCCCCTGCGATGTATACCAGCAGTATAAAGACCGTTTGCCCGCCCCCTGGGCCCGTCGCTGTGAGCACTGGTACACAGAGTTTGAGAGGGTAGAGCAGGGGGCAGAGGCCTGGCGCCGTGGTGATATCGAGACCTATGGCAGGCTATGCTTTGAATCTGGCTGGAGCAGCATCCACAACTGGGAGTCCGGGGCACCGGAGCAGATCCGCCTCTATGAGATAATGACCCGTACCGAGGGCATTTATGGCGGCCGCTTCTCCGGGGCCGGCTTCAAAGGGTGCTGCATGGCCCTGATTGATCCTGCTTTTGAAGAGTCAATAAAACGCACTGTAACAGCAGAATATTTAAAGTCGTTCCCGGAGATGACCGGCAAATATGATGTATTTATCTGCAACAGTACAGACGGAGTACAACCATAAAACGTCATTGCCGGCTTGACCGGCAATCTCAACCATGAAGTGTCTTATCCTTGCCGCCGGCTACGCCACGCGCCTTTATCCGTTAACAGAAAACTTCCCCAAACCTCTGCTGGATGTGGGCGGCAAGCCCATTCTTGACTGGCTTATAGAGGACCTGGACGCTACGGGCCGGATAGAGCGTTACTTTGTGGTCACAAATCACAAATTTACACCCATCTTTGAGAAATGGGTATCCGCACGTCATTCCCGGCTTGACCGGGAATCTACCCCAATCACCGTAGTAGACGACGGCACATCATCCAACGAAACCCGCCTCGGCGCCGTCCGGGACATACAGTTTGCAATAGAGCAGTGTGGCATAGATGATGACCTGCTGGTAATGGCCGGTGACAACCTCCTCTCATTCGGACTCAAATCTTTCATAGATTATTTTGATGCCAAAGGTACCACTTGCATAATGAGATATTATGAGGAGGACGGGGCGCGCCTGTTAAAATCGGGCATAGTTGAGGTAGATTCCTCCGACCGCATTCTTTCCATGGAAGAGAAGCCTGCCGCGCCGCGCAGCAACTGGGCCTGCCCGCCCTTCTATATCTACCGTCGTTGCGACCTACCGCTCGTGGCTCGCGGTATAGAAGACGGCTGCGCCACAGACGCCCCCGGCAGTTTTATTGCGTGGCTTTGCAAACAAACCCCCGTTCACGCCTGACAGATGAGCGGACGCCGCTTCGATATCGGCACCATCGCCAGCTACGAAGAGGTAAAGAGGATATTCGATTTTACATACTCTCATGAGGAATAGGTACTTAATCATAGCCATGGATTTGGCCGACCTGGCTGCGGGAACTGTTTTTAAGAGGATCCTTATCTCCTTGAAGAAGTTTGCTGAATGCGATGTGATATGTCCAAATATGGATAATCAAGCAGAATCGATAGTCAACGGTTTACCATGTCCCGAATACAGAAATAAGTATCCTCAAATCGAATGGCGTCTTCATAAATTGCTTGGTTACAGGCCTACAGAGTTGTCTTGGTCAAGAAGAGCGTTCAAAGGGGCTAAAGTATTCGTGAAAAACGGGCATTATGATGCAGTTATTACTTTTGTCTATGCTTCTAACTATTCATCTCTTATATTAGGACGGAAGATTTCCAATTATACTGGTTTGCCTTGGCTTGTTTATTCTGTTGATGCCCTACCTGCTCCAGAATCATGGAATAGGGACAAGAAGACAAGGAATTGCCGGATAAAACAGCTGCGAGACCTGCTGAAAGATTCTGATGGCCTGTTCATGTCAAATCCAATCATGCTCAAATATGAACTTGATGTGTTAGGCTCTTATAAGGGTTTCGCAGATGTTGTTTTCACCCCTTCTCTGGCGAAAGTTATTGAGACGGAAAAAATCGAGAGACAAGAGGAGTGTATCACGTTTCTCTATACGGGTGAAATATATGCTCCAAGAAATATTGAATCTGTCATTGAAGGATTTAAGACCTTTACAGAAAAGTATAATAATTCCAAGTTGGTTTTCGTTGGACATTATATTCCTATTTTATTGTCGGGTTATGGTGATCTAATCCAGAGCGGACGGCTGGAGTGTTTTGATTATACTTCTGATTTGAGTTCTTTTTTCAAAAGGGCAGATATACTTCTTGACATAAACGCAGATGTCAGGGATGACGTGTTCCTGTCAAGTAAGATTTGCAATTATATATCTTATGATAAGCCTATTATAACGATATCCGAAGAGGGCTCTCCTGTAAGGTGTCTCATGAGCGGGGTGGACTCAATTGTCCATTGCCACCATGATGCAAAAGAAATCTCCGATGCCATGCAATGTGCGGTCAGTTTGATAGGAAAAACTATCTCGGATAGAGACAAATTAAGACATATTTTTTCTCCCGACGAAGTTGCAAGGCAATTCAATGACGCTATAGCAGCAATATGTCATAGTCATACCAATGCAGAGTAATAAATCCAACAATAGCAAGATAGCCAGGAATACGCTTTTCCTTTACATACGGATGGTGTTTGTCCTGATTGTTGGACTATACACATCGCGTGTAGTATTGAATGTATTAGGCGCATCAGACTATGGTACCTTCAATGTTATAGCCGGGTTTGTTTCGCTATTCTCATTCCTCAATGCTACATTTACCGCGAGTATTCAGCGGTTTTACAATTTTGAAGGAGGACGGAATGGTGAGGATGGTTACTCAAGTGTTTTCTCCGTCGGGTTCAGGGTCCACGCAGTGTTAGCAGTCGTGGTATTTGTCCTCTTGGAATCATTTGGCCTATGGTATGTGAACAATGTCATGGTCCTTCCAGAAGGGCGACTGTTTGCTGCAAATATCCTGTTTCAATGTTCAGTTTTATCAATGCTGCTGGTGATAATGCAAGTCCCGTTCAGCGGAGCCATTATCTCCAAGGAACGCATGGACTATTATGCTGTTGTCAGCATTATCGATGTAGTGTTGAAGCTTGTGCTTGTCTGCAGCCTTCCATATTTGCCGTTTGATAAACTGATCGCATATGCAGTCATTCAACTTCTGGTAAATGTTGTCAGTTTTCTGCTGTATTTCGTTTATGTCAGAATCAAGTTCAGTTATTTGAGGCTTGCCAAGAGAGTAGACAAGTTTTTGCTTAAGAGTATGTTGTCCTTTTCTGGATGGACACTTGTAGGCTCTTTCGCATTTCTCTTTAAAGGCCAGGGGGTGAACCTGCTCTTGAATGCTTTCTTTGGAACTATCGTCAATGCGGCACGTGGTGTAGCATATCAGATTAATACAGCAGTGATGGGCTTCTCTTCCAACATAGCAATGTCCTTCCGCCCTCAGATGGTTTCTTCATATGCTGAGGGTGATACTAACAGGGCGTTCAACTTGTTCAAAGCTCAATCGAAGATATGTTACACCATAACGCTCATGCTTATGGTGCCTGTAATATTTGAGATGGATTATCTTCTGAAATTGTGGCTAGGCAATGCGGTACCTCAGTACTCAAATATTTTTGCGACTTTGGTTCTTATAGATGCACTCATATGTACGCTAAATGCTCCTGTGACTCAGATTGTATCTGCAGTAGGGGAAATTAAAAGCTACCAGATATATAGTGCTTTAGTGAATATTCTCCTTATCCCTGTATGTTGGTTGTTTTTGAAAAAGGGGTATGATGCATGGATTGTCTTCTTGCTCACCATTGTTTTTTCAATACTGTGTCAAGTCGCCTGTCTGTTAGTTATGCATAAGGTGTTCCCATTTAGTTACAAAGAATATGTAAGTAAAGTGGTGTTGCCATGTGTGGTCATGTCTGTTGTGGTGCCGATTATTCCTTATTTGCTGACAGTCTATATGACAGATTCTTTCTGGAGACTGATAATTATTTGCATATCAAGCCTTATCACCACTTCTGGAATTTTGTACGCTCTATTTTTAAATGGGGAGGAAAAAGCTCTGGTAAGTAATTACGTACACAAAATACTCCGGAAATGAGTCTTAGCGAGGGGATAAATCGTTTTGTATATGAGCATCGTTGGACTCTTGGATTTATCGAAGGGGGTGTCGACAGCATGGTAGAGGGGAAACCGTTCGAAATCCATTATGTAAAAGGAATGCCGCGCGACAGGTGGTTTTCAGACCCGTTTATCCTGGATTATGACGGACAAACCATACAGTTGCTCGTAGAAGAGTTCTGTTACAAGATTAGGCGTGGAAGAATAGCAAAGCTTTTGATTGACAGGAACAGTTATAGCCTGCTCTCATATAAGATTATCCTTGATTTACCTGAACAACATCTGTCTTTTCCGTTTATTGAACGTAAAGAGGGCAAAGTGTTTGTAAGCCCGGAGAGCAGCTCATCCTGCTCATGGTCCAGATATGAGTACGATGCAGAAACTGGCCATTTAAGCATGGCAAAGTGTATTTCACAGGAACCGCTTACCGATGCCGTCGTAACAGACTTGTTTGGAGAAGAGTTGATATTTGCAACGCATCTACCTACGCAGAACGGTAATGTCTTGACAGTTTATGATGCCTACGGGGTAAAGAAGCAGGATATCGAGCTCCCCTCCAATGTGGCGCGCAATGCAGGAGACTGGTTTAAGGTGGGTGAAAAGATATACCGTCCGGCCCAGGATTGTAACAGCGGATATGGGCGAGCCGTAATCGTCCAGGAAGTGGCAAGAGAGGGTGGCGTATTCTGTTTCAAAGATATCAGAAGGATTGAGAGCAGCAATCCTAAATATAGCACGGGCTGCCATACGTTCAACAATTATAAAGATTTATCTGTTGTAGATGTCCGTGGCTGGAGGAGGCCTGTAGGGGTAAACGTATTGTCGCTGATTAAAAAAATCATCAAGGGGGAGCAGGGATGAGTAAGAGAGACCAGACAGTCTTGTTGTTCAAGTCGATATATCCGCAGCAGACTGGCGGTATGGAGGTTTACAATTATAATTTGTCAAAACACCTCCTCACCGATGAGTATCCTGGTATCATTATGCTCTCCACATATCTTCCATTTGTTGATAACAAGCGTGTTTTCCGTGTCCGCAGCCGCATTTTTGGATTGACACGCTGGGGATTGAGCATGCTCTCTGTTTTTGTCTCCTGTATTTTCTCCAGGCATATTCAGATGAGCAGGTGGAAAACAGTAATGATTCCGCATACCTCCAACTTTGACGACAATGCCTGGCCAGTAATATTATTCAGTAAGCTGTTTGGCTTCAACTACACTGTTCATTGCCACAGTGGTGGAAAGGACAGGGTGTGGAAATCCCCGCGGCAGCAGATAAGACTCTTTAAAGGGGCGTCTCGTATCGCGGCTGTTTCCAGCCAGATTATAGAAGATTACCAGGAGCGTTCCGGGTGCAGGATCGATTACTGGCCCCCTCTTGTCAAGTGTGAAAAAACAGATTTGACAAAAGAAGAAATCAAAAAGAAATACAGGATATCGTTTGATAAAGTGATACTCTATGTTGGGAGTATCAAGCAGTTGAAGTCTCCATGTACACTCTTGAAGGCATTTGAATCCCTGCCTGATGCCTTTTGTGAAGAACTTAACCTGGGACTGGTTATGGCAGGGGACGGTGATATGCGCAGGGAGATGGAAGAAAAGTACGGAGCAAACAGTCGCATCATGTTTATGGGATGGGTGAGGAACGAGGATGTAAAGGAACTGTATGCCGTAGCGGACCTCTATGTTATATCCTCCTGGTATGAGGGGACACCGCTATCTTTGCTGGAGGCCATGTTTAATGGCGTCTGCTGTCTGGGGAGCGATGTGGAGGGGATCAATGCCGTAATTAAAGATGGAATAAACGGCTATCTGTTCCCAAAAGAGGACAGTGATACTCTGTGCGGTTTGATTCAAAAATGCATTAGTGACGAACAAAATGCTAAAGAAATAGGCGCTGCTGCTAAATGTTATTACAATCAGAATTACTCTTATGACAAGCATCTGTGTCAAGTCTTGCAATACCTTGATTACAAACAATCATAATTGAGCATTATGGCGTTAAAGAAGTCTTTTAAATATAATATTACACTTTTCATAGTCTTTCTGTCTATTATCTGGTTGCCACTACAGAAAATCTGGATTGAAATAGACGGCGCCGGACGTTTGGTTTTTACATTGTGCATAGTGGGCGTCCTCATCAATATGGAAGAGATTGTTCAGTTGTGCTTTCGCCGTCCTATTTCATATTATCTTGTCCTGACACTTTATATGCTGGTGAATGGATTAGTGTTTAACAGTCCGCCTCTTTTTGGTAATGGCTCAATGGGCTATTATGTTATGGCTTACCATATTTTTATTGCGCCAATGATTATGCTCATGACCGTCAGCCTGATTCATTATAAAGTTGACAGAACGGTCAATGTGTTACTCGTTGCTACCATGATATTTGTTATTATCAGTATCGTAACCGGGACAGGTAACATATATGATGAGCAATTTGAATCAGTTGTGGCAAATGGAAATGAAGTTGCGTTGATAGTGGTGACAGGTTTTGCGTTAGCCATCATTCAATTTATCAGGAAAAAGCTTAGTAAGGCAATTTTTCTTATGGTAGCGGCAGTTTTTATTTATGCCATAATTAAGATTGGCACAAGGATGGGATTCGGGATGTTAATTATCGTAACAGTGGTTTCTGTCTTGACACTCAGAAAGCAAAGAGATTTTAAAACATACGTGTTCCTGGCTGTCTTGATAGTTGCAGGTTATTTTCTTGTCGATTTTATTATGGATGAGACGGTCTTGGGTGAGCGGTTATCGAATACAACATCTCAGATGGAGGGATCGCGTTTTGCAACGGGTACTGTATTTGACAACTTTGGTGACAGGGGTGTTCAGTATTATCTTAGTTGGCCTTATTTTGTACAGCATCCTTTTTTTGGAATAGGGTTTCACCAGTGGATTAAATACAGCCCAACCAGTCTTGTTTCCCATTCTGAATACATGGTTCAGTACGTTGAATGTGGTGCGGTTGCCTTTTTCCTTTATATGCCCTTCCTTATCGGTCTGGTGGTACGTCTGGTAAAGGGAATACGGATTAATCCGGACCATCCTGAAACAAAAACGGCAAAAGTGTTGTTTGCAGCAATGTTGGCTGTGATATTTGGTAATTTTGTCCTATGGACATATGATAGTAAAGGTGTCTTTATTATCTATGGAATTGTGCATGCGATTACTCTAAAATTATTAGAAGGGAAATGCACCACACTGAATCCACTGGCATAGAAAATCTGATATGGCTGAGAATAAAAAGATACTGTTAGTTATTGATGCGCTCAATTCCGGAGGGGCGCAAAGACAACTGGTCGGACTCGCCAAGTTATTGAAGGACAAAGGTTATACTGTCCGTGTGATCAGTTACATAGACTTGCCGTTCTATAAATCTTTCCTTGACGAGAACGAGGTGGATAACAAGTGCGTGATTGCCGGCGGACCGGTAAAGCCGGATTACCTTATGGTATATGGGGCAATCAAAGAGGATATTAAAAGCTTCAAGCCCGATATTGTGATATCGTATCTGGTGTTCCCGTGTATCATCACCTCCCTGATACATCGCAAGGACAAGAGTTTCAAGTTAATCGTATCGGAGCGCAACACAACGCAAAAGCTTGACTGGCTTGAGCGGTTCAAGTTCTGGACATACCGCTGGGCAGATGTCATTGTCCCCAATTCCCACTCTCAGGAGCGGTTCATCAAGAGTAACTATCCCAAATACAGTGACAAGTTGGTGACGATAACCAACTTTGTGGATACCGACACTTTTGTGCCTGTGGAAGAGAGGGTTGATAACCCCGTCCCGGTGTTGCTCTCTGTGGGCAGGGTGATGCGGCAGAAAAATGTGTTGAAGTATCAAAAAGTCTTGAAGCGCCTTAAAGATGACGGGATAAAGTTTAAAGCACTCTGGTATGGTTCAGAACGTGATCCATATTTCAAAGAGTGTGCAGAAAATCGGAAAGTGCTAGAGTTGGGGAAGGTATTCGAGTTTAAAGGGCGCGTTAAAGATATGGTGGATGTCTATCAAAAAGCTGATATCTTCTGTTTGCCCTCTATTTATGAGGGATATCCAAACGTGCTGTGTGAGGCGATGTGCTGTGGATTGCCGGTGGTGGCAAGTGATGTGTGTGACAATCCCGATATAGTGGAGCCCTCCTGCGGAATGCTTTTCAACCCTTTTGATGAGGATGATATGTATCTCAAGCTCAAGACAATGCTCACAAGCCCCCAGGAAGAGTGGAGCGCGATGGGTAAGGCCAGCAGCGATATCTCTAAAGTGAAATTTTCCCGGAGTGAGTTTGTTGAAAAGTACGAATCTATATGGAATGGATAAAGAAGAACCGGTTTTTCCGGGGATTATATGTGATATACACGTCGTACTTTGGCAACTGCAAAAGGAGCAAGTTCGGCTATCTGGCAGATTCTGCCAAGTTGATACCGCCGTTGAAGATAGACGGCCATCAGAATGTCTTTATGTACGAGGATACCAAGATAGAGAATTCCACAATCTCGGCTGTCCTCAGCAAGTTTATAATGAAGAGAGGCTCGGCCGCCGCAGAGGGGTTGTCGGTCCATACTGGGAATCACATGCAGGTGGTCGGCAAGTTTTATCGCACCGTTACAAATAAAGACAAACTCGATAGCGGAAAAGTATTTGACAAGGACATCATCGTAGAAGAAGATGTTTGGATTGGCTGTAATGTGACGCTCCTGGCGGGTGCCCATCTGGGGAGGAGTTCCGTAATCGCCGCCGGTGCGGTCGTTACCACAGATATCCCGCCCTACTGTATAGCGGGAGGCGTTCCGGCAAAGCCCATAAAGTTCAAATGGACCATAGACCAGATTCTGGAACACGAATCAAAGCTTTACCCGGAAGCGGAGCGTTTTTCAAGAGAAGAACTGGAAAAGATATTTGCGCAGACAAAGACAAAAGCCTGATTGTATGGCAAAAGTTTTGGTTTTAGCCCCTTCCCCGGATGCGCGCGGAGGGATTGTGGCTGTTCTGAAACTATACAGACAAAGTGAGATTTGGAAAAAATACCACTGCCGCTGGATTGCAACCTACAGGGATGGCGGCAGGTTGCGGAAAGTATGGTATTTGCTGAAGGGATTTGCAGAGTATATTGTTCTGCTCCCATTCTACGACATAGTGCATATACACTTCAGCCTTGCCGTTTCTGCCCGCAGGAAGTATCCATTCTTTAAGCTTGCAAAGCTATTCGGGAAAAAAACTGTGATACACCTGCACTGCGGCTCCCAGATAGACGATATCTGGAATGGCACCTACCAGACTATGTTTGAGCAGTGCGATTATGGAATACTGCTCTCAGAGAGCCTCAAATCCAAAATAGAAGAGCATACAGGGCGGTCAGCAAACCTGAAGGTCGTATATAATCCGTGCCCTCCGATTGCCGATGCGAGCGGCTATGAGAAGAGGAATCAGATACTGTTCAGCGGAACATTATACGGCGGGAAAGGGTATAAAGATTTGATCCGGGCATTTGCCGGGATATCAAAGAATCATCCCGATTGGAAGTTAGTGTTTGCCGGGAACGGAGAAGTGGAGCAGGCAAGGGTGCTCGCTACAGAGTTGGGTATAAGCGACCAGATTGAACTGTTGGGGTGGGTCAGTGGAGAAGCCAAACACAAGGTGTTCTGTGAATCAAAGGCATTGTGCCTGCCCAGCTATGCAGAGGGTTTCCCTATGGCGGTGCTTGATGCCTGGGCATACGGCCTCCCGGTGGTGACTACACCCGTGGGCGGTATTCCGGATGTGGCGCAGGACGGGGTGAATATGCTTTTATTTGAGCCCGGGGACGTGGATGTATTGTCAAAGCAGTTAGAAAAGATAATTACAGATGATAAATTGCGGCAGAGCCTGAGCAGGGAGTCGATGGAGATGGCACGAGGGCCTTTTGCCCTGGATACCGTTACAGGGCAAGTCGGAGTAGTATACGAAGAACTCACAAAGGAATAACAGCTTTCTATTCAGTAATGAGCACATTTGATTTAAAAGAGATTAAAATCTGGAATATCAAGTATAACTTATTGACAGAAGCTGAAATCGCTGATATTGTCGTAGATTGGATTTCTAAGGGTAAACGTGGAATACATATTACAGGGGTCAATGCAGATATTGTCGGATTAGCGCAGGATGATGTTTTTTTAAGGGAGGCGATATTGGATTCCGACATAGTCAATGTAGACAGTATGTTGCCTGCGCACTACCTTCAAAAAAGAGGCTATAGTATTAAAGGTCGTGTTGCAACTCCAGATGTGATGGAAGAGCTCTTGAAAAAGGCGAATGAAAGAGGTCAAAAGGTGTATTTCCTTGGAGCTAAGCAAGACACGCTGGATAAACTGAAAACAGTTCTTGAAGATGAGTATCCAAATTTGCAAATAGTCGGAATGCAAAACGGATACTATGATGTTGAGGAAGAAGAACAAATTGTCAGTAGGATAAACGAGAGTGCGCCAGACTATCTTTTTATAGCATTCCCTTCTCCAAGAAAGGAGCAGTTTATACTTAAATATAAACATTCCATTGATGTAGGTGTTTTTTACGGTATTGGCGGGGCTTTGGATGCTAAAGCCGGTGTGTTGAAAAGACCTCCCAAATGGCTCCGTGGCTTTGGTATTGAAGGCGTTCTTAGAGTTATCAGAAAGCCGGGTGTACACATAAAGCGTATGCCATTAACGCTCAAGTTCTTTGATGTAGCGAGGCGGCCTGAATAAGTTGGGGAACATTATCAGATAGACTATGTCTTTAAGATTGATACCACGCATAAGGGTCAATTATGGCTTCACTGATTTAATCAGGGCCATGTTTACCGGCGAAAGCAAGCAATCAGCCAGGCAGGAGTGCGAGAAGGTGCTGTCGTCATTTTTTGATGGGGAGTATGTCTGTTTGGTGCCGTCTGCCAGAGATGCAATATATGAGTTGCTGATACGGTTGCCGCAGAAGAAGGTGGTATTGCCTGCATATACTTGCATTGCCGTGGTCGAGGCTGTGAAACTGGCAGGGAAGGAGATGATATTTTGTGAGACTGATTCAATTACATATAATTCCAGCTATCTGGAAGCCATTACACCAGATTGCATTGTGCTTGCTACCCATCAATACGGCTTGCCTTGCAATATAGAAGAGATAATGGCAAAATGTAAGGAAACAGGGGCGGTGCTGATAGAAGATTGTGCCACATCGATGGGTACAACCGTGAACGGAAAGAGAACAGGAACATTTGGCGAATATGCCATGGTGAGCTTCAATGCCTCCAAACTAATCAATGTGCCGCCGGTTGCTGGCGTATTGGTGAGTAAGAACAAGGATATGGTGGACCTGATCTGCAAGGATGCAGAGTGGAGGCCGTCAGATTTCTTGTTCAAAGTGAAAGCTATGATTCGGGGCCTGGCATACGTGATGACCAAGAACACCGTTATATACAAGCTGTTTCACTACTTCGCGATTGGTTCAAAAGGGAAGTTGCAGAAGACCCGGCACGAGAAGCCTGCGGAGAAAAAGACTCCGTTGTATTCTTACAGGTTTGCCGAGTGGCAGGCGGTTATCTTGTTGCGCCAGCTAAAGCGACTGGAAGCACTATTTGCCAAACGCAGGGAGTTGTATGCCTACTATGACAAGAACATACACAATCCCATTGTCCAGAAGCCGATTATGGATGAGAATGCAGTGTGTTGTAGATATGCTGTTCAGGTCAATGACCAAAAGGCTTTTTACAAGGAGTGCATAAAGAATGGTGTGGATATGGACTTCAGCCATATTGCGCTGGGGTGTCCTGACTCTTTTGAGGATGAGCACAGGATTGCGTCCAGGATTCTTAACTTGCCGTATTACTATGATTTGTCAAGAAAAGAGGTAGAGAAGATTGTTAATACCGTAAACCATGTTTCGCTGTAAGTAGATGAAAAGATCTAAAAGGTTTGAGGGGAAGCACGTCCTGGTGCTGGATGGTTATTGCAAACAAGTACTGCCGTTCATGCGTGGCTTCAAGGAGCAGGGGTGTGAAGTGAGCGTGTTGTGCAATTCAAAACTGGACTGTGGCTATGCTTCACGGTTGCCTGATTATAAGATTCTCGGTGTATGTGACCCGCACAAGCCCGAGGCGTCTGAGAAATACATTGTGAAAATGATAAAGGAGGGACATTACGACCTGGTGTTTGCGCCTTTTGATTTTTCTGCCCGCATCCTGTCGCATAATAAAGAGGAACTCTCAAAATATGCCATTATCTATGCCATGGACCGGGATGTTTTTGACCGTGTGAACAACAAGGAGGAGGTGATGAAGGTGTGTATGGAGAACGACATCCCTTGCCCTAAGACGTTTTTCGGAGTCGACAGCATAGACGATATTGACGTGCAGATTAAGTTTCCGGTCATCATCAAGCCCCATATTATGTATGGCGCAAGGGGATTTCATTTGTGCCATACCGCAGAAGAGATGCGGGAATATGTTAAGGAGAAGCAGATTGATCTGAAGGAATATGTGGTGCAGGAGTATATACCTGAAGGCAGCCGTCTGATGGGAGCAAATGTTATGATTGATCGCAATGGAGAGATAAAAAGTTCTTATCTATATATCTGTGAGCACATCTACCCCGAGGTCGGTGGTACCAGCACATTGAATGGCATCTTGGTGCGTCCGGAAATCAGTGAGTACTGTAATAAGCTGGTAAAACTGATGGGGCTGCACGGAGAGATGGGTGTTGACCTGATGCTGGATTGCCGTGATAATGTGGGTAAAGTGATTGAGATTAACCCGCGTCCGGTACATGGCATCTCAGTGGGCTTCTTTACAGGGGTGGATCATGCGCAGCAGATTTTGGAAGATGCCTTTGGCAAGGAGGTTACTCCAATGGAAGTGACACAGCCCAAGACCGCTTCCAGGATTGGACAGACGGATATTCTGTGGTTCCTCACTTCTCCTGACCGTTTCCGCAGATTGTCTTACCGTTTGGGTTACAAACGGGTTAAGGAACAGATGTTCTTCTGGGACGATCCGTTGCCTTGGTTTGCCTACCTTTTAGGGGGTATCAAGGACTACAAGAAAAAGATGAAAGAAAAGAGACAATAACTTATGAGAGACCTGTCTTATTTGAAAGATTGCCCCATCGCTGTTCTGGGCGCGGGTGCCGTTGGTATGACATTGGCCGCAGACTGTAAACTTGGCCAGCCCGATAGAGAAGTCAGGCTTTACAGCCGTAGCCCTAAATCTATCGCCTATATGGATCGTACCGGTATCCAAATGGATGGCATCCAGAGAAACCTTTATGGATTTGAACGGAGTGGCCGTGCCCATTTGGATATGTACACCAATGACATGGCAGAAGCTGTAAAGGGTGCCAAATTCATCCTGATGTCAATCCCCGCTTTGGCTCATGAGGACTATCTGCGTAAACTTGTCCCGCTCCTGGAAGATGGTATGGTTATTCACACCTATCCGGACAATTATGCCAGCTTCTTGCTCCGCAAGTTAATGCGCGAGGCCGGTTGCACCAAGGATGTGATTGTAGGAGGTTGGGGTAGCGCCCCTTATGGGACCCGTGTAGAGAAGGTGCAGGGATTCTGGACTAACCATGTCGGAATCAAGTACCGTGCTATTTCGCTCCGTGGAGCCTGCCTGCCTATGAGCGATATGGACGATTTTATTGAGAGCGGAAAGTATCTCCCTTGCATGGATAGCGTCTATACCGGCAACGGCCCTGATCGTGGCGATACTATGATAGATATTGGTTTCTCCAACATCAATCCTGTGATTCACGTCCCTGCTTCTTTGCTGGGCGTGTCCAGTATGGAAAACTGGTCGCTGGTATATGGCAACGCACCGGAAAGCTACTCGATGTATAGTCACGGCCTCTGCCCGAGCATCTGTCGCGTTCAGTACCAGTTTTACCAGGAGCAGGTAGCAATTGCCAAGGCAATTGGCATAGATTATCCAAAATGGGATTATGAGATGTTCTTTAGCCGTCGCTCCATCCTGACACAGGAGTATATGGGTTTGGATGAGAATGGAAAGGACAACGTGGTATTCCCGCTTGACAAACCCTGCGACGAAGGGAATACCGGCCCGAACGACATCAACCACCGCTACATTACCGAAGATATCCCAGTGGGTTGCAAGATTTATCACGATCTTGGTGTGAAGTTTGGCGTGCCAACACCTATCATTGATGCTATGATTGTGATTGGTGGTGCCTTCCATGAGAAGAGTTTCTATAAAGAAACAAAATACAATCTGGATTATCTGGGAATCGGTCATATGACCAAAGAAGAGCTTCTCAGGTACCTTTACGAGGGAGTTTACACCCCCATAGCTTAAGGATGACGATTTATAGCCCTGCAGCAGCTGAAACAACTGCTCTATTTTTTGAACTCATACAAGTCTCTTTGGGTACGCGTGCCAATCTGTCCCGGGTGCTCGATGCAAAAGAGTGGGAGGGGATATATGAGATGTCTCTGCAGCAGGCTGTTGCCGGTGTGATTATGGGCGGATTGAGCCGTTTGCCTGAGGCTCAGTTGCCCTCTATGGCATTAAGGCTGCAGTGGATAGGGGTGACTGATGCAATAGAAAAGAACAACAAGAAAATCAATAATGCCGTGGTCTCTCTCTGCAGTGATTATAAGCAGAAGGGCATTCCGGTCATTGTCTTTAAGGGGCAGACGATAGCCGCGCTTTATCCCAAACCAGAGTGGCGTCAAAGTGGCGATATAGACTATTATGTGAGCAAAGAAGATTGGCAAAAGGCCATTGATGATTTGGAACAACGTAATAAGTGCGGAAGTATCACTAATTACGTGGATTACACTACAGAAAAAGATGTCCAGTACGAGCGCGACGGCATAGCGTATGAGATGCACAGGATGATGTTGTCGCTGGCTTCTCCGAAGCACAGAAGGTATTGGGAGCAGGTGGTGATGCCGGAAATCCTGTCCACCCCCTTGAGCGTAAATATCAACGGTTATGAGGTGCCGACCCTTGCCCCCATGCATAATATCCTGTATGTCTTTGCGCATATTTTTGAGCACTTGATTTTAGACGGCGTCGGGTTGCGGCAGTTTTGTGATTTGTACTGGCTGCTTAACACATACACCTTGCCGGAAAATGAAATCCGGCGGCTCGAGGAGCATTTGGAAGGGCTGGGGCTCAGCAGGGCGTTTACCGGCTTATGCGCCATTCTGACCGACTACTTTGGCATGCCGGCAGAAAAAGTGCCTTTACCCATTAAAGAGACAGACCATAAAAAAGCACCTGTGCTGATGCAGAACATAGTTGGCAGAGGTAACTTTGGCCATAACATAAAATACAACCATGACGAAGGGGCATCTCATGGCGCGGAGCATTTGACGCGAGTCATTTCACAGTCTTGCAAGTTTGCTGGATATGCACCTGCTGAAGTGCTCTGGCGCGTACCTTATATGTTCCAGTGGCGGATTAAGCGGGGGTGGAGATGGTTGGCAAAAGCGTGAATAACTATGAATATATTGACTATTGATGTTGAGGAGTGGTTTCACTTGCTTGATTTCAACGCAACCAAGGAGGAGTCTGACTGGGGCCGGTACGACGTTAGAATATATGAGAATATGGAGCGATTGTTCCGGGTCTTGGAAGATGCTAATGCTAAGGCGACATTTTTTATCATCGGATGGATTGCAAAGACCTATCCTGATTTGGTGAGGCGGATTGCTGAGAGATATCAGATAGGATGTCATACAATGGGGCATCAGCTTGTATGGCAACAGTCACCTTCAGAATTTCGGGTGGCTGTAGAAAATGGTGTAAAGATGCTTGAAGACGTAAGTGGAAAAAAGGTAGAGTGTTTTCGTGCCCCGGGATTCAGTATTCGTGAATCAGAGGGATGGGCATATGAGATTCTATCAGAATATGGATTTAAGTATGATTGCTCTGTGTTCCCTGCAGCTCATGCTCACGGGGGACTGCCTTCCTATCCGAATTCGACACCAGGGATAATTGAATATAAGGGGATACAGATAAAGGAATTCCCGGTTAGTTTTAAGACTATAGCCGGAAAACATATCGTTTTCTCTGGCGGGGGCTATTTCAGACTTTGCCCATATTCGCTGATAAGGAAATGGAGTAAGGAGTCATCTGACTATCTTATGGCGTATATCCATCCTCGCGATCTTGATGCGGGGCAGCCTGTTCTTTCAGGATTGCCCTTGGAGCGTCGATTTAAGTCTTATGTTGGTTTGCGAGGGGCTGAAAAGAAGTTACGCCGGTGGATGGCGGAATTTCAGTTTATTGATGTGGAAATGGCTGAGAGTATGGTGGATTGGACAAAGGCTCCGATAGTGAGGTTGAAAGATAGTATTAATTAGTCTTTTATATATCATAGATATGAAGATTCTTGTAACCGGCGCCAAGGGTTTCGTGGGGCGGAACTTATGCGCGCAGCTAAATAACATAAAGGAGGGCAAGGCCCGTTGCTATGGCGATGTGACGGTGGAGGCCGTGTATGAATACGACTTGGATTCCACTCCGGAGCAGCTGGATGAGTGGTGCGCGGAGGCGGACTTTGTGTTTAATCTGGCGGGGGTGAACCGCCCGCAGAACCAGGAGGAGTTTATGCAGGGCAACTTTGGCTTTGCCAGCACTCTGTTGGATACGCTTAAGAAATATAATAACACCTGCCCGGTGATGCTCAGCTCCAGCCAGCAGGCGAGCCTGACGGGCCGCTTTGGCAACAGCGAGTATGGCCGCAGCAAGAAGGCAGGGGAGGACCTGTTCCTTGAATACGGAGAAGATACCGGTGCAAAAGTGCTGGTTTACCGTTTTCCTAACCTCTTTGGCAAATGGTGCCGGCCCAACTACAACAGCGCCGTGGCGACCTTCTGCAATGCAGTGGCCAACGATTTGCCCTACACCGTCAATGACCCCTCCGTAGAACTGGAACTGCTTTACATAGACGACCTTGTGGACGAGATGATTGCCTGCCTGCGCGGCGAGGAGCATCGCTGCGAGTTTGACGGGCTGGGCGTTTTCCCCATGAAAGACGGCCGCTACTGCTACGTCCCCACCACCCATAAAGCCACTCTGGGCGATATCGTGGACCTTCTGAACAAATTCGCGGAGCAGCCCAGGACCCTGCTGATTCCGGAAATCCCCGCCGGCAGTTTTGCCAAGAAACTCTACAGCACCTATCTGAGCTATCTCCCCAAGGAGAAAGTGGCGTTCCCTCTCAAGATGAATGTGGACGACCGCGGCAGCTTTACGGAGCTGGTGCATACACTCAACTGCGGCCAAGTCTCCATCAACATCTCCAAGCCCGGCATCACCAAGGGGCAGCACTGGCACAATACCAAGTGGGAGTTCTTTATTGTGGTCTCCGGCCACGGGCTCATCCAGGAACGCAAACTGGGCAGCGATGAGGTAATAGAGTTTGAGGTCACCGGTGACAACATCCAGGCCGTCCACATGCTCCCCGGCTATACCCACAACATCATAAACCTCTCTGACACCGAAAACCTCGTGACTGTGATGTATTGCAACGAAATCTTCAACCCCAATAAGCCGGATACGTTCTTCGAGAAGGTTTAGATTGCCGGTCAAGCCGGCAATGACGATGGGGGTCAAGCCGGCAATGACGCAGACCGTCATGCCCGACCTGATCGGGCATCTCATAAACGATTATTATAAACAAACAACAATATGTCATTATTTAAGGATAAAGTACTCCTCATAACAGGAGGCACAGGTAGTTTTGGCAACGCAGTGTTGAACCGCTTTCTGAAGACCGACATCGGTGAGATACGCATCTTCAGCCGCGACGAGAAAAAGCAGGACGATATGCGTCATGACTTTCAGGCCCGTATGCCGGAGGTCGCAGGCAAGATAAAGTTCTATATCGGTGACGTCCGCAACAAAAGCACGCTGCATTATGCAATGCAGGGTGTAGATTATGTGTTCCATGCCGCCGCTCTCAAGCAGGTGCCCAGTTGCGAGTTCTTCCCCATGGAGGCGGTGAAGACCAACGTGATCGGCACCGACAACACGCTGGATGCCGCCATCGAGGCGGGCGTAAAGTGCGTCATCTGCCTCTCCACCGATAAGGCCGCGTACCCCATCAACGCCATGGGCATCACCAAGGCCATCGAGGAGAAGATAGCCGTTGCTAAGAGCCGCCTTTCAGGCAACACCAAAATCTGCTGTACCCGTTACGGCAATGTGATGTGCAGCCGCGGCTCCGTTATCCCTCTTTGGATAGACCAGATCCGCAAGGGCAACCCCATCACCCTCACCGAGCCCAAAATGACCCGCTTCATTATGTCGTTGGAGGAGGCGGTGGACCTGGTGCTCTTCGCCTTTGAGCACGGCAAGAACGGCGACATTCTGGTGCAGAAGGCACCCGCCTGCACTATCCAGACCCAGGCCGAGGCGGTGTGCGAGCTGTTCGGCGGCAAGAAGGAGGATATCAAACCGACGCTGCCGACGAGAGCGCTGGAAAGATACGTCTTTCCAGGGCCGAGTGGCGAGGAGGAAAAGGTCATAGACCTTAACGTCATCGGCATCCGTCACGGAGAAAAGATGTATGAGACGCTCCTCACCAAAGAGGAGGCCGCCAAGGCCATCGATATGGGCAACTTCTATGCAGTGCCTGCAGATAACCGCGACCTCAATTACGACAAGTACTTCAAGGAGGGCGACGTGAAGCGCGCCACCATAGAGGAGTTCAACTCCGACAATACCTACCGTCTCAATCTGGAGGAGACCAAGGCCAAAATCGCCTCCCTCGAGTACATCCAGAACGAGCTTAACGGCATACCTAACTTAGTATAATTATGGCAGCATTCAAAGATAACGGGAAGCTGAAGCTTCTGATTATTGTCGGCACCCGTCCGGAGATTATCCGCCTGGCGGCGGTGATTAACAAGTGCCGCGAGTATTTCGACTGCCTGCTGGCGCACACCGGGCAGAATTATGATTACAACTTGGACGGCGTCTTTTTCAAGGACCTGAAGCTGGCCGATCCCGATGTGTATATGGATGCCGTGGGTTCCGATCTGGGCGAGACAATGGGCAATATTATTGCCAAGAGCTATCAGCTGATGGTGCAGGTGCAGCCCGACGCGGTGCTGGTGCTGGGCGATACCAACAGTTGCCTGAGTGTGATTGGCGCCAAGAGGCTTCACATCCCCATCTTCCATATGGAGGCCGGCAACCGCTGCAAGGACGAGTGCCTGCCGGAGGAGACCAACCGCCGCATCGTGGACATTATCTCCGATGTGAACATGGCATATTCCGAACACGCCCGCCGCTACCTGGCCGACACCGGCCTGCCCAAGGAGCGCACCTATGTCACCGGCTCCCCGATGGCAGAGGTGCTGCACAACAATCTGGCAGAGATTGAGGCTTCTGACATTCACGCCCGGCTTGGCCTGGAGAAGGGCAAATACATCCTGCTGAGCGCCCATCGCGAGGAGAATATCGACACAGAGAAGAACTTCCTCTCGCTGTTCAACGCGATTAACCAGATGGCCGAGAAGTACGATATGCCGATTTTGTATTCTTGCCACCCGCGCTCCCGCAAGCGCCTGGAGGCTTCAGGTTTCAAGTTGGATAAGCGAGTGATTCAGCACGAACCCCTGGGCTTCCACGATTACAACTGCCTCCAGATGAACGCCTTCTGCGTGGTGTCCGACTCAGGTACACTGCCAGAAGAATCATCCTTCTTCACCTCCGTGGGCCATCCCTTCCCGGCAGTCTGCATCCGTACATCCACCGAGCGCCCCGAAGCCCTCGATAAGGGCTGCTTCGTGCTCTCCGGCATCGATACCAACGGCTTGCTGCAAAGTGTTGACGTAGCTGTCAGCCTCATTCGCGACGGCCTGCCCGGCATCCCCGTCCCCGACTATGTAGACGAAAACGTCTCCACCAAAGTCGTCCGCATCATCCAGAGCTACACCGGCGTCGTCAACAAAATGGTCTGGCGGAAGTTCTAGATTGCAGGTACATAATAATACGTCATTCCGGGCTTGACCCGGCACCGTCATGCCCGGCTTGACCGGGCATCTCAAAAACACCACCCGCTATGTTTACACTTATAGACTTACCCTATGCACCGGACGCTTTGGAGCCGGTAATCAGCGCCCAGACCCTTGCCTTCCACCACGGCAAGCACCTTCAGGCGTATGTGGATAACCTGAACAAACTCCTCCCCGGCAGCGGTCTCGAAGACCTTCCTCTGGAGCAGATCGTTGCCAAAGCCAGCGGTGCGTTATTCAACAACGCCGGCCAGATACTCAATCACGAGATGTACTTCACACAGTTCGCACCGCAGCCGTCATCGCCAGAACCGACCGGCAACCTCCTCGCCCAAATCCAGAAGCAGTGGGATAGCCTCGACGCCTTCAAAGCAGAGTTCGAGGCCAAAGGCGTCAGCCTCTTCGGCGCCGGCTGGGTGTGGCTCCAGGCAGACGAAGCTGGTCAGCTGAGCATCGGCCAGTATGCCAATGCCGACAATCCCGTGGCGCACGGCTTAAAACCCCTGCTCACCTTCGACGTCTGGGAGCACGCCTACTACCTCGACTACCAGAACCGCCGCGCCGCCCACCTCTCCGCCCTCTGGCAAATCGTCAACTGGAAAGAAATCGAAAGGCGCTATAACTAGATTATTTGATTATATTTGCCAACGTATATTTGTCAAATGCTAAAGCGCGAGAGATATGAACAGGTTAGAGATTAAAGACGGATATATAAATGCATCGCTAGACATCTTCTCATACAGAGAAAAGGATGTCCGCATTATGTATTCGCCAGCACTTGATTTATCCGGTTATGGTAAAACAGTAGAAGAAGCAAAACGCTCCTTCGAGGTCGTTTTCAGGGAATATCTCAAATATTGCATAGAGAACAATACACTGGATGCAGACCTCATAAAGCATGGATGGAAGAGGCGTGCTGCTCAAGCCGACTACCAGTCACCAGACTGGATATCTATGATCCGGTCCAACACAAACCTCCGGTCAGTACTGCAAGGTAACTTCAATAAAGTATCCAGAGTCATGTCGGTTCCCGTTTCTTGTTAGTATAATCAGTTTGGTAGAGGCGAGAGATTATGGGAACTTTAAGTAATGTTTCATTAGACAAATTCAGAGCGTTTCTAAAAGCGAACGAATTGACGTGCGTCCGCACCACAGGCGGCCACGAAGTGTGGAGTAAAAGCGGAATGTTGCGTCCGGTAATAATCCAAACACACGTAGATCCAGTACCGGAGTTTATTCTTAAGAATGACCTCCGCAATATGGGTAAAACCCGTAAGGACCTAGAGGAATTCATGCGATAAGAAGTATTTATTTTGTCCAATACGGTATTAACAATAATAGAGCAATTAAAAGGATATGAAACAATTAACTGTGAAGAGTTTTGGCCCTGTCAAAGATTTAGTAATTGAACTAAAGGCAGTGAACATATTCTTCGGTGAACAATCAATAGGAAAAAGCACCGTAGCCAAATTAATAACGATATTGACTGATTATTATTGTCTTAACACCGTCATTATCAAGAAAACAGAGGGTTGGAAGCAGCAATTGAAAGCTTATGATATTGATGAGTATGATCATGGTAAATATAGTGTAATATATGAATTTGAGCAGGATAATGTTAAACTAAGATTAAATATTGAATCTGGTAAAGTAGTATCATCTTTACAAAAAGATGGTATTACTATAACTAATAAGAGTGCAATAACAAAAGAGTTGTCCAGACTAAGACCAATCTTTCACGAAGAATTGTTTTTTAATAAATTGAAAGAAACATTATCAGATGTAGAGAAAAAAGATACAAAAGAAGTATTAACATCTTTGGAACGACTGGCTTGTAATTCACTTTACATTCCTGCTGAGCGTATTGTTTTTTCTCTATTTAATAAGCTTTTTCCAGCCCTTGCTTTAGTTAAAGAATCAGTTCCCCAGTATTTATTACGTTTTGCTCTCGATTTGATAAATGCAAAATCAATTAGTAAGAGATTTGATGCCAGATTGCTGAATATTACATATTTACATACTAATCCCAATGACTATTTTATAGATGGGAATAGTAGACGGAAGTATCTATTATCACAAGCTTCTTCTGGGATACAATCTACCTTACCTTTATTGTTAGTTGTAGAGTATACATTAAATCACAGAGAATACTCTTCGTATGTGATAGAGGAGCCAGAAACAAATCTGTTCCCTGAAAAACAAGTCGACTTATTGCGATACTTATTGCGAAATGTTAATAAGGAGGGTCGTACTATTACAATTACTACGCATAGTCCATATTTGCTTTCGGCTCTGAATAATTCATTATTTGCAGGTTCACTATTTAACCGTTATGGGGTCGCAATTGAAAAGAGTTTGTCTGCTATTTTGCCAAAAGAGAGTTGGCTGTCTTCCAATAGCTGTTCTGTTTATTCATTAGGCGAAAAAGCAAATGGAGACGCTACTTATTGCAAATCAGTAGTAGATATGGAAACAGGAATGATTGATAGCAATGCTCTTGATGGGGCGTCATTGTTATTAAGTGAAGAATTTAGCAAAGTAGAAGATGCTCTACTTAATTTGTAACGTTGTTGATTCTATATGGACTTTGAGGTGTTGAATAGGATAAGGCTTAAGGAAGCATATGCGGATATGGCAGTGTTTAACCGAGTCACAAAAGATGCTGACTGGCTGGATTCTTTATTTGAATGTGAAACAAGAGGCCGAGAGTTTATTTATGATGATTCAACAATTGGCCATGTGGTTTTTGTCGAAGACACAAATGGCCTTGGTCGAGATAAAGTGTTTGAAGTCGTTAATAAGAACCACAAAGAAGTCTATCTGTGGCATATTGATGGAGTTGTATACAAAAAGACAAGCAAGTGCGATTGCGCTATCATCACATCCGACGAAATGGCGTTCATTGAATTCAAAACAAATGCATCTAATAATACTGAGGATACGATAATAGATAATTATCATAAAGCTAGAGAACAGCTTCAGCAAATTGTTTTGGATGTCAAGAATCGATGTGAAAGAGTCGGAGTTAATTTGGTTAGTATTATACCAGTTGAGGCGCACGCTGTTTTTAATCCGACAGTTCCATCAGATAATGCTATGGAGAAAAGTATTGCAGCTAAGTTCATAATGAATACAGGAGTTAAACTAAAATTTGACAACAAAATGAATTTGATGTAGGGATACTTCTTCACGCTGCATAGAATCATTATTATTCATATTATTGTGAATAGAACTGTACGATTGAGTACGAACGGCAATAGAAGGATTAATATGAAGAATAGAGAGTTATGGGAATATTTCTTTTTTTTGCAATAGGAACTATGTCTTCAATAGTGACGCTAGTTAGTTTCATGTTTCAGTTGCACAAACCTGGCTGGTGTCTAGTAGTTGTCTAAGCTGTGGCCGTCAGCCAGCAAGGCTCTTCCGCCCACCACACCCCCAAGGCAATGAACGCTTCATCTACCAAGAGCGAAAGGCCCTTGCCAAAGAAACCAACCCTACGTCAAACCTTAAGATTAGCTATGTGCCAACACATACTACCCATCCCTTGATGGAGTATTATAATGTCGTACTCAATAGCTCAGGCCCATACAGGAGTATCTTTGTCTCAATCAATACAGACGACAGCGATGTGTTTGGCACCTCATTTAAACGGGAGTCCTCATTGGTTGCGGCGGCTTTAGAGAAAGAATACAAGAAAGGGAATAGCGATGTTCCTCCTCGTGTCATTTATGACAGGCTTGATAAGATTAGACAGATGGCTTTTGACCAAAGATTTGATATTGAAAGATAGCGGCCAGCGCTCTTGAGCGCAACCGAGGGCAGGAAAGTGTATCTGCGTGGGCGAAGGTATTTAGAAAGGACTAACATGTAACACCTTGTATCAACTTAGCATATTTGCAGCCAACAAGAAACAACCAAACAAGTTATGTTATTTGGAGGACGAGTTATTATATAATACAACTGATTTTTGACAAGACATATTTTTCTTAATATAATTTACTTTTCTGATTATGATTGCGATTATTCCAGCTCGGGGGGGGTCTAAGGGCCTTCCGGAAAAAAATGTAAAACTTCTCAATGGAAAGCCATTGGTGGCATACGCTATTGAGGCGGCCCTAAAATCAAATTCTATTAATCGTGTGATAATATCTACGGATGATGATGAGATTGCGAACGTGGCTGTCAAATATGGCGCAGAGCTGCCTTTCATGCGCCCTTCTTATTTGGCTAGCGACACGGCTCTGGCCATTGACAACTATATCTATACTATCGGCAGGCTAGAAGAAGAAGGGAAAGATCAGATTGATGAATTTGTTGTATTGCAGCCCACGTCTCCACTTCGAATAGCAGAAGATATTGACGGAGCTGTAGATATGTTCCTTAAGAAGGAAGCTGACTCTGTAATTAGTTATTGCCCTGAGGCTCATCCTGTCATTTGGCATAAGTACCTGGATGAGGAGGGTAAGTTTGTGGATATCTTTAAAGATAATATTATTCAGAACCGTCAGTCAAGCAGGATTTCCTATTATCCCAATGGAGCTGTTTATGTATTCCGCACATCAATTATTCGTGAGCATAAGTATTATACAGATAAATCTTACGCATACATAATGCCCCGCATTCGATCCATCGATATAGATTCAATTGAGGATTTTGAGTACGCAGAATTTTTATTGAAAAAGGGTAGATAGGAAGAATAATCAAAGCGTATCATCATTTCAAAGGAGAGCGTTTTAAATGTGTTTCTTCCCTGCGTGGAACTTTTTCCAATAGACTCGTCAATGATCCCGTTCGGTATCAAATTGGACATGGGCGCTTGGGAAGTACTCTATAGGCGGTATTAAGATACATATTGCCTAGGACTTGTTGGGAAGCATATCGGATTCCATCTATCTTACGGGCAACAGATGATGTTAATTTCCATCAACTATACTATGACGCTGCTGACGAGACTGAGCAGATACGTCGCTGGCAACCGCTTTTGTTTAAGCAACAACATCGTGGAGAAAATGCGATCAGGCTTCTAGCCATAGGCCGGAAGAACTACCTGTTCTGCGTCAAACACGATGCCACCATAAGGTTCGCCATCTATAATCCCATGTCGATAGTTGCAAAGCTATGAGCGTTGACCTGCGATAGTGGATGGAGGATGTGCTACTCCCGCATCCCCGGCAATGTAAACAAAACGACAGTTCTGAACTATGTCAAACTCGTCTAAAAATCACCACCTAGAAATCAAATACACGAGTCGTCGTTAATCGACTCTTGTTGTAAATGGGTTAGTAATGTATAATTAACATATGAATATAAGACGCATTAGAGTTTTTTTAGGGGGGTATGTAAATTTCCTCAATGCACAGAATATTAATTGCCGTAGCTTGTCGGAGCACCTTGATAATAATAAATTTGAGGTGTGGACAATGCTATTATGGAATCAAAACGCCCAAGACTTCCAGCGTATATCTAGCGTTCACTACCTGAAAAGCCGAAGGCCTGTTCGTTTCTTGGGGTGGTTTCCATATCTTATAGGTCTGTTCCGTTGTGATGTGGCTTATCTGCCCAAGAGGGAGTATGTCAGGTTTTGCCGACTTGTGGCACGTCTGAGTGGGTGTAAAGTATTTACTACGCTTGAAGGGGTATTGGATGAAGAACTGCTTAGTCGTCAACAATATCCGAACCAATACGTTGAACAACTCAGAAGTTATGAACCCAATCTGTATTCGATTTCCAAATTCATGGCTTACTCTGAGAAAAAATTGCATGGTTTACAGTGCCGAGAGCGAATATTGTATCTTGGTACTAATACGGACCGGTTTCTTAAAGAACCCCAGTGCCCTTCGGAATTAGCGCATATTGTTATGATTGGCAATGATTTAAACCGTAAGAAAGCATCTGAATTTGTAAAAATGGCAACCTTTTTCCCGAAGATTTCATTCCATATTATTGGCGGTAATGAAATAGAAGGATTGACGGTCGAGGAATATATAGGAAAGCATGGTATGAATAATGTGTTTTATCATGGTTCTCTTAACCACTCTCAGCTTTCTGAATTATTATCAAAAATGAATCTGATGTTTTTCCCTTCCCGTAGTGAGGGCTTCCCAAAGGTGATGCTTGAAACTGCATGTGCAGGTATCCCCACATTGTGTTATGGCGACTATGGCGCTGATGAATGGATAACAACTGGTAAAGACGGCTTTGTTGTAAATACATTCGATGAAGCAAAAGCCGTGATTCAGCAGTTGGTGGATCACCCAGAGCAATTACAGGAACTGTCAAAGAATGCCATAGAACTGGGTAAACATTTCGACTGGAAAGCGTTGGTTAAAGACTGGGAAGATGAAATTATCAAAATCACAGATGGTAGGCTGTGATTCAATACATCAATATTGATTATGGAAAAAGTTACATCCTTCGGTGTCGTTATAAACCGAGGTTTCAGCGATATTTTAAAATTTGTTGCAGCTCTCATGGTGGCGTTCAGTCATTATGCGGAGCATGCACTTGACTATACGTCAAACATCGTGCTGAGGCTGTTGTCAATGACAGGTGGTTATACCGGTGTGGCAATTTTCTTCTTTCTGTCGGGCTATGGTCTGATGATGAGTGAACGTAACAAGCATAAGGGTTTTATAGCCTTTTTATGTAGTAGATTGTCAAAAGTCTATGTTCCTGTGGTTATCGTTTCAGCTATCTAGGCTATTATTTTATGGCCTAAAGACGAGGGTCTATCGCATATTCCGTCATATCTATATACTACATTCATTAGTTTTGGAGATGGCATTCTATGGTTTGTAAGAGTAATAGCGGTAATGTATCTATTCTTTTATGGCTATACATTGACAAGGAAATATGAAAGGTTACGACTTCCTACGTTAATTATAGGAACAGGAGTTGCGTATGCGTTTGTGTATATATGGATGGAATCATGGTGTGCTATCTCTGTGCCGCTTTTTTCATTAGGAATTATTCTGGTAGAATACAATGAGACATGTACAAAAGTCCTAAAGGGTTTTGGATGGGTATTATTGTGGCTGGCATCCATTACAGTTGTGATGCTAATCCTATATCAAATAAAAGGTAATTTATATGTGCATAGTCTTATGAACTATTATGTGATTACGGCTATTGTCTTTTTGTGCGCCCATTGTCAGATTAATATTACCCCACCAGTATGGTTGGGCGGCATTTCGTATGACATTTATTTGACTCACTATAAAGTGATGAAATTCCTAGCACCAGTCTATGGTTTTATTACATTGCATCACTTCGTTGTGGGAACCGTCATCGCAGCCACGGCTAGTTATGCAATAAGAAGTTTAGTTAAATTCCCTAGAAATAGAAATGTAGTTAGTCATGTAGATAAAAATGAGAAAGATATTTGACATCATTGAGTCTTTCTGGCAACTCACCGGGCGAGTGATGCTGCGCAGGAAACGTAGAGTGCTGTTCTACTATCCACAACATTTTAATCGCACAGTACAAGGAACCAATCCTTTTTTTGACAGATTGCTTGAGACTTGTGATGAATATGGTATTAGCTACCACGTGATTGAAGAGCCGGACTGGGGTACCGACAAGCCACGTAACCCAAAGGCTATTAAGGGCGATGCTTTCTTTGTGCTGGTGCTGGTAGTTAGGAAGGTGGTGAATAAGTTCTGCCATGGTGTTTTTTGGCAGAATGAAAAGAAAGTCGCAAGTATCGTTAATATACTGACTTTAGGAAGGCTTATATATACAAAGTATATTACCATATCAGGATCTATGCTGCACCTGTTTGCAGCGATGAATGATAAAGGTGATGTATATGACATGCAGCACGGAATACTCTATAAACATCATCCTACCTTTTTTGATGACAACCAGAAATTGCGCCCACATTATTATGGAAGCAATCTGCATTGGCTGTTTTGGGGTAGAGGTTACGAGCGTTGTTTTACACGTGATGAAGAATATTTATTTGAAAACAGAACACATGTGACGGGTTACCCCATTACCTCGAGTGTGAATACTAATATGTCGTCATGTACTGACAAGGCTATTTTGTTCTCTCTTCAACTTACACAAGATTTTGATTTACAAGAACTCAAAAAACAGAAAGCGCTTTTTGAATATGCATTGGAACAATTGAAAGGTATGCGGATGCGCGTACTCTTGAAGCATCATCCTCGTTATAATAACTCTATCCCAATTGACGATTGGTTCAATAAATATGATTTTGTTGAGCAGACATCTTTGTCTATGAAAGAATTACTGCCACAGGTGATGCTTCAGGTGACGCTATATTCTACAACGTCATTTGAGTATGCTGAAAATGGTGTCCCTTCATTCTTTATTGATACTGAAGGGCGCATTCCGCACGGTACGCTTTTCTATATCGAATATAATTACCCGCTATACAAGGGTATGTCACTTTGTCAGGTCGTGGCGCGGCTGCAAAACGAAGATAATCGTAAACAAGATGCTTCAATAGTTCAGTCGTGGTATCGAGAATTTTATGATGAATTTAACAAGGATTCTTTTGTCAAACTTATACAGTAGTGGAATCAGTTAAGCAGACAACTATTTCGGGCGCCAAATGGGGTTTTATTGAAAAATTCTCAATACAGGGCGTTCGGTTTATACTAGGCATCATAATGGCAAGGCTGTTGTGTCCTGATGATTATGGTGCAATTAGTATGATAACTGTTTTTATCTCCATAGGCGAGGTTTTTGTCGATAGTGGTTTTAATAATGCTCTTATTAGGCAAAAGAACCACTCGGAAGAGGATTATTCAACAGTATTTTATTTTAATCTTGCAATATCGTTAGTCTGTTATGCGATTCTATTCTTCGCATCTCCTTATGTAGCAAGTTTCTATAAGATGCCCATCTTATGCGATGTTTTGAGGATACAATCTGTAAGCCTCATTATCAATGCATTACTGGCGGTACAGGTGGCGAAATTGACGGTTGAGCTGAACTTTAAAGCATTAGCTAAATGCAATTTCATTTCAAGCGTTCTTTCAGGAGTCGTTGGCGTATGTTTGGCTTATGTAGGGTATGGAATATGGGCATTGGTGACTCAGACTTTGCTTTATAGTACTATCAATTTCTTTTGTGTATTATATGTGAGTAAGTGGCTACCAAAGAGAATTTTTTCAAGAGCCTCATTCCATAAATTGTTCTCATATGGAAGCAAGTTATTGGGTGCCCAGCTAATTAATAAAATATATTATAATATAGCTCCATTGGCAATTGGAAAGTTCTACACTCCAGGTGAATTAGGAGCGTATGATAAGGGGGCTGGACTTGCTGCATTCCCATCAGACACTGTGAATATGGTTATGCAAAAGGTGACATTTCCTATTATGGCCAAGATACAAGATGATAATGAACGGTTAATGGTAGTTTATCGAAAGTATATTAAAATCCTATCTCTGATTATTTTCTTTGTAGGCATTCTTTTCGCTTCATTAGCTAAACCCATTATAGAAATTGTCTTAACGACTAAATGGAGTGCCGCAATTGTATTTCTCCAGATATATACCTTTTCATCAATCTTTAATCATATAGATACTGTAAATCTTAATCTCCTATATGTTAAAGGTCGTTCTGATCTAGTTTTGAAACTGGAATTCTTTAAGAAAGGTTTGGCTCTTGCGGTTCTAATCAGTTGCATTCCTATGGGCGTTATCGCTATTTGTATTTCACGAGTTATTTATACTCAGATAAATGTGTTTTTTGATTCTTACTATACGGGCAAATTCTTTAATTATGGATTGTGGAAACAAATTAAAGATGTCGGACCGTATCTTTTAATTTCACTTGTCGTTTGTTTGCCTGGTTTCCTGTTATCCTTTACTAAACTAAATAATTGGCTTGTATTGATTTGTGGCGGTATTATTGCGCCTATTTTGTATTATATTATTCTACATAAAGATCCTATGATGAAGGAGCTAACGAGTTTGGTGTCAAGAAGACATTAACCAAATTCGGATACAGACAAAACTATAATCACTTAATCCTTATATACAAGCCTAAAGAAATGATATGACATGACTTCAAGAATAGTTTATTGGGATCAACTTAAAGGTCTGGCCATCATCTTTGTGGTGGCTAACCATCTGCTTCAGTTTTCGTTTGGAGTACATGGTAGTCTTGCATCATTTCTGATGGAATTATTCGACCTGCCAGCCTTCTTCCTTATTAGCGGATACTTCTGTTATAAACCGCTCACCGTTAAATCCGCAGTTCAGAACATTCTGCACAAAGCGATAAGTTATCTCGTACCCATGCTTTTTGTGGGCTTCTTGTCGCAATTGATATCAGACTATCCTTTTGTAAAGGTTTTACTTACAAGTGGGGGGGGCAGATTTTGGTTTATGTATGCGTTGTTTGAGATGAGTGTGGTTGCTATAGTTACAATATATTTATCTGAACGTTTGAAAATCCGGAGGTTTTGGATAGACGCAATTATTATGACATTGCCATATTGTGTTTTTGTAGCCTTGAAGGTACTGCATATAGATTGCGCGGACGGGATTAGAGTTGACAGCTTTGTTACCTATTACCGCTACTTTATAATTGGAGTCCTGATGCATAAGTATGTACGACTATTTGATTTAGTAAGGGACTCTCACTGGCTGTTGAGTCTCGGCATCCTTGCCGTTATAGTTGGCATTATATTGAAGGACATAAACAATCCATTGGTGAACTTCATAACCACATGCGGCATTTTAGTTATATTTATTCAAGCTTTCGCACATGTTGACAAACAGAATCCACTTTTACAATGTTTGTCCTATGTGGGCGAATATACATTGCCGATTTATCTGTTGCATTTCTTCTTCCTCTTTGATATGGAGTGGTTGTCATCATATATCACAGGCAATAAGCAAATTGTACCACAGATGGTGTGTGGCTTGGCAGGTGCAGCGGTATTAATACCGATATGCATCATGATTGATAGGATATGTAGTCGCTCTCGTATGTGGCAATTCCTAATGCATGGAAAATTATGAATAAAAAGAAAATATATCTTGTTATAACACCTTTCTTCCCAGAACCAGATAGCTTCCGTGGCCCTTAC
Organism: Bacteroidales bacterium; assembly: GCA_017529425.1. Taxonomy (GTDB): domain Bacteria; phylum Bacteroidota; class Bacteroidia; order Bacteroidales; family UBA932; genus Equibacterium. Next base: position 60,656 of record JAFXNQ010000041.1, on the reverse strand, counting down.
GTACTGGATCAGGTGAAGGCATTGATGCGGGTGTCGGAGTATCAAGTGGTGGTAATGAAACCCTGTGCGCCGTGGCACAGGGCTATGGATTATGAGATTGACGGAGTGACGGTTCACCGGTTCCGCCAATATACCATCCCCAGTAACTTGCTGCCGAACAGGGTGAATGACTGGCTTTCTGCTCAATCAATGTTCAGAAAACTGCGGAGCATGGGCATTCATGCCCGTGATTTAGCCGTGTGTCACGCCCATGTGACGGCCTCGGGCGCTTATGCATTGGCAGTGAAAAAGAGAAATCCGCAATGTGTTGCGATAGTGCAGCATCATGGCTTTGACGTGATGAGTATCACAGACGGGCGATTTGCCAAATTCAAGTGGCACGAGCAGCTGTGCATCCGCTATGGAACCAGGATTTGCAATTCGGTGGATATCAATGTAGGGGTGAGCCAAAAGACCTTGGACTATGTGAAGAGTTACCCAGGTGTGCACTTAAAGAAAGAGTATGTACTATATAATGGGGTAGATACCACTAAGTTCTATCCCCCGAAGGAGAAGATTCAAAATGAAAGATTCACCATAGGTTGCATAGGAAACTTCTGGCCGCTGAAAGACCAGATGACGCTCATTAAGGCTGTGGAGCGTTTGGTGTCATCAGGACAAAAAGATATCCTTGTCAGGTTCATTGGCACTGGCGCCACAAGGCAAGATTGTGAGCAGTATGTAGCGAATCGTGGATTAGACGACTATTTCAGTTTTGAGAATGAAGTGATGCACGATAAATTGCTTACTTTCTATCAATCCCTTGACCTGTTTGTCTTGCCCTCGTATTGGGAGGCATTTGGTTGTGTTTATACCGAAGCCTACGCTTGTGGTGTACCGTTCATTGGTGTGAAGGGGCAGGGAATAAGCGAGATTATACCAGTTGAAGAGCAAGATTGGTGGCTGATAGAGAAGGGGGATGATAAGTCTTTGGCCGAGATAATTCTTGATTATAAAAAAAATAGCTGTAAGCAACACTTGTCGCGCCCATGGGAAATTGGTGAATTGATGAAAAAACATGTGAAACAGATTGAATCCTGTATTCCGTAAAGAACGGATAATTATAATATAGTAAGAGATGTTTAAACGAGCTTGGAGCTACCTAAAAGACCTGTACAAGGTCGATGCCTTTTCTTTTTGGTTTGGCATAATTAAAGTGAGTGCAGTTGTGGGATTCGTTCCAAATCTCCCTAAGGTTGGCGTTTATATTGTGTTGGCGTTGTTTGCTGTGTATTGTTTGACAAAGATGCGTTCGATTACTATTCTGCCATTGTTGTTATTATTGTATATCCCTATCGAGATTATATTAGCACGACCTGATGCTGTGTTTCAATCTTGGCAGAGGTATGTGCTGTTCGCACTTCTTTTAATAGATATTTCACCGTTGTTCGAAGGTGTATACCTCCGTAGGATGCGGAGACAAATTATGCTGATTGTATTATGGACTTGCACGGTGATAGGAGTAGGATCTTTTTTCGCGAGGTTTTTGGGCATTAATTATATGACGTTTGTAGAGGCGGATGTATTTGGACAAGTAGGAACTTTTGGTGGCCTTACTCACCATTCGATTCTCCTTGGTTTGATTTCTGGAGTGGGGGCTGTCTTTATGGCTTACAATGCATATGGCAGAAAGAAGAAGTTGTATTGGCTTTTGATGGTCATGTGCCTTTTTTCTATTTTGTTTTCAGCTTCACGTGTGGCATTGCTGGCAAGTTTTGTCGGCATAGTGATGGCATTGTATAAGATGGCTGGTAACGCTGGCAAGTTTGCGAAACTAGGCGTTGCGATTGCAATTATTGCTGTGATGACTTTCCCCTTATGGGATGGTGCCCTAAGCGGCATTTTGGAAAAGAATGGTGGCGATTTATCTGCTGTCAATATGGATTCTCGCGAGGTTAAATGGAATGCACGATTAGCTGAATTTTCAAATAGTCCAGTATATGGAGTAGGTTTTGTTTCGATTGACCCTAACTCAGCAGATGCATTCAGTGCGAAAAATGGCGTTATAGAACCAGGGTCATCATGGCTTTCCATACTTTCCATGCTAGGTTTGCTGGGGGCTCTCCTGATTGTACCCTTTTTTATAAAGTCGTATCTCAATGTTTGGAAAAGTTCAGGGGGTTTCCAGTCTGTTGTTGTAGGCGTCTTGACCTTGTTATATGTACATATGTTTGCCGAAGGTTATATTTTCTCTGGAGGTAGTTTTGAATGCTTCTTGCTTTGGTTGACTGTAGGTGTTGCTTACGACAGTAAATATCCATCAAATGTCCTTGAATGATGAAGGTTGTTTTTTTTTCACTTGTATTAAATCATCATCAGGCTTGCCTGGCGGACGTTTTTTATGATTTGCTTGGCAAGGACTATTTCTTTGTGGAGACAGGAAGATGTACGGATCAAAAGGGTTCTACAGATGATTATAGTACGCGCCCATATATATTAAAGTCATGGGCGTCTAAATTGTTGTACAGTAAAGCAATGGAATTGGCCCTGACGGCAGATGCATGTGTGTTTGATGGCGTTGAGGCACTGCCTTTTGAAAAAGAAAGGGTTAGGCGAGGGCTTTTGTCATTTGATACCAGTGAGCGTTATTTGAAACGGGGTTTGCTAAATCTGGCTTCCCCAGTAATCCTGAAGATGATTCTTACCTATCATTTTGCCGGCTGGTATAAAAAGCCGATTTACAAACTCTGTATGAGTGCTTATGCGGCGAACGATCATTATCATCTCTTCTCATACAAAGACAAATGTTATAAATGGGGATATTTTACTTATGTTGACGAGAAGTTTAAGTTGGATGTTCCTGGCTCAGGCACAGCAAAGCCTTTAAAAGCAGAATTAATGTGGTGTGCGAGATTCTTGAAATGGAAACATCCAGAATTGCCAGTCTTGTTGGCTTCAAGATTAAGGCGCGAAGGGTATGACTTTGTTATAGATATGTATGGGGATGGGATTGAATGGGGGAAAACCAAGCAGCTTGCGTGTCAATTGGGTGTGACCGATGTGGTGAACTTTAGGGGTAATGTGCCAAACAGTCAAATTTTGGAAGCTATGAGAAGTCACGATATTTTTCTCTTTACGTCTGACAAGAATGAGGGCTGGGGTGCTGTGTTGAATGAATCTATGAGTAATGGCTGTGCAGTGGTGGGCAGTAATGCGATTGGATCTGTTCCATATCTGATAAACGATGGAACCAATGGTTTGGTTTTTCAATCTGGGGATATAGATAGTCTTTACGAGAAGGTTACTCTGTTCATCAATAATACTGTCTTGCGTGACAAATGTAGAATAGAGGCTGTTAATACGATGCAAAAACTATGGTCGCCACAAAATGCTGCTAAGAGTTTTTTGTCATTGATAGATAATTTGAGCAGTGGCTGTGATACAGCAATAACCGAGGGGCCTTGCAGCAAGGCGTTGCCAGTGTAAATGAAAAAATAAATAGAAATGAGCAAAATCACATCGTATATCAGGAAGCTGCTTTTGATGGCAGGTTCAGTTGTTAGAAAAAATCATAACAGTAAATTATTGTATTATCATGACGTGTTCGGCGATAAGAAATATACTGATATGGGTACATCTTTGAATCTGTTTAGACAGCACGTATCTGTAATAAAAAAAGAAGGCTATCGGATTGTTCCAAAAATTACAAAAAAGGAGGGGGAAGTGGCAATTCTTTTTGATGACGGTTTCCGTGGTATCTATGATGTGAGGCAGGTGTTCTACGATGAGGGGATATGCCCAACAGTGTTTCTTGCTGTAGAACTGATAGGCAAGGAGTGCTATCTTACGAAAGAGGAAATCTTGGAACTGCAGGAACACGGGTTTGTCTTCGAATGTCATGCGTGGAGCCACGAAGATTTGACAACTTTTAGTGACGAGGAACTTATAAGGGAGTTGAAGGATTCGAAAGAATACCTATCGGAGTTGTTAGGAAAAGAAGTATCGGAAATATGCCTGCCCATAGGCTATTTTTCTGACCATCTTCTGGAGAAGATAAGGAAATATGGATACGCGACCATTTATAGTAGTGCCCCAGGTGACTATGAAACTCTAATACATGGCAATATGCGTGCTCGTAATCTTCTACAATCGGCAGATACAGACGAGGTGAAGTACATTTTGCGGGGTGGAAATAACCTTCTTAAACAACATTATATCAACTTGCACTATAAAAAAATTGTTGTGAACCCATGAAATTGGTACAGATTAATGCTACGGCTAACTGGGGGTCAACAGGTAAGATAGCCGAACAAATAGGCAATGCTGCTATTGCCAGGGGATGGGAAAGCTTTATTGTTTATGGAAGACATTCTAGTAACTCCAATTCACATTTGATTAAAATCGGCAATAGATTTAGTACTCTGGTCCACTATGCGTTTAATAGGCTATTTGACAGAGAAGGACTATGTTCCATCATTGCTACACGTAAGTTGGTGGCTATTCTAAAGGATATTGATCCAGATATTGTCCATTTACATAATATTCATGATCATTGGCTTAACTATAAGATTCTATTTGAGTATTTGAATGCCACTGATATTAAAGTGGTTTGGACATTTCATGATTTTTGGGCAATAACAGGTCATTGTACTCATTTTATAAGAATGGGATGTAATAAGTGGAAGGATAAGTGCGCTGGATGCCCAGTGGTTAAAAGGGAAAAACTTCCTCTTATTGATAGGACTGAAGAAAATTTTACATTAAAACGATTGCTGTTCAACGCCAACCGGAACCTACATATTGTTGCCGTATCGGAATGGGTTGGTAAAAGCCTTACCTCTTCATGTTTGGGTGATAAGGATATCCGAGTTATCCTTAATGGTATCGATGTGAATGTTTTTCATCCGGGCAAATGCATAAACAGGCCAACTTGGGCTGACAATAAGTTTATTATCATTAGTGTTTCGTCACAGTGGGACAAAGGTGATAAAGGCTTAAATGATTATATTGCTATGAGCTCTTTATTGAATGAAGATGAGATAATTGTTTTGGTAGGAGTTACAGATAGTATTAAATCATCTTTGCCTAAGAATATTATCGGGATTTGTCAAACACGAGACCAGAGGGAATTAGCATCGTTATATTCAATGGCGGATGTGATTACATGCCTATCTTCTGCAGAAACATTTGGGATGACTATTATTGAAGGTTATGCCTGTGGGGTACCTGCTGTTGTTTATGACAACACAGCTCCCCCAGCATTGATAACACCACAAACGGGTTTTGTTGCACCAAATAAAGACTACAGGAAGGTGTATGATTATATTCAGATTATAAAAAAGAATGGGAAACAAGCCTATTCCCAATCTTGTATAGATTTAGTAAAGTCAAGATATACGGTTGAAAATAATACAGAGAGTTATTTGAATTTATATGATGAAATGATAGGATTATTACCAACAAAAAAGAGATAATAAGATGAGTCTTAATTTAATGTATATTACCAACAACCCCCAAGTCGCACTGATTGGCGAACAGTGTGGCGTTGACAGATTGTGGGTTGATATGGAATGGATGGGAAAAGAAGAAAGGCAACCGGGCGACACGGTGAAATCCCATCACACATTAGAAGATATTACAAATCTTAGAAAAGTGTTGACCAAGTCAGCATTAATGACCAGAGTCAACCCCATTCATGAAGGATCAAAATATGAAGTCAAAGAGTCAATCGACAGAGGTGCAGAAGTGGTGATGCTGCCTATGTGGAAGACCACAGATGAAGTAAAACGCTTTGTGGATTATGTCGATGGCCGTGCTACTGTGAACTTACTGCTTGAAACCAAAGAAGCATGGAGCATTTTGAATGAGGTTGTGCCGATTCAAGGTATTGATGAAATCTATATAGGACTAAACGATTTACATCTGAGCCTCCAGAAAACCTTTATGTTTGAGATGCTTGCAGAGGGAACAGTTGATGAGATATGCAGGGAGCTTAGGACTAATAAGATTAAGTATGGCTTTGGAGGTATTGGCAGAATAGGCGGAGGTATGCTCCCAGCAGAACACATTCTTGCCGAGCACGTCAGACTTGGGTCACAAATGGTCATCCTGTCAAGGACGTTCTGCAACACCAATCTGATTCATGATTTGGATGAAATACGTGAAGATTTCCAAAAGGGTGTTCAGGACTTACGAGATGCGGAAAAGAAATTTGTAGCTTTTTCTCAGAAACAGTTATGGGTCATACACCAGCAAGTGAAAGAAGAAGTTTCGTCAATAGTTAAAAAGATAAGGGAAAACAAATATGAAAGTGTATCTGTTTATCCGTCGTATCATTGATACGATTATCGCTTTAGTAGCGTTGATTATCCTCTCGCCAGTTTTACTGGCCGTTGCAATTGCAGTATGTGTTGACTCAAAAGGTGGGGCAATATTCAAACAAAAGAGGATTGGTTTGAACGGGAAGCCGTACAATATGTACAAATTCCGTTCAATGGTGATGAATGCCCAAAATATGGGTACGGGAGTTTATAGCTTTGAGGGAGACCCAAGAATTACTAAGGTTGGGAGCTTCATTAGAAAAACTAGTCTTGATGAGTTGCCACAGCTGTGGAATATTGTAAAAGGTGATATGGCTTTCATTGGCCCTCGTTCTCCAGTGCTGGGCCATTTCCCTGAATGGGATACATTGAATGATGCCTACAAGAGAAGGTTCTCTGTTCCGCCAGGAATCTCCGGTTTGGCTCAGTGCGTGGGAAGAAACGACTTCTCATGGGATGAGAAGGTCTATTGGGATAACATCTATATTGATAAATTGAGCAAGTATTACATTCTCTATGACATTAAGATGTGGTTCATGACCTTTACCCGTGTTTTCTCTATGAGTGATGTGGCAGAGAAGCCTGAGAACATGGAGAAGAACAAACAAGGAACAATAGGAGATAACAAATAAAAAGACAATATTATGGCAAAGACTGATGTCGCTAACAGACTGATCTGGTTTAAAGGTCAGATTATGAACGTGAATGATGCGATGGTGAATGTGCTATCGCCCACCTCACAGTTTGGACTCAATGTGTTTGAGGGAATCCCGTGCTATTGGAACGACGAGCAGAAGCAGCTCTATGCTTTCCGCTTATCAGACCATTATGAACGTTTGATTCGCTCTGCGAAACTGATACAGCTTGACAGCAAATACACGAAGGAGGACTATCAAAAGGCTTTGGTGGATACCGTGAAAGCTAACGAATATGATGAGAATCTCTCCGTGCGTCAGACGCTGTTTGTGGATGGGTTTGGTTCATGGGGTTCTGAAGGGCCGGTTGAAATGTTTGTGGCACCTATCCCCCGTGGACGGACAGCAGCTGAATACAATAAGAAAGGCTTGAACTGCTGCATCACCTCATGGCGCAGGATTAGCGACGAGAACCTAAGCCCCCGTATCAAGTGCGGTGCCAACTATATCAACAGTCGTGTGGGTCAGCGTGAGGCATTGCGCAATGGCTATGATACCTGTATCTTCCTGAACGAAGTGGGCAAGGTGGCAGAAGGCCCTGGCAGTTGCTTCTTCATGGTGAAGGGTGATACGCTGATTACTCCTCGCTTGACAGACAGTGTTTTGGAGAGCATCACCCGTGACACTGTTATCAAACTGGCTACAGAAGAGCTGGGAATGAGGTTCGTGGAGCGTACTATTGACCGTACTGAGGTCTATATGGCTGATGAGGCTTTCCTTTGCGGAAGTGCAATGGAAGTTACGCCTATTTACACCGTTGACAAGTATGCAATAGGTACTGGTGAACAGGGTGCTTGGACAAAGAAGATACACATGAAGTATCTGGAGTGCGTACAAGGTAAATTGGAGAAATATCTGGATTGGCTGACCAAGATCTATTAAGAAAGGGATTAATAATGAAAGATATTAAAGGAAAAATTCTTTCAATAGCTATTCTACGATGTTTAGCGACGGCACTAATAACAAATACTCATTTCAATGATGTTTGGCCGTATGAGTCATTAGCAGTAGGTGGCTTATTGGGAGATGTCCTCTTCTTCATGATTAGCGGTTATTGTCTGGTAGATTCGAAATCAAAGAACTTTTTCAGTTGGTATGCTAAACGTATTCTGAGAATATATCCGGCTGTCATATTGATGACCGTATTTAACTTAGCAATAGGATATTTCTCTTTGTCAGGGAAGAGTGCTTTTTATGTTTTTGTTTACCCGACTGCTTATGTTTTTGTTGGGGCAATCATGGTTCTATATATACCATTCTTCTTTTATAGGAAGTTAATAACCCCCATCAACTCTTCATATGAGGGCATTGGCACAGGAGCAATAGGCAAGTTTTCTAAGGGAAAGTTGTCGTTGGTAGGATTGGGGGCCGCTTTTGTATGCTATATGCTTGCTTACCTGTTCCTTGTTGATAAGAGTGAATATTGGATGAATGCAGTAACGCATCCCATTACACTATTCCTCTATTTTACTGCAATGGTTTCGGGAGCAACATTAAAACGGATTGGTTTCCTGAAGAAAAACGACAATAAAGGGTTCTGGGTTTTGCTTTGTGTGATGGTTGCGGTTATGTATGCATTCCTGATAACATACGTTCGGAGCCATACATGGACATATAATTATCAAATAGTTGTTAATATTGTATTGCTTTTTTCAGCAGTATTAATCTTCAAAGCCATATTTCAATTTGAGGAGAGCTTTAAGAAATTACTCTATCGCAATGATAGCATCAATAGCTGGCAGTCGAAATGTGTATGGAAGCTGTCTGAATTAACCCTTGACATTTATGTTGTTCAGCATGTGATAATATACTATATGCAAGATATCGTATTTCCGTTGAATATAATGTTTATTGTTCCCGCAATCATTGCTGCTGCACTGGTTGTAAATTATATCTCCGGACTCATTTCAGATGGTCTCAGCAAATTGTTAAAAATTAAATAGTCGAAAATGAATATAACATTTATAACAGGTCATTTATGTAAGGAACGTCATGCTCTTCTAAATGAATTGGCCTTGGATTTAGGCGAGTATGGTGCAAAGGTGACTGTGTTGACTGGATTCCCCTCAAGACGTATCTCTGAGGAGGTCAAGCAGTATTATCTTGAACATCCCGTAGAGCAAATATCTGAAAATGTAATTGTTCGCAGAGTAGGCAGCAGGGGTGGTGAAGGAGAAGGATTGTTTGACCGCATGATTAAATATGCCAAGTTGACTTGGACTATTTATAAGGAAGCTAAGAAAACACCTACTGATGTTTACTACATCTACAGTTCTCCTTTCTTCCTTGGCTGGATGGGTGCCAAGTTAGTAAAGAAAGCACCGACTGTATATAATGCACAGGATTTGTTCCCCGATACATTGATAAAGATTAAAGGGTACGGTGAAGGAAATCCAATGATTAAGTTCTTCCGTATGATGGAGCGTTGGGTTTATCGCAAGAACACGCGAATCATCACTATTTCCGAGGAGATGAAGCGCACCATCATGTCTCAGAAATGCCCTGCAGACAAGATAGATGTTATCTATAACTGGGCAGATACTGAGAGCCTGCATCATGTGGAGAGAATCAATAATAAACTGATGGATGAACTGGATGTTCCAAAGGACAAATTCATTGTTTCTTACGCTGGAGATATTGGTTTGTTCCAAGGCTGGCCTGTTATTGTTGAGGCTGCTAAGAAAGCACATGCCCAGAATTCTGACATTATCTTTGTGATAATTGGTAGTGGTTCTTATAAGGCTCAACTCGAGAAGCAAGTTGCAGACGAAGGGTTGGACTACATATTAATCCGTCCTTTGCAACCTGCTTCACGTTGTGCAGAAATATACAGTATTGGTGATTTGGAACTTGTTTCCATTGAGCCAGGTCTGTCAAAGATGGCACTGCCTTCAAAAACCTTTGTCATCATGTCTGCCGGTTCTGCCATGTTGTCGCTTGTTGACCAGACCAGTGATATTGCCCAGTTGATTAAAGAGAAAGACATGGGTTATACGCTGGAACATGGTGATGCTGATGCCTTGGCCAATACGATACTTGAAGCATACGAGAAGCGCGGGCATTTGGACGCACAGGGAAAGAATGCCCGTAAGTTTGCGGAAGAGAATGCTGCCAGAAAGACGCAGACGAAGAAGTACTTCGATATCCTTAAAGGGCTGGTGTAGTTCGTTAGACTATACATATTAACAATGGTTTCGACAAATCAAGAGTTATTTCTTGAATTGGTGAGGTTGGGGATAGATGCAGACTATCCTCTGCCTAATTTGGATTTTTCTCACGCTGACTGGACGGTTATAGAAGCGATAGCGGAAGAACAAGGCTTGTCTGGGGTTGTTCTTGATGGTATTGACAGGATTCCATTAAAACAGCGGCCTGAGAAGAAGGATTTACTTCAGTTGATTGGTGCAGTACTGCAAGCAGAAGAACACTATGCAATACAGTGGAAGACAGCTTGTGAAATGGCACTGTTATTCCATAACAACGCCATCCGTACCTACGTTCTCAAAGGATATGTGATATCAGAATGCTATCCTAATCCAATACACAGAAGCAGTGCCGACATGGATTGCTATCTTCTGTCAGAAACAGGCACATTATACGCATGGGGTTTTGGAAACGATCTTGCCAGGACTCTTGGGGTAGAAGTAAGTACTAGTTTCTATAAGAATAGTACCTTCTATTTTCCTGGACTTGTGGTTGAGAATCATAAGTATATGGTTCCTTTCCGTGGTAACAAACGACTGAAAATGTGGAAGCATTGCGCGTTTTTATGGACGCTGCGGGCATTGAGGCTCGCCCTGTCAGCCGGTTTATGCATCAGCACCTGCGTATGTGAACGGTGTTAGCGAGGCTATCTTCAAGGTGGGTATGTGCTTGCCTGCCGGGCCGTATGTGAGTGATGAGGATGTGAGGTATATTGTGGGGGTGATTAAGGGGGCGATAGTTTAGGACCGAGTGAGTCTCTGTACGGCTCGGTGCCGTGTATAAATAATAATACGCGAAAAGTAGGAAGAGGGATTGTTGTTATATGGGGTGCTCTGACTTGGAATCTGCCTTATGGAGAAGAGCCTGTAACTATTGATGCATGGTCAACTGTGCCTCATATTGATGGCGAAACGTGGAATGGTTATTTATATCGACTCTCTCAATTGTATTCTCTGCATGGGCAGAATAAAGATGCCCTTGCAAAGACTCAACTTGGTGCCTGGGAGTATGATGTCATTGGCCCTTGGTATAAGTGCAACATGACCGACATCATGGCGGGTATTGGTCTGGCTCAGTTGGAACGCTATCAGGGTATGCTGGAGCGTCGAAGGCATATTATTGGTGTGTATGATAGCGCTTTGCAAGATTTGCCCGTAGCGGTATTAAAGCATTATGGGCCGGACTTTGCCGGTAGCGGTCACTTGTATATTACCCGCTTGCTTGGTCGTAATGACCAGGAACGCAGGGATGTGATTGTCAAGATGGCGGAAAGAGGTATTGCATATAACGTGCATTACAAGCCACTGCCTATGATGACCGAATATAAGGCGTTGGGCTTTGATATCAAGGACTTCCCGAATGCGTATAATCTGTTCGTGAACGAGGTGACCCTTCCGCTGCATACTCGTCTGACTGATGAGGATGTGGAGTATGTGATTGGGAACTTTGTGGAGATTGTTAAGAGTCTTTGATGCTTCGTCCGCTTTGCGGATGTGGCCTTCTCGAATGGATCGCTGCCCGATGGCTGGATCCATCGTCTGCAGAAAAAGCAGCCGTTAGTGGCACCTTCAGACGTGAAGAGGTACTTTGTTTCGCCTGAGGAGTCGGGGCAGATTTGTATGTTGGCTTGTATTCTTGGTAATGGGGGCGAGGTATTCTTCCCGAAACTGGGCGAAGACCAGATGCTGACTTTCTCTGCTATTTGCGATGAGTTTGTGAAGGCAGAAGGTTTCGAGAAGAAGCAGTGCGCCAATGATGCCGAGGCTGTGGCATATGCTGCGGGGATGAGATATGATAGTGAGACTTATCCGGCGGTGTACTTCGGTTCAGATACGACGGGTGAGAAGGCGGATGAAGAGTTCTATGTGCCGGGTGAAAAGATAGACATGGCTCGCTTCCAAGCACTGGGCGTCGTTGAGCAGACAGCCCGTCACTCAATGGGCGAGGTTGACACATTCTTTACCAAGTTGGAAAGTATCTTCGCTCGCGAAGACTTCACCAAAGCCCAGGTCGTCGACGCCATCCGCGAATTTATCCCCAACTTTGAACATGAAGAAAAGGGGAAGAATTTGGATCAGAAGATGTAATCATGATTAAGGGCATCATTAAAGGGGTATGGCAGTTCTGCTCGTACCTGTTTGTGCCTCAGAGAAGACCTTGGGTGGTTCATGATTAATGGTTCATGGCAACTTGTGTTTCACGAGTCATTGTTCACGATTGATGGTGAATGATTGATATGGTAGAACAATACTTCAAAGGAGTGCTTGCCGGTTATCTTGGGGCGAACTTTACGAGTGGCCCTATAACCGAATGGCAGATAGATGTGATAAAAGAGAACATATCGCATTATTGTGAGGCAACGATAGACCATTCTCAGTTCTCATATCAAGAGAAGGAAGAACAGAAGCGTCATATGAAGCAAAGCCTGGAAGTGTATATCCAAGGCGTGAAGGATGAGATGAGGGGGATGGGGAGGATGAAATAGGTTAAGGCGAATGGTGAAAGGTTGAAAGAGTAGATAATAATAATAGGAATAATGAAACTTCCAAAGATCAACAGAATCGTTATAGAGAATTTCTCACTCTATAAATTGCAGCGACGCATAGAGATTGACGTGAAGGATGGAGTGATGTGCCTTGCCGGAGCGAACGGTTTGGGTAAGTCTACATTTATATCCATTGTGTCGTATGCTATGACAGGAGTGGTTGTACAACCTAACATTGATTTCAAATCACTGAACTCCATTTCTGAATTTGTTAAGAAGGCATATGGCTTTGCAGACACATTCTTTGAAGGACGTATCGATGAGCGTGATAGGATGCAGGCACAGGTGACAGTAGAGTTTACATTAGGTGATTATTTATACAGCATCACCCGTGGATTCTTCAATGGTGCTGATCTGCTGAATTATAGCAGGTGCGATATAGAGGGGAATGAGACGGTTACAGATGAAGAGTCGTTACAAGACCAGTATAAACGTTTTTTTGTACAAGACTCAGAACTATCGTCATTTGATCAGTATATATTCATACAAACATACGTTCTCACTTTTGATGAAAGTAAGAAACTCCTATTTTGGGATGAGGATGTGATGAGCCGTGTGATGTACCTTTTCTTTTCTATTGATTCTGGCAATGCACAAAGAGCAGATATACTACGCAAAAATATCAAGCGCTTTGAGTCTAATATGCGCAATATTCAATGGGAAATCAGTAAAGTAGAGAAAAGGTTAGGCAAACTACAATCAAACGGTGTTGTTTCAGAGCAAGAAATGAATGAAATTGAGGAGGCTTGCAATGCGATAGATGCTATACAGACAGCACGTGACGAAAAGCAACGGCTGTTAGAACAAAAGAAAGCAAGAAGAGAAGAAACTAAGCTCCAGATAGATGATAATGCGCTGAAACAAAACGAGATTAAAACTCAATATGAACAGCTGTTCGGTTCTCTTTATACCACCTCGGGTGTGGCCATTGAGAGCGATGATCGCATTCAATATTCACTGAAACAGATTATTCTGCGGCTTACTGAGAACGAGGATGCCGACATTGAAGAGTTGGTTGGCAATTTGCGCCAGACCATTGTTGATGTCATTAAACACAAACAAGTTGAAAATGAACAGGCTGTACTGAAAGAGCTTAAGAAACTAGATGGGATTCTTTCTGAACTTAAGCACAAGGCCGGTGAATTGACAGAAACACTCAGAAGACTGGATACAGAGTTGGAAACCGACAAATCAGAAATTGAACAACTGAATCAACAGATAGAGCAATTTGTCAAGACGAACGAGTCTATATTGGCAAAGAAAAACAATATCCAGCAAGGACAACAGGTTCAAAAGGAGATAGAGGCATTACGCTTGAACATAAGTCAACTACGCAAAGAAAAAGAAGACGCAGAAAACAACCGCAACAATTGTCAGGAAGAGCTAAAACCACTGGACGATGCACTGAAACAGCAGTATGCAACGATGGCAGAGACGTTTATTCCAACTTTCCAACAATATGCCAAGAGTTTTATTGGCCTGGATATAGATGTGGAACTGAGAAATGTGAGCGGAATGCCCAGCTTAGTAGTGAGTGTGAACGGTTCGGATCGCCGCTTGAGATACCAACTTTCAGAAAGTCAACAGTATTTTTTGGATATTGCTTTGCGTTTCTCTCTTATTGAGAACATCCACACAGATCGTGCCTTTATGTTGATTGATACACCAGAAGGCTCATTAGATGTGGCTTACGAGAGTCGGGCTGGTAAGATGTTTGCTGATTTTGTGACGAAGGGTTATAGTGTGATAATGACGGCCAATATCAATTCGTCTCAGTTGTTGCTTAAGTTGGCCGAATTGTGCGGCGAACAAAAGATGAAGATAGAGCGCATGACTGAATGGACGATACTAACCCAGGTCCAACAAGAAGAGCAAAGCGTGATAGAAGATGCATACGAAAAGATAGAAGAAAAACTTAAAGTGCAATATGCCTAATCCGACTGCTATATTCGATACGCTATATATTGTGCATAAGACGGAGAGTCAGTATGAAAGTTTAAGCCTGATGGAAGTAACCTTTCTAAGTTACTTTGGATGTCTGCTGTCACTTTATAAAGGTAATCCTGTATCAAACTGGGGTTATTCGTTTATGCGAAATGTGCAGGGAGCCCCAGTTTCAGCAGAACTTGCAGAATCCTGCTCATTGTTGATAGGAAAAGGGCAGCTTGAGAAAAAAGATGCATGTTATCATAGTACTGGAGCTGGTGAAACTCGACTATTATTCATGATGGAGATGGACCTGTTTAAATCACGTCAGGAATATCTGCAGGCTGCGTGTGACTGTTTGTTGACAGGTACGATTGCAGAGTTGCTTAATATATTATCAGGTGATTCTGTTATTACAGAATCGTCTGTTCATACAATGAAATATTTGAATAGTGAGGATAATTCTGCTATATCCAGATTACATCAGCAGTTTGGCATTGTAAGGCAAGCCATAGGAGAACGCAAGAATCTGTTTATACCCGCCCTATCTTGGTTGGAGTATTTGAAGCAGGAATTGGAATAGACGATGAAAACGGAAGAGACGTTAATCAGGGTGCTGCAAAAGCAGTTTATACTGAAGATTGATGACACATACGGTAGCGAAGCTATTGATGATTTTAAATTCTGTGTGTCACAATTGAAGAAACTGTACAAGGCAATAGACATAAGTCAATATGAGAGCATAATGGCTTATGTGGGGAATTATGCGGAGTATCAGGATTACTGCAAAACGATGGAGATGGATAACATACATTCCGTCTCAACAAAACGATTAGTAGTGAGATTTGTAGATGAAGACACCCTCAACGTAGTGCAAGACGACCATTTTGATGCAATGGCTCTATCTGGTAAAACATTTGTATACAGATGGAGAGCCAATGAGAAGCAAGCGGATCAGTTCTATATAAAAGGAACACTACATGCTTTCTCCGATGAAGAAACACCGAGTGAAGGTAGCTTCTTTGCTGTCAGAACTTACAATGATTTAGACGAAGCATTGATAAACTACAGGGATAATGTAGCTCTTTCTTGTAAAGGGAAATACTTGTCTGAATCGATGAATGAGGCACGCTTGTTTTTTTATCCCGCACCAGAGGAGAATCTGCAAAAGGCTCTAGAAGAGTATCTGAGTATCAGATTGCGTCATTGTACCGTAAAACGCGAACACATTGTAGATGATTCCCATCCAGTAGATATTATTGTGACATGGCAGGGCACTAGTCACATTGCACTTATTGAAATCAAATGGATAGGAAAATCATTGAATGATAAAGGTGAAATAGGGGTGCCATATGCAGATGGGCGAGCTAATAGTGGGGCTGCACAGTTGGTCAATTATATTGACAACAATGGAGATACTTATCCGCATTATGTAACGGTTGGCTATTTGGCAGTATTTGATCTTCGTAGAAAAGAGAATAACGACCCCCATGCCGTTAAGATCTCTCGTGAGAATGCTAACTACTACAAAGAGCGTGAAATATCATATAATCCTCAGTATGAAACATTAAGAACTGATTTTAAAAAACCCTATCGGTTCTTTATAAAGGTTAGCAACGATGCCTATCAAGATTGATAACGTGAGTGTTGATATGGCAGCAAACCTATCAAATGCTATCGATACGGTGAATCTACCAAGGCATCGGTGGTATTACTACAAAGAAGGTTTTTCGCCCAATCTTGTCAACAAGGCGATAGATGAGCTCCATTTGGGAAGCGATGACCTTATCTTAGATCCCTTCAACGGAAGTGGTACTGTAACACTGACAAGCGCCATAAGAGGAATTCCCTCAGTTGGCGTAGAGGTAAACCCTTTTACCGCTTTTATCGCCAGGACTAAAGCCAATAATGTTGAAGCGAAGGAACTTGAAGTTTATTCGAAGTCGTTGATAGAAGCTATAAAGAAAGATACACTTTCCACATCAAGATGGATAGGAATATCGACGTTTACGGAACACGAAAGTTTAAAGAAATGGCTGTTTAACCGACCTGTAGCTGATGCATATGAGAGAGGATTCCAATTTCTTGAAAACGTCGATTCTGTTCAAATTAAGGATATTCTAAAACTTGCCCTCGTTTCGTCGTTGATGGCCAATGCAAATGCGCGACGAGATGGCAAATGCTTTAAATATAAGAAAGGATGGGAAAATAACGGATATGATAGAGAGTCTTTCGTGGAATCACTTTCTGATAGACTGAAAATATGTCTTGAAGATGTGAAAACGACGCATGTGGAATCATTACCCCTCATTGTTTGCGAAGATAGCCGTTCGTTCCTTAAAAAAGATGATGTGAATACCTATTCACTGTGTATAACTTCACCTCCTTATCTCAATACGTTTGATTATACTGATATATATAGACCAGAATTGTTCATGGGAGGTTTTATACCAAACAATGAGGCTCTTTATCAATTGAGACTAAATACGGTGCGTTCGCATGTGCAAGCTCTATGGCCTACACCAACGGAACAAAACTTTGGTCCCGACTATACCAGTGTGATGGAGTATTTATTGAGTCATCAAGAGAAGCTTATGTGTAAAAGAATTCCACTGATGGTTCAAGCTTATTTTGAAGATATGAAGGATATACTAGACTCTATCTTCAAAAAGATGAGGGATGGAGGTCAAGTGTGGATAGTGGTTTCTACATCAGCATATGCCGGAATGGAAATCCCAGTCGATACAATAATAGGTCACATTGGAACAGTGGCAGGGTTTACTCTCAAAGGAATAGAGAAACTAAGGGATATCAGAAAACGGAAGACCAAGAACAGCGGGAATATTGATTTCTTGAGAGAGAGCTTAATTAAACTGGTGAAGAAGTAATTAATCGGGGAAGAAAACGGTTCGACGTTAACAATTCATAATTATTGCAAGGAAACGTGAAGAGTTTGAGCGAGAATCGTTAATTTTGCAAGATAATGTAACCTCTACTTGAAAGAGGTATAAATGAAGATAATGATATGAGCGAAGAAAAGCTATATATACCATACGTAGAACTGCAGGATGTAAGCACCGGCAGTACACCTGGGCTATACTTTGTTAAATCTGAGTATGGTCAAACTTTACGTTTGCAATTTGAAGGAGGACGGCTTGATGAAGTATCAACCCTATTGAAGCAGACTGTCTCAGAGGAAACGCAGCACACTATAGAGTTGCTTGAGAAAAAACTGAATGATGAGGAAGTGAAGGGTATAGAGGATGAGGCGCCTGAGCTTTCTGTGAACGTTGATGACGAATCGAAACAACCATTTGACCCGTCGTCAATTTCGATAGAGAAGAGGGTGGTGTCTATGGATGCTATTATAAGACGTATGGAGCAGAAGACTATTAAGCTGAATCCTGGATTTCAGCGTAAGGAAGTTTGGGATAATACGAGGAAATGCCAGCTGATAGAGTCGTTGCTTCTTCGCATACCAATTCCAATGTTTTATGTATCAGCAGATACTAACGATTATTGGACTGTGGTGGACGGCCTGCAGCGTCTTAGCACTATAAGAGATTTCGTGTTGGGTAATGAATATCTTGCAACACAAGATATTTCGAGAAAGGGGCATGGTTTCAGGTTAGAAGGATTGGAATTTTGCGGAAATCTGTTGAATGGTCATGATATGAGTGAACTGCCAACTCTTTACGTAAATCGTATTATGGAGACGGAGTTTACATTCACCATTATTAATCCAGGAACTCCAGAAGATGTAAAACGTAACATATTTAAGCGAATTAATACAGGTGGACTAACACTCAGTCCACAAGAAATCCGCAATGCTCTCTATGGAGGAGAATGCTCAATTCTTCTTAATGAACTGGCTGATATGCATTGCTTTAAAGATGCAACAGGATGGTCGGTCAAGAGCCTGCGTATGGAAGATAAGGAACTCGTTTTACGATTTGTCGCTTTTATGCTACGCGATTTTACGCGTTATAATAAATCGATGAATGTTGATACTTGGCTTGGTGATACTATGATGATATACAATGCGCTTCCTGAACTGAACAATCGCGACATAAAGAAATTGGTAAAAGAAGGGAATATGGCAGTGAGTGATGTAACTGTGCTGACCAAAGATGAAATAAAGCGCTCATTTGAGAAGGCGATGCTCAGGGGAAGGGACTTGTTCGGACCTCATGCCTTCAGAAAGAGCATGCCTAATTACAGGCGTTCTCCAATTAATAAGTCGCTGTTTGAAACTTGGGGTGTGCTATTGTCAAGACTGACGGACGAAGAGTTTGAAAGATTACTGTCGCACAGAGATGGGATGATTGAGGAATATGGCAGATACTTGTATGATGAAAATTTTATTATTGCTATCTCTCGTGACAGTATGAGCAAGTGGAGCGTAAGTTACCGATATGGGATTATCAACAATTTAATTAATGCATACAAATGATTGAACAACTTATCATAGACGGTTATAAGTCGATTCGTCACCAATTAATACCACTGAAGCCATTGAACGTTTTGGCCGGCTTGAACAGTAGCGGTAAAAGTAGTGTGATACAAGCATTACGTATTCTTGGCAGAGTGGCTGAACGTAAAGAAGAAGTGCTACCTGAGAACTGTGGCGATGAGAATACATTACGTAATAAACATGAGGAAAAGATGGAGTTGACAGCTGTTTTCGGTGAGTATGCAGTAACGTACTCGAATCGTGCAGAAAAGAATCCCAGTTATCCTAAGGTAATATACGTTGGTGCAGACAGAATTGGCCCACAGACCATTTATCCGAGCAACAAGAATGCTGAATTAGACTCAAAAGGAATGAATGTGTTGCGTTGTATTGAGGAGAGTTCTGATGAGGGCGTAGTACTGCCAGAGTCAATGCTGACACCAGATTGTGAAGGCGCGGCCTTTAAATTTGTTGTTCAAGGTTGGTTGAAACAAATAAGTCCTGGGGTAAGGTTTAACATGGACAAAGTTCCCGGGCAAGAAGCCCATACAGCTACTTATAATGAAAACCTTCCTACAAATGTAGGCTTTGGTCTTAGTTATACTCTACCAATTATTGTCGCCATTTTATTAGGCGTGACTAAAAAGAACAGCATTGTGCTGCTTGAGAATCCAGAAGCACATATCCACGCAAAGGGTCAAACTGCGTTGGCGGATTTGATTTGTAGAGCCGTTAGTGCAGGAGCCCAGATTGTGGTAGAAACACATAGTGACCACGTTTTTGACGGCGTGCGCATCTATGCCAAAGAACATCATGGCTTTTCTAAAGAAGTAAGTATGGCGTGGTTTAGGTTGAATGACGAAGAAACTACCGAGATTGAATTCCCAATGCTTCAAGAGGATGGAAGTTTGGATCGTTGGCCTGACGATATGTTCACACAGTTTATGAACAATGCTGAACGGCTGCTGTAACGAGAAATATCGAAGATCATGCCAAAGAGATTCTATTTGAATGACTGCCTGCCTGAACAGCCAGAAGGTGGTGAGAACGTAGGGGCGTTGTTTAAAGATATGGTGATGGGTTATAAAGAGCTTCATAAAAATGAACTCTTGGATTTAGCTCAGCATTGGGTGACTCGTGACTATGCGGACAATGTGACTCTTTGTAGTGTGACGCTTAGAGATCTGTTGGGGCAGTTGAAATCGAATCCGACCTTGTTCGCTTATGCTAGCAAATTAGTTGGCAGCAATGTGCCGCTCATTTATGAGGCTGAACAATTATTAGATGACCCAGAAATCGGTAAGGAGTGTAGGTGGAATGGGCGCGATGCGCACTATCTACTGATTGCTCAGAAGTTAGATATGATTGCAGCATCTTTGCCTGTTGAGGAGAAGGTTTGTTGTGATATTCTGAAATTGATGCTTAAGGACATTGAGACAGAAGAGGAGTCGAGCAATGAGATTCCAAATTGGCACACTGATAATAATCAGTTTATAACAGAGCTGCTAACGCCTCCGCTTCCCCCAAAGTCCGAGCCTTGGGACAGATTACAAGATCTGCTCGGACGTAAAGGAAAGGTTGTTATCAGTAAAGAGTTCAAAGATGACTGGTGTGTGCTTGGAACGGTGTTGCAACAGTTAGTAGTCCAGCGTTTTGAGGATGCCATTAATGCTGGGTTATTGTATCCTGCAAATAATGGCAATATGGACTTAGTTAAATCTGATCAGGTTGACAAGACCAGTAGTGTTCATGAATTGCGGCACAAGGGTTCCGGCATAAGGGTATATTTTGAATGTGATGCTAATGCTATCTATATTGCTCTCTTTGGCAGCAAGACTATTCATCATGGCAAAGACCAGGCAGCAGATTTCAGGTTGGCCAAAGCAATAGTAGCAAGGCTCAGAAGGGGCATCGCTTCATAAGAATAAATGATTAGGAAGACTCTCGTGGATAGATATTACGATGAGAAGGAGTGAAAACTGAGGATTGAGACAGAGATGCGATAAGCGGTCCCACAAAAAAACGGACCCCATTTATTGATGTAGTTCCGATCAAGGCCCAGAGTAATGAATAGCTCTCGTAACTCAAGGCAAATCGCTAAGTTCACGCCTGATAGAGTTCATGGTCTCTCTTTGACAAAGGCGTCAGCTTGATACGATTCGCCCGTCACGTACCTCAAGTCCCAACTTGGATATTCCCAGAATCTTGGCAGAGGGCCATTGCTTACGGGCCAGTAAGAGCACACTGATAAGTTCGGGGCGGCTGGGGCATGCGGCACTGATGATATGGCTGTGTCGGAAGTCAGGCACACGGTTGTTACGAATAGCAAGAACAGCGTCTTCAAGATAGCTTTCATGGATGGTGTTAACGGGATAACGGCGGCGTATACGTTGGCTGTTTTGGTTCCACTGGCGCTTGTGCGCCGTAGCGTTCCTTTTATTGAAGAGTCATATCTTATAGTTGCCATCCTTGGCGTTCTGGTATTCAGCATTTTCAACTACCGACCCAAGGGAAAAGCTAAGTGTTTCGCAGGCGATGTGGGGAGTATCGGCATAGCTTTCATCATGTTGTTTGCTATAGGTTCGCTGATTGCAAAGACGGGGGATATAACGTGGATGATCTTCTTGATTGTGTATGGTATTGATGGGTGCTGCACGATTGTTCACAGGATTATGTTACATGAGCACCTTGGAGAAGCTCACAGGAAGCATGCGTTTCAGTTGATGGCAAATGAGTTGGGGATGAGTCACGAGGTAGTGTCGCTGTTTTATATGGGGCTTCAGCTTGTGATATCGTTGGTGATGGTTTATCTGGTGCCGAACACTGTGCTGGCGCATTGGATCTATCTGGTTGTTGTGGGGGTAGCATTGGTCGGTGCGTATATCCTGTTTATGCGTAAGTACTATCACCTGCATGCTGAATACCTGGCATCCTTAAAGAAATGAAGATATCATAATCATTGATGGATGAACTCACGGCGTAAGCGGAAGCTTCGCCAATGTGAAACTCGCCGGAAGTCGGGTCGCAGCGGATGCAGAAGGCTCTTGAACCAGGGATATTTCTGCCGATTCATCGGCACACAAAGACCTTAGAAACCGTAGTTTGCCTGAGCGGGCATCTACGTGAGATAATTAAGCTTTATTCGGAGTCTGTTTAATAATCACTCGCTCTTTGTGGATATCGGTTTGATTTTTAGGGTCTTCTGGGTACTTGTCAAAGAATGATAATGCTATGACAGAGAATAATAAAGCTCTATTAGCACTAATACGATTAGGGATTGGTCATTCCTCTACAGAAAGACCGATGCAGTTTGATTGGGATGCTTTGGAATCCCTTGCTGCCCAGCATGGGCTTAATGCCGTATTGGTTGACGGCGTGGAGCGGCTCCCTGATGGACATAGACCACCCAAACCGATGTTGCTGCAATGGATAGGAGAGGCACTTCAGGACTATGAGTATCGATATGATGTTTATAGAATGACCATTGCCAATCTGGCTGGCTTTTATAACCGGCATGGTTATAAGATGATGGTGTTGAAGGGGTATGCCTGTTCATTGGACTGGCCTAAGCCTGAGCATCGGCCTTGCGGCGATATAGATATTTGGCTATTCGGTTCTCATAAAGAGGCTGATGCTGTTCTTGAAGAAGAGAAAGGCATTGAAATAGACAGGAGTCACCACCATCATACAGCTTTTTGTTGGGGTGATTTTATGGTAGAAAATCATTATGATTTCATCAATGTTCATCACCATAAATCGAATGTGGAGTTTGAGGGGCGGCTTAAAAAGTTGGCTGAGGATGATAGTCACTTTGTAGATGTTAATGGTGAAAGGGTGTATTTGCCTTCTCCAAACCTGCATGCGCTATTCCTGCTGAAACACGCCATGATGCATTTTGCCTCTGAAGGCATTACGCTGCGGCAATTAATGGATTGGGGGCTATTTATCAAGGCTCACAGAAAAGAGGTGGACTTGGTGTGGCTGGAAGGCGTACTCGAAGAGTTTGGCATGAGGAAACTTTACGATATATTCAATGCAATATGCGTGGATGATTTGGGGTTTGAGGCAGACTTATTTTCATCCTTGCAAGTTGATCCATTGTTAATGGACCGCGTGCTAAATGATATACTGTCTCCCGAGTTTTCGAGGGAATTGCCGGAGAACATAATTAAGCGTGTTATCTTCAAGTACCGTCGTTGGAAGGGTAATGGGTGGAAGCATGAATTATGCTACAAAGAAAGCCTGTGGAGTGCGTTTCGGAGTGGGGTATGGAGTCATCTGTTAAAACCGAATTCAATATGATGTTTTTATCATCCTACTACTAACGTGATTGATTCAACGCGTCACCCTCAACATACCAATCGGACAATGGCACTCGGTGGAGGTGCTGGAGCCAGGGGCGGTGATGCCTGTTCATCGGCACCGGTCGACTTCGGAAACCGTAGTATGCCTGAGAGGACATTTGCGGCAATTTTTTTATAACGATAACGGAGAGGTTACGGAGGTGATCGACCTGGCTCCCGGTAGCGACTGCGTTGCCCTCAACATCCCTGCCGGCCAGTGGCATACTGTTGAGGTGCTGGAAAGTGGCACAGTCATCCTTGAAGCTAAGGATGGTTCATATGAGCCGCTGGGGGAGGGGGATATTCTGAGTTTGTAATCTGAATAATTCTCTTCGTTCTTCAATCTGGTAAACTCTCTTCACGAGAAGACTTCGGTCATCATCACGACGGATAACGCGCCCACAGAGTGGGTTCAAACGCTGAATGACGCGGTGCTCGCAACCGCGCTTGGACCGCTTGCTGTATCGCTGCGGGGTAATTAATCTTGTAGGGACAAGCTACAGGCTTGAGAACAGGAAGACTATCTTTACCTCCGAATCGACCGTTAATGGGAAGCAGCTCCGTAAGGCTGTTTACTAAACAATAGAAGTTCGACAATCAACAGGAACTAATGAGCCTTTGAACAGCCGTACAAACATCTTTACGAAAAATGTACAAAGATTGGTAGCTTATTACAAGAAAAGAATAAACACAAGAATCAATATCAATAGAATCTCGTTCCAGCCAACTTGCCGCTAAATCTTCAAGTCAGCTTCCGCTAAATAAGTAAGCAAGACCGCATACGGCAAAAACGCCCAAAGACATACCTTAATTGTAAAGAAATGGCATTCATAGAAAAATTTTTTACGGAAGATAGCGTGACGTATGCTGAGTTAGGTATTACGGCATATGTTTTTGATGATACTAAGACAGCGCAGTTTATAAGCGAATGTCTTGTGCCATTTCGTGAAGCATATATCAAAGAAGAGAAGTTGGTTGAAATAGTAAATGACTTTGGAACAACTAGGAAACAAGAGATAGAGGAAAGACTGCCCAAAACAGCAGATGTGAAAGCTGGAGATTTTGGTGAGATTCTGACGTATTATCTTGCATGTGAAGTCTGGCATCCAGACGTAAATGTCTGTCCTATGAAATGGCGGCTAAAAGATAAGAAGGATGCTGCGAGCAATTATACAGATGTTCTTGTTTTCAAATCTGATCCTAATGGCGCTTGTCCAGATGACACAATGTTTTCTTTTGAAGTGAAAGTGAGAGCAACTGTCCCTTCGGGCCACTATACTGACAAAAAGGGTTATAAGGCAAAAAAGGAGCAATGCGTGTTTATTGATGCCGTAATGGATGCAGATAAAGACCGTGTTTCAAGGGCCGCAGAAAGCATCTATTACCTCCTAACAAGATGTAAGGATTTAGGTTTAAAGGTTGAGTATAAGCAGATTTATAGGTTTGCAGAACCTTATAATACCGTAACATATCAGAAGCTTTTCACCGCTGTTGCAATAGTAGACAGTGCTTTCACAGCGAAGCAATTTGCTAAGCTTCCAAATGACTTGTTTACAACCTTTCCCAATATTCGTGTATTCCTTGTGCCCATCGCAGGCTTACAAACTCTCTATGAAAATGTTTTAGCTCAATTACCAAATGCCTAAATGATGGAGAAGATTCTAAAACAGGCTTTTATAGATGCTGAGGCATACGAAATGGTGAAGGCATATCATGTGGATACAGCCTTGTCATTTGAATTTAAGGATAGACAGGATGACTTTTACATCACTCTCATAACGAGGATGATGAATTGTCTTGAACAATTTGAAACAGAAGATGGAGAAGAAAAGGAAATAATAAAGCAATCCTTAGCAGACATTGCAAAAGGATTAATTGTATATTCTGAGATTTATACCTCCAAAGACTTTGAAGGTGTCAATGTCGTTAATAATCATCTTTTTGTTGCAGCAATTTACTATGTATGCGGGTACGAGGCAATAGCTTCACTATTACTGAAGTCTTACTGGATACATAATTATTCATCTGTTGCGGGACAGTTGATGTTCTACATTATATCGGGATGCAGGGTAACCCGTCAAGAGCATAAGGATTTTGCAGATATAATTGACCCATTCGATGAGTATATGGCAACAGGTGACGAAAAGTATCTTGAAAGAATTATTGGTTTCTTCGAGAATAAAGTTAAGGATTATGATTATAGGTCACCTCGAGATTTTATGGATTCGAGGCTTCTTCTGCATGTATTACATAAGTTTCAAGCAAGTAATATTTGGCGTGATTTAAAGCATTATGATCCTAATACTAACTGGATGGAATATGTGGCTTACTCAAAAGAAGAGCATATATTGTCTTTTCTACCTTCTCAACGGGACGCTTTGGATAGGGGGCTTTTGTCATTTGAACAATCATTTAGCCTTGGTTTAGCAACAAGTGGCGGTAAATCGTATATCACAGAATTGTTGATATATCAAGAACTGAAGCGCAATCCTATGGCAAAGATTCTTTACCTTGCCCCACTGCGCTCTTTAAGCAGGGAATTAAAGATGCGTTTTAGGGAAGTGGGCAGGAAGTTTAATATAAAGTGTTCCAGTAAGTATGGCGGTAATGTTATTGATGTCGGTGATTCATCGATAGAAGAAGCCCAATTGCTTATTTCTACCCCCGAGACCTTTATAACTCTTGAAGGAGTATTGGATGAGGAACTGCGGGAGTTTAGCTTGATTATATGTGATGAGGGCCAATTGCTGGAAGATGCAACACGTGGTATCCGTTATGAGTTATTGCTAACACGCCTTAAAAAACAAGAACATAAGAGGTTTATGTTTTTGTCCGCAATTATTCCGAACATAGAAGATATCAATGAGTGGCTAGGAGGGGGCAATACACAAGTTAGTAAGAGTGACTACCGGCCTTGTGACCTACGGTATGGAATAGCGAAAACATATAAAGGTGCGATAGATGTTGATATATGGGACAGGAGTTTACAAGGCTCGGCTTTTACTATTTCGAGTTTTGTTGACAAGGAATTATGCAAAGTCGCAAAGAAGGGTAAAACAAGTGTGACATGTTTAACTGCGCTGAAATCATTGCCAGCAGGGCCAGTAATGATTTATTCTTCAACCAAGAAAGGCCCTGTTGGATGTGTCACTATTTGTGCGAAAATAGCTGCTATTATTGAAGAAATCCCAGAACTATCGCCAAGATACTTTTCGAATAGTGAGGCGGTTTTGGAGGATTTGAAAGAATATATTCAGTACATGTTAGGTGACACATATCCTCTTGTGAACTATGTGGCAAATGGATTCGCTTATCATCATGGTGACTTGCCGCAAGATATTAGAGAGGTAATTGAAAATGGTTATGCAAAATCAGCCATTTCTTTAATCGTTTGTACTTCAACTCTTGCAGAGGGTGTGAACATGCCCATAAAAACCTTGGTTGCTCATAACTTACTTGATCCAGCCTCGTATGGGAATGAACATGGGCCTCGGTATCTACCAATCGCGTCTATAAAGAATATTGTTGGTAGAGTGGGTCGTGCTGGGAAGCAAAGATACGGTGTAGTAATTGTCCCTGAAAGTGATAATGGGGCTGCTGAGAATAAAGTTCTCTTAGCGATGAAATCAGAGGGGATTTCTTTATTCCATGGTACTTTATACGAATTGGTTACAATTATGCGGCGACATAATTGGCAAGAGGCCTCAAATGAACAGATAAATGTTTTGTTAGAAGATTCAGGTTTAGCAGACGGTATTGACCTTATGATATCACGAAATGCGGAGAATGATGATATTCAGACTGTCAATCCAGATGAAATATGCCAAGCCTCACTTGCATATAAGTTGGGCACTGAAACCGACAGGCAAATGCTTGTGAAAGTGTTTGAGGCAAGATATGCTAGTATGAATGAATTGGCAGAAAGAGGCGATTACCCGGTATTCTTAGAAACAGGACTCACTTTAGTTCAGTACAAAGACATCAGTGAGACTATAAAAGAAGAGGATATTGAAAGATTTGCGGAGTTTAATGAATCGAAGCAAGAAGAATTCTTGAGCTATATAATTCCACTGTTACAAACAGTTGGGCTATTAGATGAAGGAATTAATAAGGATCTATTCTTTAATGTTACAGTCCTCTTTTTGAAAGGTAAAACATATTCGGAAATAGCTAATATTGTAGGTATATCTTCTGACATTGTCATGCAATTGACTAATACTGTACAGAATGTTTTTTCTGATGGAGTGAGATCAGCGATTACATTTGTCAAAAGGAAATTTGAAGTTGAGAATGCGAATCTGGATGACTTCCCAGACTATCTTAAATTTGGGGTTTGGACATCTTACGAGTATGAATTAGTTACAAGTAGATTGTCAGATAGAATCGCAGCACATGGTATGGCAAAGTATGTGAATGAGGTGTTAGGCTCTGCATATGCTGATGTTATGTTCTTAAAGATTTATCCAGATCGTATTCTTGGATTTTTCAAGGAGAAAGGATATCCGTTGTTGACGATTGAGAGAGTAGAAAGTTGGTTGAAATCATAAGAGGAATAACATGATACTTTCAACAGAACAATCAGAAATAAACGAGATGACAAATCAACTGGAAATGTTCTCTGCTCTTGTTGATTTGTATAATGATGGCTTGGCGGACGAGGATATGTTCTTTTCTGAACTGTCGCGTTTTGAAAAGATTGACTGGAAGAAAGAGAATATGATCAACCAACTATTGGCTTATAATGCTCTTGGCGCAGCGTATGGTAATCTGAAAAGCAAGAGTCTTGATTACTCTAGGGCATATTACGATAACGAGTATGTTTATAGGGAGATAAGCTATTATCACAACCTTCTTTATGTGGTTGTGCGAGTAACAAAAGAGGAATGGGCTGCACTATACTGGACAGCGTTTAGGTTATGGTGCAGGGCTTATTTGTGTATAGCAAACGCATACGATCACCTTGGTAGGTTTAACGAGGCTCAACAGTATTACAAGTTGGCTGCAATGGATGATAAGAATGCCATTGATGTGGAGATTAATCAAGGTTATTCATATGCAAACATGCATGCTTTCTGGATAGAAGAAGAGCCGTGGATCTTAAGGAAGGCCCAACAATTTATGCGAAAGCATGAGAGGCATTATAAAGAAGTCGCTCCAGAACTGATGTCAACAGTCTGCGGTTGGGTTGCGCCCTCTTTTGATGTCCCACAGGTAGATTTTTCAAAGGTTGAGAATGGAATATATGAGCAGTGGGTTAATGAAAACTATCTTAGAATCAATAGATTCTGTGATGTGGAACAGTTCTCCCAGTTATCTCTGTTAGATAATGTGAAGTTGCCGTATGTGAGTGATACTAAAGAAAGGGAAAAGCTATTTGAATCATCGTTTGAGGAAATAAAGAAATCATTTGTTGATACAAGAAAGATTGTCTTTCAGACAGTAGTTGACAAGGTAGAAGTGAATACGGAGTTGTTAAAGATGTCGTACAAAAACCTATATTCTATTTTTGACAAGATTGCTGTTTTCTTGCAGGCATATCTGAAACTTCCTGTTGAGGTTTATCAAGCTGATTTTGCCAAAATATGGTACGATAAAAAGAATAATATCCGACCAGAGTTTCTTACACGACCAGAGAATCTATCATTGTTAGCATTGTATAATGTGAATCTAGATGTATATGGCAGCAAAAAATTTGCATATGTAATAGATGAGCAAACGAAAGATTTGCAGAGAATTCGCAACTTTATAGAGCATAAGATTGTACGCATCAGTGATGGACCGATGAGTTATGATGATTATCAGCTGGCCATATCAAAACACGAATTAGCTATCAATACAATCCGTCTCGCGCAGTTGGTAAGGTGTGCCATTATCTATCTTTGTAACTTTGTGATGCATTCGGAATATGATAAGTGTCATTAAAACTTTGGGTTGTAATAAAAAGATGGGCGACCGATAGGGAGCCGGTCTCTGTGGGGAGTGGAAGGCTCTGTTGACGATAGCCAACTGTGCCCGAAGCGAGGGAAAAAGAAAAGGAGTGCTGTTGCCGCAGCACTCCCGATTTTAGTCATTAAGGGTTACTTTTCTTTTCGTACACCCTTGAAAGGCTTGCCGTCCTGCTTGTTGTCCATAATCTGACCGTTTTCTGCATTTCTCTTACTCCAGAGACCAGTTACAGGATTTTGGAACTGACTGCGCTTTCTGACTGCACCGTTTCTGTGACCATCGCCACTTGGGGGATTTGTTGCCATAGGCACTGTTGCTTTACGCCTGTCCTTTTGCAGGCCAATGTGAAGACTTGCCCAAGGACTTCGAGTTTGACATCGGATTGGGCTATCCGTTTTTATTTCTCTAAAACAAATTAGATGCCATCCCCAAAAGAATGACAAAATGGCATAATCTGTACAGGGAATTTGTGAATAATTTCCGAAAACCAAAAATAAAATCATAATTATTTAATATTTATTTATATTTTTCTCCTATCTTTGTGTTGTCATTTAATACAGAATAGCTATGATAGCGGAATTCAAAGTCAAGAACTTCTTCTCGTTGCGGGATGAACAGACGCTGAGTTTTATCCCAACAAACGATGATACCTCCCGTGATATATATACCGAAGAGGTGGCTGACGGTGTGTCGCTTCTGAAAATCGGCTGTATCTATGGCTCCAATGCCTCGGGAAAGACCAATGTCCTGAAAGCGCTTGACTTCTTCTCCCGGTTCATGGTTGATGACAGCTTGAACAAGGGCAATGAGATTGGGGTTGTGCCGTTCTTGCTGGATGATGTGTCTCAAAAGGAACGGACGCAATTTGAAATGACCTTCTATCTGAACCGGGAGAAGTATAAACTCAATCTGGTACTGGATAACAAGGTTATTTATGAGGAGACCCTGCAGGTCTATTCCTCGGTTCAGCCAACCTTGTTGTACAAGCGCACCTATAATGCTGATAAAGATGCTACGGATATTGTTTTTGGCAGCAAAGTGGGGTTGGCAAAGAAAAGCAGAAATGCCATAGATGGTAATACCTTCAATAAACGGACGGTTATTGCTGCTTTCGGTAAGTCGAACGTGGAGAAATCCAGGCTGAATCTGGTATATGATTTCTTTTCCCAGAAGATTGCGCCTATGATGCATCCACAGAGCGACTTGACGGGTTTCACGAAAAGCCGTATAAAAAGCGACGGGGATGGACGATTAAAGAAATTCATACTCCACTTCTTGAAGGCATCAGACTTCAATATATTGGATTTGTCTATTCATGAAGAGGAACTAGCTCTTACTCCGGGAATGGAATTGCTGATCAAGAATACCTCGGTAATGCCTGAAAAGGCAAAAGAAGAGATCCTAAAAAAAGGCACGTTGCATTCGGACACGATGTATTTTATGCATCATACCAGTAGTGGGGATAAGGAACTCGTTGAGGAGTTGGAGTCTAGAGGTACCAAGCGTTATATGGGGTTGGCAACTATCCTTTATGACCTGTTGGTTCACGGTGTCGTTCTTCCTATTGACGAGATAGAGACGAGTATTCACTATGAATTACTCTCTTATTTCATAAAGGTGTTTCTGGTGAACAGCAAGCGAGGTGGGCAGCTGATTGCCTCTACACACGATATCAACCTGCTGGATGAGGATTATATCCGCAGGGATGTGATTTGGTTTACAGATAAGAACGATGGCGGAGAGACTCAACTGGTAAGGCTGTCGACACTTGGCCTGCATAAGACACTCTCGGTTTATAATGCATATCGTCAGGAAAAACTTGTGAATCTGCCTTTCCTTGACAGCATTTATATGGATATGGATGAATACTATGAGCATGAGGCAAGGGAATAGAAGAGTACGGAAGAGCATTGCTATCATTGGTGAAGGGCTGACGGAGTATCGCTATATAGACGATATGTGCACAACTGAGCGCTACAGGTTCAGTCTGGTTCCCGGCATGCCTAAACATTCGGATATCGATGATATTGTGATGCTGGCACGAGAGCGAATGAACGCGGGTTATGATTATGTGTTGTGCCTGATTGATATGGATGTGATTGAGGGTAATCATGACAAGATGGAGCATTACCGTGCGTTGAAGAGGGATAATCCCGAGATCATCTTTGTTGAGTCCAGTCCTTGTACGGAATACTGGTTCTTGATGCACTATATGCCCGGCCCATCGAGCAGGGAATATGCAGATTATAATGTCGTGCTGCAGGAACTTAAGAAGCATATTCTCAATTACGAGAAGACGGAGGCTTTCTTCAACAAGACCCATATCTATCGTGAACTGAAGGATAAGGGTGATATGGAAAGGGCAATTGATATTTCGCGTGAACTGGACAAATTGCACGAAACTGAGCTAGAGGTATATAAGTCATACACGCAGATGTATAAGCTGTTTGATATCATTAGTGAGATTACGAAGGAGTAGGGATATACGATTTCTATTCTAAGTGGTTGAAGAGAAATCAAAGGAAACACCAGTGTTGAATGTTCGAAAGGCAGATGCAGAAATGCACCGGCCTTTTTTTGTTAAAAAGGTTGTAGTATTACAACCTTTTTGAAAATATTTCGTATCTTTGCGGCCGGAATGACAAAGATTCGTACCGTATGAAGTATCTGAATATCAAGAAGGCGCTGGATGCTTGGCAGGCTTTGCAACCTCTGTCGGAGAAGGACAGGGAGCGATTGAGTCGCAGGTTCACTGTGGACTTCAACTACAACAGCAACCACCTCGAGGGCAATACGCTCACGTATGGGCAGACGGAGATTCTGTTGCTGTTTGGCAAGGTAATAGGTGAGGCTGACGTGTGGGATGTGCAGGAGATGACGGCCAGTAACGTGGGGCTGAAGATGATGACCCAGGAGGCCCGCGTGAAGGAGATGCCGCTGACGCAGAACTTTATCCGTACGCTTCATAAGACTCTGCTGCGGGAGGACTATACGGTGTATCGCGACCTTCCGGGGGGCGTGCAAACGAGCTATACGGTGCACGCCGGTCAGTACAAGACCCGACCCAACAGCGTGATTACCCGCTATGGCGACCGGTTTGACTATGCTTCGCCAGAGGAGACTCCGGCTTTGATGACGGAATTGGTAAACTGGTACAACGCTTCGGCGCAGGAGGGGAAGCTGTCGCCCGTGGAGTTGGCAGTTCTGTTTCACTACCGTTTCATCCGCATTCACCCGTTTGAGGATGGCAACGGGCGCATTGCACGCCTGATGGTGAATTTCATCCTGGCGCGGCACGACCATCCGATGATTGTGGTGCGGAGTCGTCTGAAGAGCGAATATCTGGAGGCTCTGCATCGGGCTGACCTTGAGGTGGGGAGCGTACCTGCAGATGGGGCGCACGCGGAGCTTCGCCAGATCCGGCCGTTCCTAAAGTACTTCAATGAGTTGGTGGCAACGGAGGTATATAACGACGTGCTGTTCCTGACAGAACGGGATGAGAACGTGTGGTGGTACGATGGAGAGCGGGTTGCCTTTCGAACGCCCAACTACACAAGAATTTTGAACGCCATGCAGACACAGCCTGTGCTTACATTGGCAGATATGAGCTCCACGGCTGGCATCAGCGTAGCGGCGGTGCAGAAGCTTCTGGGCCGACTGCTGGAGAAGAAGTATGTGGAGCGGGGTGATAAGGAGGGCAGATGGCGAGTGTTTGTGACACAATAGAGCATCGTTTATCGAGCACAACATGCAAATGAACCAAATAGAATTGTTATATTAGCAGCCGAATCGAATAACAAAGCCTTATGATACGGGAATCTAATTTGATTAAAAGAGTCGCTCACTGGTATTTCGGGAAGAATGTTCTGCCGTATTGGGTGATACTGCTGATGGACATGACTATTGTGTTTGCATCGGCAGTTATTACATATTGGATTTCCAAACGCACGATGGTTACGATTGATAACCGCTGGGCCGTAGTTTGTACAGCCGGGCTCTATGCGCTGCTATCGCTGGTGGGGGCGAAGATGTTCAGGACATACGCCGGGGTGCTGCGTTATTCAAACACGATGGACCTGGTTAAATTGTCATATGCCAACGGGGTTAGTTTGGCGCTGATACTGGTTTGCTCCCTGATTCTGCGCTGGACGGGGGTGGCGTGTCTGAGTGCTTTGAGTCCGCTGGAGACGGTGGTGACCTTTGTGATTGCAACGTCGCTGATGTGGGCATCGCGACTGGCTGTGAAGATGCTGTATAGCGCGTCTAAGGCGGAAGTGTCAGCGACGAGGGTGCTGATTTACGGCGCGCTGACGGGTGGCGTGGGGATGGCTAAGTATATCCGTTCTCAGACTCCTGTGCGCTTTGAGCTTGCGGGCTTTATCTCGCACGAGCACCGTATAAAGGGTATGAAGCTTTTGGACGTGAACGTCTATTCGCTGGAAGATGATATCGCCGAGGTTATCCGCAAGGAGAAGATTAAGGCTGTTTTGGTGAGTCCGGCCAGGGCCAATGATTTCCGTAAGAATCAAAAGATTCAGGATGTGATTATAGGGGAGGGTTGCAAGATATACATGGCGCAAGAAGCTACGGAGGCTAGTGTCCGTAATGGTGAACTGGCAGAAAAAGATATCCAGCTGCACGAGGTGAGTGTGGAAGATTTGCTGCCGCGTCAGGAGATTAAGGTAGATTTGAAGGCGGTGGAAGAGTTGTTGTCTGGAATGCGGGTGATGGTTACCGGTGCCGCAGGTTCGATAGGTATGGAGATTGTCAGGCAGGTGGCGGCCTTCAAACCGGCAAAGATGGTACTGATTGACCAGGCGGAGACTCCCCAGCACGACGTTATGCTGATGATGGCAAAGGATTTCCCTGATGTTGATTGTGAGGTGATTGTGACCAGCATCGACCGGCAGAGCAGGATGGAGGCGGTGTTCAGTGAGCAAAGGCCGGATTATGTGTTCCACGCCGCTGCATATAAGCACGTCCCTATGATGGAGAGTAATCCCAGCGAGGCGGTGATGAACAATGTTAAGGGAACTAAGATCATTGCAGACCTTAGTGTGAAGTATGGCGTAAAGAAGTTTGTGATGGTCTCTACAGACAAGGCCGTGAACCCGACCAATGTGATGGGTTGCTCAAAGCGTATATGTGAGATTTATGTCCAGAGTCTGGACAGGAAGCTTAAGAAAGAGGCGTTGCTGGGTACAGGCTCTAAGGAATACACGCAGTTTGTGACTACTCGCTTTGGTAATGTGCTGGGCTCAAACGGCTCTGTGATTCCGCTGTTCCGTGAGCAGATTAAGAACGGCGGACCTGTGACTGTGACAGATGAGAGCATTGTACGCTACTTTATGCTTATACCCGAGGCTTGTAAGCTGGTGCTTGAAGCGGGTACTATGGGCAATGGCGGAGAGATTTTCGTGTTTGATATGGGTAAGCCGGTCAAGATTGCCGATTTGGCCAAGAGGATGATTGCCCTGTCGGGTGCTACCGGCGTGGAGATTAAGTATACCGGCTTGCGTGAAGGTGAAAAACTTTATGAGGAAGTCTTGAACGAACAGGAGGGCACCAAGCCAACCTTCCACGAAAAGATCCGTATCGCTCAGGTGCGTGAATATGACTATGCGGCTGTTTCAAAGGATATAGATGAGTTGGTAGAAATTGCCCAGACCTTTGATAAGATGGCTACCGTAAAGAAGATGAAAGAGATTGTGCCAGAGTACAAGAGCAACAACTCGGTGTATGAGGTGCTGGATGAACCGGTGAGAAGTGATAAGTAGGGTTGGGTTTAATTAGTTAGGATTTCAAGATTATGAAGATAACACAAGAAATATTGGACGATCTTACGGCTCAGGCGAAGGCCTCGCCGCGCCTAAGGATGAATCGTGATTTGCGTAACTCGCCGGAAGACGGGTCGCAACGAATGCTGAATGCGATGGAGCCTGGGACTCAGTTGCCCATCCACCGTCATACAACGACCTCAGAAACCGTAGTCTGCCTGAGAGGGCATCTGCGGGAGATATATTATAACGATAAAGGTATTGTTACAGAGGTAATTGACATGGCCCCCAGCAGCGACTGCGTCGGCCTCAACATCCCAATCGGCCAATGGCACTCAGTTGAGGTGCTCGAGTCCGGCACAGTCATCCTGGAGTGCAAAGACGGCCCCTACGCCCCGCTGGGTGAAGATGATGTCATGAGTCTGTAAAAAACTGATAGAGTTAAGTGAAAGGTCGATGCCTCAGCATCGGCCTTTTTTTTGTGTTTTTTATTTGATTATGCCAGGAAAATTGAGTGAAAAATACATTCAAATCGAGCAGGATGGAGTCTAAGAAGATTCTTGACCTGATGGCTCAAATTGCTAAGGACAAGGCGGCCAAGCAGGCGGATCTTCGTGAGCGGTGGAAAAATGGAACAATTGAGAATGCTGAGGTGATGAAGTAGTTGGAAGATGAGGATTTGCGTTGTTGAACGATAATCGCTATTTTTGCCTATGATATAACAAATAGTTATGGCGAAGAGATATCCAAAGATGGAAGTGAAACCACAGCTGCTTGAGGAGCCTGCGGTGGCATACGGTATCTCTACCCGTGAGTGCGTGATGGCAAGTACGGTGTCGGTAGACGAGTACTTCGATGAGTTGATTGAAAAGGTGCGCCAGGACTATGCAAATCTATGAAGTCCGTATTGGCCGTGACGCCCTGCAGGATATAGCCCGGCTCCGCGCCTTTCTGCTGGGAATGATGTCGGAGGATGGTGCTGTCCGTTATGCCAACAACATGAGAGCAGAGATCAAGATGCTCTCCGTCTTTGCAGATCTTTACAGGAAGACCAGTTCCAAGACTTTCTTACAAATCCATCCCGAAGCCCGGCATATGGTGTCTCATAATCGGCGTTGGGATTATGTGTTTCACGTCGAGGACGGAATTGTGGTTGTGGATCGGATTATTCCTGCAAAGATGAATAGGGGATAGGGACCAACGTGAATGCCTTAAAGATGTCGGCTCCATCGGGGCAGAAGTATCTGATGAAAAGCAGGAGGAGGAAGACCATCGGCAGTTTCTTTCGATAGCCCCACTGGAGGTGGTACACTAGACTGAGTCGGGCACCGCTCAGCCCTTTGATGGTTGAATGGGAGAGGATGGATTAATTCATCAACGAGGCGGTAATATATGCCAAGATTGGTTATATTTGCAAAGATGAACGCTTTTAATAATAAAACTATTTTGGTTACCGGGGCGGCGGGGTTTATCGGCGCCAATCTGGTGATGCGCCTGATGGAGACCCCCGATCGAGTCGGGGGTGACAACGGTGGCAAGGTCGGGGGTGGCTGCGGTTTGACCATCGTGGGCCTGGACAATATGAACGCTTATTACGATGTATCGCTGAAGGAGTACCGCCTGAAGCGGATTGAAGAGAAGTACGCCTCCGTCATTGCCGGCTTGAGTGGGGCATCATGCCCGGCTTCGGAAGTGCCGTCATGCCCGGCCCAGACCGGGCATCTCAAATATGTGTTCGTGCGGGGTAGCATTGCAGACAAGGCGCTGGTTGACAGGTTATTTGCGGAGTATAAGTTTGACATTGTAGTGAATCTGGCGGCGCAGGCTGGGGTGCGGTATAGCATTGAGAATCCGGATGTTTACATTGAGAGTAACATAATCGGATTCTATAATATCCTGGAGGCGTGCCGGCATTCCAGAGACCTGTCTCAATCCGCGGCTGGAGATTCTTACCAGGGGGTGCAGCATCTGGTATACGCCTCATCCAGCTCGGTTTATGGCGGCAACAAAAAGGTGCCGTTCGCGGTTGAGGACCGGGTGGATAACCCTGTGTCGCTGTATGCAGCCACCAAGAAGAGCAACGAGCTGATGGCCCACTGCTACAGCAAGCTGTATGACATTCCCAGCACTGGCCTGAGGTTTTTTACGGTTTACGGCCCCGCAGGCCGGCCCGATATGGCTTATTTTGGCTTCACAAATAAGCTGCTGAAAGGGGAGACCATTCAGATTTACAACTACGGCAACTGCCGGCGCGATTTCACATACGTGGATGATATAGTTGAGGGGATTGTCCGGGTGATGGCCAGGGCTCCGGAACGCAAGAAAGGGGAGGATGGCCTGCCTGTTCCCCCCTACGCCGTGTATAACATCGGCGGCGGCCAGCCGGAGAACCTGCTGGACTTTGTGAACATCCTGCAGGAGGAGTTGCTCCGCTCAGGTGTACTGCCAGAAGATTATGATTTTGAGGCACATAAAGAGCTGGTGCCTATGCAGCCCGGGGACGTCCCCGTCACTTATGCTGACACAACGGCACTGGAGCAGGATTTTGGGTTTACCCCAAAGATCACGCTAAGAGAAGGCCTCCGCAAGTTCGCTGAATGGTATAAGGCGTACTATAAGTAGCAAACAAAAAGAAATAGATATGGTAAAGATAGGAACTCCACTTACTAAAGTGGCAAAGAAAGCACTGTTGTGCGGTT
Source organism: Bacteroidales bacterium (assembly GCA_017529425.1). Classification (GTDB taxonomy): domain Bacteria; phylum Bacteroidota; class Bacteroidia; order Bacteroidales; family UBA932; genus Equibacterium. The sequence goes on along the minus strand of JAFXNQ010000041.1, from coordinate 22,769 downwards.
CGGGAGAACTGGGAAAAGAGGTTGCAATAGAGTTGCAGCGTTATGGGGTTGAGGTTGTGGCCCTTGACAGGTACGAGAACGCCCCGGCGATGCAGGTGGCTCATCGCAGCTATGTTCTGTCCATGCTGGACGGTGCCAGGCTTCGCGAAATCATAGAGAAGGAGAGGCCCGATCTGATTATTCCAGAGGTGGAGGCCATCGCTACCCCCACGCTGGTGGAGTTGGAGAAGGAGGGGTATAATGTGATACCTACAGCCAATGCCACCTTCCTGACCATGAACCGCAAGGGGATCCGCCAGCTGGCGCATGAGACCCTGGGGCTGCCCACATCCAACTACCGTTTTGCCGCTAGCCGCGAGGAGTTTGACGCCGCCATCAAGGAGGTTGGCACCCCCTGCGTGGTGAAACCCATCATGAGTTCTTCCGGCCACGGGCAAAGCGTCTGCAAGACGCCCTCCGATGCCGACAGATCCTGGAATATCGCCCAGGAGGGTGGCCGTGCCGGTGCCGGAGAGGTGATTGTGGAGGGCTTTGTGAAGTTTGACTATGAAATAACCCTGCTTACCGTTCGCCACTGTGGCGGTACCACTTTCCTGAATCCCATAGGCCACCATCAGGTGGATGGCGACTACCGCGAGTCCTGGCAGGCGCAGCCCATGAGCGAGAAGGCCTTGAAGCAGGCGCAGGATATAGCCAAAAAGATTACCGACGCCCTGGGCGGTTACGGAATCTTTGGCGTGGAGATGTTTGTCTGCGGTGAGCAGGTGCTCTTTAGCGAAGTATCGCCCCGTCCGCATGATACAGGCATGGTGACTATGATTTCTCAGGATCTCTCCGAGTTTGCCCTGCACGCCCGCGCCGTCCTTGGTCTGCCCATTCCCAAGGTTAATTTCTTTGGCCCGTCGGCATCCAAGGCCATTGTGGTGGAGGGCGACACAACCGAGGTCGTATTCGAGAATCTGGAGGAGGTGCTCGCAGAGCCTGACGTCCAGCTCAGAATATTCGGGAAGCCGTTCATTAAGGGGCACCGTCGTATGGGCGTGCTCCTGGCACGCGACGAGAGCGTGGAGAAGGCGCTGGAGAAGGTAGAGCGGGCATACGCCAAGTTGCAGGTGAAGGTGCTGTAAGCGATAATAAGCATCCATTATAGTTAGCATGGCGCGTACGCTCCTCAAAATTGTTTATTCACGCTATAGGCAATTTGGCGGTATACGCGTGGTACGTCACTACGCCAGGCTGGGGGCATTGCGGCCGTTGGTGAGGGGGATATTAAAGAATCCTTTTAGCCGTCAGGCTTATTTGAGTGCGTATCAGGATGCTGCCCGTATAGTAGGGCGGCATCTGATTGTTAAATACGCCCCCCTGATGAATGAGCGAAAGGAGTATTACGCTCAACAGCACCTGTATCATGAGACGCATAAGATTATCTGGTTCTGCTGGCTGCAGGGGATGGAGCAGGCGCCTCAAATGGTGAAGGTTTGCTATGCGTCCATAGTTAAGAATCTGCCGGACTGGGAGGTCAAGGTTGTGGATAGCCGCAATTGGCAAGAGTATGTGCAACTGCCCGGTTACATCGAGGATAGATGGAACAAGCATCAAATCCCGCCGGCCCATTTTGCAGACTTGCTCCGCCTGTCGCTGCTCATCAGGCACGGTGGTACCTGGATTGATTCTACGGTGCTGTGTACGGGCCTGTATCCGCAAAATGAGAAGGAAACTCTCTCTTACCTGGACTCTGACCTGTTTATGTTTCAATACACGCTGCCAGGCAGCAACCGATGGGGCGGTATTGGCAACTGGTTTATCACCGCTTGTACTAATAACGATGTCCTGCTTGTGTTGAGGGATATGTTATTTGCATACTGGAAGGATTATGACTGTATGGTGGATTACTATATTTTCCATCAGTTTTTCTCTATGTTGAGGTCGGTATATCCCAGTGAGATTGCCGCCATGCCTTATGGCTATGCTCCGAGGAGCCTGGAGCTGGGCCGTCACTGGGGGGATAAGTTCAACCAGGAAAAATGGGATAACCTTATCTCAAATGTGTGCTTCCATAAGTTATCCTACAATGTAAAGGAGCAGGTAGAGAAGGGGCAGGGCAACTATTATCATTATTTGTTGAATTTTGAATCGTTTTCCTGACTATTGTGTAGCTATCCGTACCCTGGGTAAAGCGGGAGATAAGTTTGTGAAGATGATCACGAGCCTCAAGGGGCAGACTCACCCCCCAAAAGCCATTTTTGTCTATTTGGCGGAAGGATACAGTCAGCCGGAACAGATTGCAGACGAGATATATATCACATGCCCCAAGGGGATGATGCGCCAGCGGGCACAGCGATATGAGGAGATTGATACGGATTACATCCTTTTCTGTGATGATGATGTCTATTTCCAGCCCGACTCGGTACAAAAGCTTTTTGGGGCCCTCTCCAAACACAAAGCAGACTGTGTGTCCCCCAAGGTTTTTCTACAGCATAAAGACTCACTGAAACAGATAATCATGAAAGCGCTTTATACCCTGGCGCTCCCCTCATTATTCGGCAGGTACGCAGTCAGGATAAGGTTGAGTTCCCGCTTCAGTTATGCATTGAGGCCAAAGAGCGTGATGCCTACCCAGTCCTTTGCCGGGCCGTGCTTCCTTTCAAAGAAAGATGCTTTCTTATCGGTTAATCTGGAAGATGAGTGTTGGTTGGACCGATTCCCTTATCCAATTGGGGATGACCAGTTGCTTGCATATAAACTGTATGTTGCAGGGTATTCTCTTCTGATGCATTTTACCAGCGGGATAATACACCAGGATGCCAAAACGTCCAATGTCGCAAAAGGCGATGCCTACTATCATGATATCTCTTTTATCAGGTACGTCCTATGGTACAGGTCTGTTTTCCAGACACGTGGATCTATGCTTGCAAAGGGATTGTCGGTCCTTGCTTTTTACAGTTCCTGGCTGTGGACTGCGTTGATGAGTGCCCTGGTATGCGCCCTGCGCAGGCGGACTTTGCCCTTCAAGGCCTCTTTGAAGGGGTTGAGAGATGCAAAACGTTTTGTCGCCTCCGATGAGTTCCGCCGGCTGCCCCTCTGGAAATCGCTCTGGAAATCTTAGTTTTGAATACTTGAGCATATTGATTACCTTTGCTCGTCTGATTCAAGAATAATGTTGCTATGAGTCTGTTTAACGAACTGCTTAAGGTATCCCTTGGTACGCGTAACAAGTTGTCGCGGGTGCCTGCTTTGCATGAATGGACTGCGCTGTTAAATGAGGCCCGGCATAAGTCTGTGGCCGCGGTTCTCTCTTACGGGATTGAGAAACTCCCGGAGGAGCAGAAGCCGTCTGAGGCGGCCTGGCAGCATTGGTTGGAGTCGAGGCATAATGCCGAGGCTATGTATAATCACCATTTGAAGCGTGCCCGTGAGCTATCTGAAAGGTTCCGTGAAGCCGGATTTAAATGTTGTGTGCTTAAGGGTGTGGGTATTGCCCAGCTATATCCCGACCCGGCATGGAGAAAGTGCGGGGATGTGGATTTATGGTTGGCCGGCTCCAGGAAAGAGGCGATGAAATGGATGACAGCTGAGGGTCGGGTAGGGCATATCATGTGGCACAATGTCCACGCAGTGTTGCCCCCTGATTTGAGTTCTGACGTCCATTTTCACCCGACATGGCTTTACAAGCCCTCTCATAACCGCCCTCTCCAGAGGTTCTTTGACAGAAATATGGCCGCTCAGATGGAGGTGGATGAGTCGTTGGGTATTGCTTATCCATCAGCACGGTTTAATGCGGTTTATGCCTTGTCACATATATTCCGCCACTTCCTCTCTGAGGGGAGCGGAATTCGTCATATTATCGATTATTTCTACATTCTCAAGGCGCTGAAAGCAGATGAGCGCGAGTGGGTCATGAAGCAGATAAGGCGGATTGGCATCGCCAAGTTTGCCGGGGCGATTATGTGGGTGATGAAGGATGTTTGCGGCGCACCGGACGAGATGCTGCTTTGCAAGCCCGATAAAAAGGAGGGCACCTTCTTCCTGGAGGAGAATGCAAGGCCCGGCACTCACCACACCTCCGGCAGCCTGCGCAAATCCAGGTCGCGCGACCACGAGCGCCGCCTGTTCTGGCACTATCCCGGTGAGGTCTTCTGGATCCGTCCCTGGAAGAGGTGGCATAAGTGGTGGAGGACTTTCAATAAGTAGGGATGGCATTAACCCAAACAGTATATATTCTGATGTCGGTTGCCTTTGTGGTAACTATGCTGGTGTATCCGGTGGTTTTATCTTTTGCGCGAAAGCACAACATTGTAGATAATCCCAACGCCCGCAAGTTGCAGCGTGTACCGGTGCCGATAATGGGTGGGGCCGTAGTGTTTATCGGCTTTACGGTTGTGAGCTTGATAGAATTTGCCATAGTCGGCGACATCAAGTTGTTATGGTTTTTGCTGCTGCTCACAGCCATATATGCCATTGGCCTTTGGGACGATTTAAAGGATACCTCCCCTGTGTTGAGGTTTTTGCTGGAGTCACTTCTGGTATGGATAATGATCCCGCTTCTGGGTATCGGGATAAATGATTTCCACGGTTTGTGGGGGCTTCATTCTATCCCGGATTACGTAAGTATTCCGCTCTCTATAGTGGCGGGAGTGGGCATCATCAATTCGGTGAACCTTATCGACGGAGTGGATGGCTATTGCTCTTCTTTTGGAATGATGGCCAGCATCGCTTTTGCCATCCTGTTTTATCATGCCGGGGACTATGCAATGTTCAGCGCGGCTCTTTTTGCCGTAGGAGCCCTGCTGCCGTTTTTCCTCCACAATGTTTTTGGCGTACGTTCCAAGATGTTCCTGGGCGATGGCGGGAGCCTGATGTTGGGCACTCTGCTCACCATATTTGTGTTCCGCGCCCTGACTTCAGGAGCCCCTTGTGCAGTTTATGAAGATATGGGACTGTCGCTCCCTGCTATTTGCCTTGCCATTCTGGCAGTGCCGGTTTTTGACACCTTGAAGGTGATGGTTTACAGGATTGTGCGCGGGAGGTCTCCCTTCCGCCCGGACAAGACTCACCTGCACCATATGTATATTGACCTGGGGTATTCCCATCTGGCCACCTCGGGTTCGATTCTTGTCATAAACTTCTTTATTGTCGCCGTTACCCTGGTCTCCTGGCTCCTGGGCGCCTCTATTGATTTGCAGGCTTATGTGGTGATTGCAATGGGACTTTTGCTCCAGGGATTCTATTTTTTGACAATTGCCCAGAAGAATAAGAAGGGTGGCGAGGGGAGTGCGGTATATCAGCTCTGGTACCGTCACGCACACAACACCAACCTTATCGGCACCAGGTGGTGGAAAGCCATCCGTGCGGCTATGGACAGCCGTTTTCTGGGCGGTTCGTGTTCTGACGGAGAGTCTTTGGACTAATCTCTTTTGAATATATCCCTCGTATATACCTTGTCCATTACATCGGACAGGGCAGGGTCGCAGCGGTTGGCGATTATGGCGTCTGCCTTTGATTTGAAGGCCGCAAGGTCGTTTATCACGGCGCTGCCAAAGAAGGTTGAGCCGTCGGGGAGGGTGGGCTCGTATACGATAACCGTCGCTCCCTTAGCCTTGATGCGCTTCATGATGCCCTGGATGGCGCTCTGGCGGAAGTTGTCGCTGCCGGTTTTCATGGTCAGGCGGAATACCCCCACGGTGACCTCATGTTCACGGGCGGAATCCCAGATGCTGTTGGCGCTGTAATAGCCGGCTTTTGCCAGCACCCGGTCTGCGATATAATCCTTCCTGGTGCGGTTGCTCGCCACGATGGCCCCTATTATGTTCTCAGGCACATCGTTGTAGTTGGCCAGCAGCTGCTTGGTGTCTTTTGGGAGGCAGTATCCTCCGTAACCGAAGCTGGGGTTGTTATAGTGGCTGCCGATGCGGGGGTCAAGGCATACTCCCTCTATGATGGAGCGGGTGTCGAGCCCTTTCATCTCGGCATAGGTATCAAGTTCGTTGAAATAGCTCACCCGGAGCGCAAGGTATGTGTTGGCAAACAGCTTCACCGCCTCGGCCTCCGTGGTGCCCATATACAGGACGGGGATATCTTCTTTGATGGCGGCATTCCTGAGCAGGGTGGCAAAAGCCTCTGCTGCCTCCTTCAACTCGTCGCTGTCGCACCCCACGATGATGCGGGAAGGGTAGAGGTTGTCGTAAAGGGCTTTGCTCTCCCGCAGAAACTCGGGGGAGAAGAGGATGCGCGCCTCTGAGAAACGTTTGCTTACAGACTTGGTAAAGCCCACAGGTACGGTACTCTTGATTACCATGGTGGCGCTGGGGTTGACCTCCATCACCAGTTTGATGACCTCATCTACATGGCTGGTGTCAAAGAAGTTCTTCTGCGGGTCATAGTTGGTGGGGGTGGCGATTACCACAAAGTCGGCGTCGGCATAAGCGGCCGACGCATCGGTAGTGGCTTTGAGGTCAAGTTGTTTCTCTGCCAGAAAGCGCTCTATGTAATCATCTGCGATGGGTGAGACGCGGTTGTTAATCTTATCGACTTTGTCTGCAATGACGTCCACCGCGACGACGTGATTGCGCTGGGCAAGGAGCGTGGCGATGCTCATGCCCACATATCCGGTACCTGCTACTGCTATTTTCATAACACAAATATACGAAAAATTGTTTTTTTAATACAAATTGTATATCTTTGGGCGATTAAAAGAATAACTATCACAAATTATTAATTATACAAACACGCAACTATGAAAAAAGTACTTGTTGTTTTAGCTACTTTGCTGTTCGTGGGCGCTTCTGTTAACGCTCAGGACAAGTTCTATCCTGGCTGGTATCTCGGTGTTCAGGGTGGTGCAAACTATGTTACCTCCAACAACTGGTCAATCAGCCACTTCAAACACATCTCCCCTAATGGCCAGATTAGTGTCGGTTACGATTTTACCCCGGTATTTGGCCTGCGCGGTAGCATCTCCGGCCCTATGGGTTATTACCCTACCAATGGTACAAATCTGAATGCCTTCTATTACGGCCAGCTTGCTTTGGATGCAACTTTTGACATCTGCAACATCTTCAGATATAAAGAGACCCGTTTCTTTAATCCTTATATCTTCTTGGGCGCAGGTGCAAACTACCGTCTCGCTGCTAACGATCAGGCTGGTAGCTTCAGCCCTGCAGTTCGTGCCGGTCTTGGCTTTGACTTCCGTCTGAGCGAACTGGTTGACCTCTCTCTCGAGTTCCAGGACAACGCTCTCAACAACAAGTTCAACACTCTGGAAGATAACACCTACTTTGGTGGCGAAATCCTCAAAATTAAGAAGCCCTTCAAGTGGGATGACAACTTCGCTGCCCTTATCGGCCTGAAGTTCAACATCGGTTCTGTAAAGAAGAAAGCTGCTGTCCGCGCTGCAGAGGCTGCTGCCGCTGAGGCTGCTGCACTCGCTGCTGCAAAGGCTGCTGCCGAGAAGGCTGCTGCTGAGAAGGCTGCTGCCGAGAAGGCTGAGGCTGAGCGTCTCGCTGCCGAGAGAGCTGCTGCTGAGAAGGCTGCTGCTGAGAAAGCTGCTGCCGAGAAGGCTGCCGCTGCACGTGCTGCTGCCCGCGCACAGGTAGAGAACATCTACTTTGATCTTGACAAGTATGTGATCAAGAAAGAAGAGGCTCCCAAGGTTGACCACATCGTGGCTGTCCTGAACGAGTTCCCCGATGCAGTCGTTACCGTTAGCGGTTATGCTGACAAGCAGACTGGTAAGCCCAAACACAACATGACCCTCTCTCAGAACCGTGCAGAGCGCGTTGCCAAGGCTCTTAAGGATGCAGGCATCGCAGCCAGCCGTATCACCGTTAACTACTATGGTGACACCGTTCAGGTATCTGACGTTCGCGAAGAGAACCGCGTAGCAGTTGTTGTTACTAAATAAGACAACACACTCAAAATTATTATAAAGGGCGGCCTTGCAGGGTTGCCCTTTTTTTGCTATATTTGAAGATACTTAGCCGTTTTTAAACGTTTATAAACGTGTAGAAACGGATAAGGTTTTTGAAAATAAATTTTAAACGTTTAAAACAGATATGTACACCTCCGACAACCTGATGTATGTGGCCCATAGCGATAACGGGCCGATATATATTAATCCCAAGATGCTGAACCGTCACGGATTGGTGGCGGGGGCTACCGGTACGGGAAAGACCGTAACGCTGCAGGTGCTGGCAGAGACCTTTTCCCAGGCCGGCATCCCCTGTTTTATGGCCGATATGAAGGGGGATTTGAGTGGAATCAGCCAGACGGGGGCTATGAGTTCTTTCATAGCAAAGCGTTGCCCGGAATTCGGTATAGAGAATCCTCAGTTTGAGGGGTGTCCGACCCGTTTCTTTGACGTGTTTGGCAAGCAGGGGCACACCATGCGCACCACCGTCTCCGCCATGGGTCCTCAGCTTCTCTCCCGCATGCTGGAGCTCAACGACGTTCAGACCGGAGTGCTGAACATAGTGTTCCGCATTGCGGACGATAACGACTTGCTGCTCATAGATATAAAGGACTTGAGGATGATGCTCGATTTTGTGTCGAAGCATGCGTCGGAATACACCACCACATACGGCAATATCTCTGCGGCATCCATCGGTGCCATTCAACGCGCCATCCTCACTCTGGAGGATCAGGGGGCTGACAAGTTCTTTGGCGAACCGGCGTTTAATGTGCAGGATCTGCTGGCGGTGGAGAATGGCCGCGGCGTGATGAATGTGCTGGCTGCGGACGAGCTTATGATGCGCCCCAAGCTCTATTCTACCTTCCTGTTCTGGCTGCTTACGGAGCTTTACACCCTGATGCCTGAGGTGGGGGACCTGGAGAAGCCCAAGCTGGTGTTCTTCTTTGACGAGGCTCACACACTGTTTGCAGATACGCCCAAGGCCCTGACAGACAAGATAGAACAGGTGGTGCGCCTGATTCGCAGCAAGGGTATCGGTGTATATTTTGTTACACAGTCGCCTACTGATATCCCAGACAGTATCCTGGGGCAGCTTGGCAACCGAGTGCAGCACGCCCTGCGTGCCTATACTCCGCGCGACCAGAAGGCGGTGCGGGTTGCGGCAGAGACTTTCCGAGCCAACCCGGGCTTTGATACTGCCACCGCCATAACGGAGCTCGCTACCGGTGAGGCTCTGGTCAGCTTCCTGGACGAGAAGGGTGCCCCTACGGTGGTGGAGCGGGCCAAGATCCTGTTCCCGCTGAGCTCTATCGGCGCAATCAGCGAGGGGCAGCGGCTGGATATCAACAGGTCCGCCCCGCAGAATATCCTGAATTACGACGGTTTCTTTGATCGCGAGAGCGCCTATGAGGTGCTCACAGCGCAATATGAGGAGGCAGAGAAAGCTGCCCAGAAGGCTGCTGAAGAGGAGGAAAAGGCACTGGCGCGCGCCCAGAAAGATAAAGAGAAGGAGAAGGCCGCGAAAAAGAAATCATCAGGCATTAAACGGACCATCTTTGGTACTATGATAGCTGCTGCGGCCACCTCTTTTGCCCGCAGTATCGCCACAAACGCCGCCAAGTCCATAATCGGAACATCTACAAAGAAAAGCACCACCTCCAAGAAGACGACCGCTTCCAAGAAGCTGACCACTGCCAAGAAGACAACTTCCAAGAAATCAACTGCCTCCACGGCGGTACAGAAAGCTGCTAAATCGGCCGTGAACAGCGCTACTCGGCGCATTACCACAGAGGTGCTTAAAGGATTGCTTAAATAGGCTGATTTTCAGCCTATTTTTTTTGTTTTTCCGGGCAGAATTTTGTAATTTTACACCTTGTTCGCCCCATTTTTATTAGGCAATAACCGGTTTAATGGCGGACACAAAGCAAGAAATGTTAAAGCGAAACATATCGAAACATTCCGAGTGTCTATATGAGGCTCCGGCTTCTGAATTGATAGCTATTGACTGTAAAGGCTCTTTGATGCAGGACATCATTTCCTGGCAGCATGGTGGCGATTTCAGCTCCCCCTTTGAAGGTCCTGTTGATGGTTTTGATGTTACCGGTTCCGATTTTGTTCTTGTTGGCGCTTCTGAAAACAATTAACTAAATATATTCACTAATCTAAACATGAAAAAAACTTTCTCATTAGCTACCGTAGGGGTCCTGATTGCAGGACTTTGTGGTGTCTGTTCTTGTACAGCCGTACGGGAAGAAGCTCCTCAGGAAGGTCTCTTCGCTGAGGAGTTACTATGTTATGTCACTACAGAAGACGGCGTCGTTACCAAGACCGTCAATAACGGTTCGGCCACATTATGGTCTGAAAGTGACCAACTTACCGCCATCAACATTGAGGATGGTGCAGAGAGCTATGTTTCAGGCCACCTGACTTACAGGGGCAACAACACTTTTGGCGGTCGTTTGAGTTACTCCGGTGATGTCAACGACTGGTACATGATTTATCCTCACCGCGACGACAACAAGACTCCGCAGCAGACTCACATCTCTATCCCTGCGACTCAGGTTCAGACCGGTAACAGTGATATGACCCACATCGCCGGCGACGGCTTCCCCCTGGTAGGTAAGGAGCTGGGTGTTTCCCGTTCGGAGCAGCTCAGCGTCCGTATGCGTAACGTCCTGGCGCGTCTCGACTATAAGGTGACCAACACCACCAGCGGTCCCATCGTGGTCAAGAGCATAGAATTCACCGCATCCAGCGAGATTGCAGGTGATTTTGTGGGCGATATTACTTATGACAACATCAACTGGGAGGCAGAAAAAGGCGCAACCAAGAGGGTTCTCCTCACCGTTAACGACGCCGATGAAATTGCAGCCGGTGACGTCGAGCAGTTTTATGCAGGCGTTGTCCCCTTCACCATCCCTGCAGGCGGCAGCGTGAAGGCTAAGGTTATCGCAACCGACGCCAACAACAACGAGGTTGTTTTCTATCACCTGTTTGAGCGTGCCAGCGATACCAAGATCAACGCTGGTAAGACATATACCTTCAACCTCAGCTTTGATGCTGACCACAGCACCGATCCCACTCCGGAAGATAATCCTACACCTGTAGATCCCGAGAAGGAAGATCAGGAGCTCTCCTTTGCTCAATCTACCGTAACATGGCAGCTGGGCAACGGCTATTCCATTGGAAATACTTATGACGTACAGCCTGTCAGCGGCGCACGTACCACCGTTACCTACACATCTTCCAACACCAATGTGGCTACCATCTCCGGTACAACCATCCAGATTGTTGGCGCAGGTAGCACCACCATCACCGCAAACGCTCCGTCAAACGATATATATAATGCTGCAACCAAGTCTTACACTCTGGTTGTTTCCCAGTCTTCTACCCCCAGCGGAGAAGCAGCTTACATGAAGGTTACCTCCGAGCCCACAAGCTGGGACGGCACTTACCTCATCGTGGATGAGAGCAGCAGTATGGCATTCGCTGCGTTCAGCGACAATGCAAGCAACTATGCATTGAGCGTTACAATCAGCAACGGCCAGATTGTGGCTAACTCCAATGTTAATAAATATGCGTTCACTGTGACCGACGCAGGTGTAGATCATGAGAACTCCAATTTCTCAGGCCAGAGGGCATACAACCTGCGCAACAGCGACGGTATGTATATCTTTGGCTCCAGCTCTGAGGTACAGATTCTCTCTACCAACCAGAAGGCCAGCAGCCAGAGCAGCAGCTCCATGAACACTTATTACAGCGTGTTCAAGTATTCTAACGGCGGCGTGCAGGTTGCAAGTGCCGTCCAGAGCAGCGGCTCTTACAGGTATTATCTGGGTTACACCAGCGGCTCTTTCAACTACTCCGGCGGCAGCAGCGTAGCCACCAGCGATACCGACCGTCGCCTGCAGCTCTACAAACTGAGTAACGGCGGTTCCGCAACCAAGCAGAACCAGAACCTCTCGTTTGCACAGAGCAGCATCCAGTGGACCCTGGGTAACGGTTACACCGCAGGCAACTCTTATGCAGTTCAGGCCGTAAGCGGCGCACAGACCACCGTTACCTACACATCTTCCAACACCAATGTTGCTACCATCTCCGGTACCAACGTCGTGATTGTGGGTGCAGGTACCACCACCATCACTGCAAATGCAGCTGAGAACGACAATTACTATGCAGCTTCCAAGAGCTACACCCTGGTTATCAGCGACGGCTCGACTCCCACTCCGAGTGGTGATGCAGCATATGTTAAGGTTACCTCCGAGCCCACAAGCTGGGACGGTACTTACCTCTTTGTTGACGAGAGCAGCAGCAAGGCATTTGCAGCTTTCAGCAGCAACGCAAGCAGCTATGCAGTGGATGTTACAATCAGCAACGGCCAGATTGTTTCTAACGCTACTGTTGATAAATATGCCCTCACAGTCTCTGACGCAGGCGTAGAGCACGCTAACCTGTCGGGCCAGGAGGCATACAATGTGAAGAACAGCGACGGTATGTACGTCTTCTACTCCAACAGCGAGTTGCAGATCAATTCTACCAATAGCCGCACCAGCAGTTACAGCTCTTCCGCAACAAACTACTATCACGCTTTCAAGTATTCCAATGGCGGTGTACAGGTAGTAAGCTCCGGCCATTCCAATGGTTACAATAAGTATTATCTGGGATATGTGAGCGGTGCATTCCAGTATTCCAGCTCCAGCGCAAGCGACCGTCGCGTGCAGCTCTACAAACTGCAGAACGGCGGCGGCAGCACTCCCGTGAACCCCAGCAAGCAGAACCAGACACTTTCCTTTGCAAGCCCCAGCGTTACCTGGTCGCTTGACAACGGTTACTCGATTGGCAACTCTTACTCTGTTCAGTCTGTAAGCGGTGCCTGGACAACTGTAACCTACAGCTCCAGCAACACCAATGTTGCTACTGTAAACGGCAGCCAGCTGGTTATCGTCGGCGCAGGTACCACTACAATCACTGCCAACGCAGTGGGTAATGACAACTACAACCCTGCATCGCAGTCTTACACTCTGACCATTACTTCTTCCGGTTCCAGCTCTTCAAGCACATCCCGTACCTACACATATCAGACAAGTGTATCTGCAGGTACCTACCTGCTTGGCGGCTATGAGTCATCCGGCAGCCAGTATTCAATCGCTCTGTTCCCTACTGTTCTCAACGGTGACTGGGATAGCAGTCAGGGTTACGTTAGCAATGGCCAGTATATTGGCCAGAGGGACATTGATTCAAGCAATACCCTCACTTTCACAAACGACAGTGAGATATTCAATGCAGAGGTAGAACTCATCGCTTCCGGCTCCAACTGGAAGATCAAGGTTAAGAGTACCGGTCAGTATCTTGTTGTTCCTACAACTGATAACAGGATCACTTATACTACTTCCGAGTCTTCTGCAACTGCATTCTCCATTGGCAGCGGTAGTGGCAGTGGCAGTTCCTGGGGTGGCACCAGCAGCGGAAACGGCCTGGGTATATACTCCGGCAGCTACTATTTCTATCACTCAGGTTCTGCACAGGGCTTCTCGATGCGTGCTTATCAGGTATCCAACATCCGTCTCTATAAGCTTACCTCTGAAGGCGGTTCCTCTTCTGGCAAGGTGAACCAGAATCTCTCGTTCTCGCAGCCCACAGTGACCGTTTCAATGAACAATTATCCTGCGGGCTCGACCTTGTCTGTTCAGCAGGTAAGCGGTGCACAGACCACTGTTACTTACACCTCTTCCAACACCAACGTGGCTACCGTTTCCGGTACTACCATCACTATCAAGGGTGCAGGCCAGACTACCATCACCGCCAACGCGGCTGCAGCGGGCAACTACAACGCTGCTTCCCAGTCTTATACACTGGTTGTTAACGAGGCCTCTTCTACACCTTCTACCGGTGACGCTACCTATGTGAAGGCTACTTCCCTGACAGTAGGTGGGACCTATCTGATTACCTCTGTTGACGACACCAGACTGTTCAAGGGTGCTGCCGACGGTTCTTATGTCAGCATCAATGCGGCAAGTGGTGTAATCACCTCTGCGAACAACGCTTATAGCGGCTATGAGTTCACTGTAACACAGAGCGGCAGCAAGTATTGCATAAGATTCAATGATGGCAGATATCTGCTCTGTGACTACTCCAACAGCGGCAACAGCACCACAGGTCTCGTATTTGAAAGTTCTCAACCTTCATCCGAGTATCTGTACAGCCTGACTGTTTCCGGTGAGAGGTTCGAATTTATGACCGCCCAGAGGAACTCCTCTTCTACCAGTGAGGTCCTCTATTATAAACCCTCCTCAATGGGCGGCACCGGTGCGGATACGTTCAAGATTGGCGGCAGCGGCGTCGGCGTCGGCGTTCACCTCTACCTCAAGACCTCCAGCGGCAGCAGCAAGAAGGTTCAGTCTCCTTACTTCTCCCAGGGTTCCATTACCCAGACTATGGAGAGTGCAAGCGGTATAATGAGTGTCCAGACGCTCCAGGGTGGTTATGGTAATATCACTTACTCATCCTCCAACACCAACGTTGCTACGATTTCTGGAACTACCATCACCGTCAGGGGCTTTGGCAGCACCACTATCACTGGTACAGCAGCAGGTAACGACGAGTATTACTCTGGTTCCGCATCTTATACCCTGTACATCAACCGTATCTCCCAGGAGGGTGTTTACAACCTAGAGAATTCTGCGGTCAACGGTTTCTTCAATCAGGCGTACTCAAATTACACTAAGAGCAATCACAGTTCTACATCGTACGCTTCCCAGTATGCAACCAACGTCAGCGCCACCAATCGTCTTGACTGGCCGGCTCCGGCTACAGTGAGCTGGACTGGATCATCGGCTACTACAGTATCCGTATATTACGATCAGGCCCACACCGACGAGGAAATAATGGCAGTTGCTGAGGTTAGCTCAAATACAGCCGATATTTACAACCTTATTCCTAACAGGACATACTACTGGGTTGCCAAGAACGGCAGTACTACAGTTGCTTCTGGTACATTTGCAACAGAAGGCCGCCGCCGCATGGTGGGCATCGGTTTAAAATCCAATTTTGGTCAGAACTATGCCAACAACTGCCGTGACCTCGGTGGCCAGGTGACCGAAAATGGCGGTAAGACAATCAAGTATGGCAAGATTTTCCGCGGCAGTAACATGGACAACACCACTTCCGACCAGAAGAACTATCTGCTGAATAAGATGAAGATCGGTCTGGACGTTGACCTCCGTACTTCAGGAGGTTGGGGTGGAAGCGGCAACTCCATAAATAACGCTCTCAACTTGTCTCCCAATATCGCGGAGAATACTTACAGTCCAGATGTCTATTCCGGCCATACTAATGAGCAGTATAGCGGTGGCTCAGACCTTACAAACAAGAACAAGATGGGTCCGACCCTGATGCGAATCATGAATGCTGTACACCATGGTGTCAATGTATATATTCACTGTATGGTTGGTGCTGACCGCACAGGCGGTACCTGCCTGTACCTTGAATCCCTCCTTGGTATTGCGCCCGAAAGGTGCGACATTGACTTTGAGTTGACTTCTTTCTCTACCGTCGGCCTCCGTGCACGTAACGGCAGTTCTCCTGAACAGTACTATACCGTATACAATGCGATCAACAACGCCTCCGGCAACACCTGGCAAGAGAAAGCTATCAATTATGTTGTGAATACGCTGGGTGTTGACAGAGACATGATTACCCAGTTCCAGAACGATATGCTTGAGTAACATATTTTTGCTATGAAAAAACAAGATAACTTTACCCCGTACGAATCTCCGGATTCTGTATGTGTCAGTGTGAATCTGGCTGGTATCGTGTGCCAGTCTGGTAACGCGGGAGAAACTATCCCGTATGATCCCGGTCACGACGGCGAACTCGACGTCTTTGACAACTCTATTTTTGACATTCCTGCCGATGAATTCCTCAACTAGAATTTATTACAAGCATATGAAAAAGAATATAATTTCAGCACTTTTCTGTGCATTGGCAATCGTGGGGGTGGCAGCCTGCAACAAGCCCGCTGAGAACTTTGAACAGAAGGAAAAGACCCACACCGTGACTTTCATGGCTAAGGCACCCTCTGCCGACGAGACCAAGACAGCCATTATGCTTAAAATGGTCCCCGACTGGAGAAACACCGATGTCAATGATGTCCACATCTTTGAAACCGAGACCGCATCTTCCGGCAATGCCTACTTCATGGAGGCAAGCAAGGTGGAGATGACTACCCCTGTGGACGGTACTTGGGAGAAGGCATATTTCTATGCCGAGTTTGACAACGCAACCGTTATCGTCAACCCTCCGTCCGCACTCACCAAGGCCGGATCGACCTTCGCATACACCGCCCTCATGGCGACCCGCGAGAACGACAAGTACCTGGTGCCTGCAGTACAGTATCCTCACGTAGAGTCCCTGATTGACCCCAAGGCTGACTTCTTGATTGGTACGTGCCCCAACACTTACTCTTCATCCCTTCACGAGCAGAGGGTCTTCCTCGATTTCTCACGTCCCGTCGCTCTCTCCCGTCTGGCTGTCACCAACCTGGCAGGCAGCTATGTAGAGAGTGTGAAGATCAGCTGCGTGGAGAATACCAGGGATTATAACGGTATCATCACCGGTGAAGTTGGTTATGCTGACGTGGATTTTGAGACCAATACCGCTGATTTCCAGGCCAACGCTGACTCCTACGAGCTCACTTTGAGCTATCCGGATGGTCTGAAAAGGTCTGCAACCACTTATGTATATATGGTTACCGTCCCCGGTACCAAGAGTATCAAGAGTGTAGAGGTAGTTACCGACAAATATATCTACACAAAGAGTTTTACTACCCCTGCTTCTCTTACCTTCTATGCCAGCGAGTTCATCAACATAGCCATGGATATGACCGTGGGCGGCAATGTTACACGCGTTGACCGTGAACCTCTTGAGATGGAATACGATGATGCTTATGGCCAGCCCGTCACTGAGTTTGAATATGACGTCTATACCAATTCCGCGGCCGACTTTGGCTCTGTAGCACCCACTCTGTACATCGCTGACAAAGAAAGCGCAGGTACCATAACCTATAGCTCCAGCAACACAGATGTAGCTACCGTGGATGAGTCCGGTAACGTTACCCTTACTGGCATTGCAGGTGAAACTACCATCACTGCAACCGCTTCCGGTGACGGACACCAGTATATGTCATCTTCCGCATCATATAAGCTCACTGTTACAAACAGCGCTCCCGAGGTGACTTACTACAAGGCCAGCGCCATCGATGACGGATATGACTATATGATCGTATCTGCAGCTAATGCCCTCCGCCTGTCAAGCGGGAGCCTCAGCGAAGTGGCAGTGACTGTTGATTCAGAAGCGGGCACCGCTTCTCTTGAACCTGTTGAAGGTCTCCTTTGGACAGCAGCGGCTATTGATGCCTCCCTTGCAGATTATGGTACCCACAGCTTCAGCCAGGGCAGCTACAACCTGACCCGCCTCAGCGACAGCGGCAGCTATCAGCTTGTGGCTTCAAGCGATGACCTCACCAAGTATATGGTATGGAACTATGATGGTACCAACTTCTGGAACACCAGCATTTACGAGTCCACCGTCACCGACTTCTACGCTTATTACAACGAGGGCTGGAGGATTACTTCTTCTGGTTATGATGCTACCGCTCTCTATACCACCCGTATGCCTCAGGAGATTGCTTTTGCAAATCCGACTGTCTCTTATGACCTTTACACCGATGCATCTGCTCCGTTTACCGGACAGGCTGTGTCTGACGGTGCAAAGACCGATGTCACTTACTCAATTGACAATACTGCCGTTGCTACCATCAATCCTGCAAACGGTGCAGTAGAGGTATTAGGGAAGGGTGTTGCTGTGATTACTGCTAAAGCCGCTCCAAGCGACACTTGGCAGAGCGCTGTTGCAACCTACACCCTCACCGTTACCGACAGCACTCCCGCTCCGGTTGGTGCAACTCAGTATGTAAAGGTTACCTCAGTCAGCGACCTGGAGGTCGGCGCCAACTATCTGTTGGTATTCGAAGGCCTCGAAGGTGATGAGGATGACGCTGATCCCAAGGTGTTCTATCCGGTTCTCAATTCTGGTAAAACTCAATATGTCAAGGATGCATCCTCTGCACTTGATGTAACTATCGATGAGGGTGTCATCACTTCTGATGAGTTCGCTGATTGTGAACTTACCCTTGAGGAGGGCTACTTCTTCAAGGCTGTTGGTGCTGACAATTATTATATTTATCCCACTGGCACATCCGGCGGAAGTGGTACTCTCAATGCAGAGAGCACTGCATCAACCGCTCTGGATATTGCATTTGAAGACGGTATTGCAGAGATCAAGGCTAACTCCGGCTCTAACTACTTCGTTTGGTCAGTTTCCAGCCACTACTTCAGCAGCAACGCTACAATCAGCGGTCAGTACTCTACCGGCATCTGCCTCTATATGCTGAATGACGGCCGCTCTGCCCAGAGCATTTCATTCTCTGCCGACGAAGCTGCTTACGATGTATATGCAGGTGCTTGGGAAGAAGGCAAAGGTGTTCCCACCCTTAACGGTGCAGAAACCGACGTAACCTATTCATCTTCTGACGAGAGTGTCGCTACCGTAGATGCTTCTACCGGTGAAGTCACCATTGCTGAAGGTGTCAAGAAGGGCGACAAGGCGGTGATTACCGCAACTGCAGAGAAGGATGCTACCTGGAGGGCAGCAAAGGCTTCTTACACCATCACCATTACCAGCAGCGACCCCAGCGTCCCGGTTTACACCAAGGTCCTCTCTAATGATGACATCGAAGAAGACGGTGAGTACATCCTGGTTTACGAGACTGCTTCCAAGGCGTTCAAACCGATTCTTGCATCTTCTGGATCTGCCTTTACCAAGAGTACCGACAATGCCGTGGATGTTGTGATCAACACTGCCGATAATACCATCTCCGCCGATCTGACTGATTGCCAGATTACCTTCGAGGAGGGCAAATACCTTTGGATTGAATCTGCCGGCAAGTATCTCTATCCCGGCGCTTCTGGCGACTCCGCCCTCGGTGCAGAAGCTAAGAACACTTCCCATACAGTATCTATCAGCATTGATTCGGATGGTATCGCTACCGTAGGCCGCTCTAACGACGCTAATTATCATATTTATTGGTCTACCAGAAACTACTTCAGTGGTATTCAGCAGAGTGGTCAAACCGCGGGCACCGATTACAATGCCAACATCTGCATCTATAAGCTGTATGACGGCCGCACTCCGCAGAGTCTTTCTTTCAGCAGCACTACTGCCAAGTATGATAAGGGTACAAGCACATGGACAGCTGCCGTTCCTACCCTGAGCGGAGCCCAGACTGCCGTTACCTTCACATCATCCGATGAGAGCGTCGCAACAGTTACAAAGGTCAATAACGAAACTGTAACCGTTACGATTGCAGAAGGTGCTAAGAAGAATGCAACCGCTGTCATTACCGCGATTGCAGAGGCTGATGCCACCTATAAACAGGCAAAAGCACACTTCACTGTCGTAGTAGAAGACAGCAAATCGGTAACACCCGAATATGCATTGGTAGAGTCTAGCGCTGATATTGAGGTCGGTGCCAATTACCTGCTGGTCAACGAATCAAACAGCAAAGTGTTCAAGCCGGTATTGAACGGCAGCAACTTCACTCAAGCTGCGGCTAACGCATTGAGCGCTACAATTGAGAACCACACTATAGTATCAGACGAGTTTGTTGATTGCGAACTTACCCTTGAAACTGGTTACTACTTCTTTGTTGAATCGGCTAACCGTTATATCTATCCGACAAGCAACAACATAGGAGCAGAGGAAACAAAGGGATCTTCTCATAATCTCAACATCAGCATTGCTTCTGGCGGCGTAGCTACTATAGCTCGTGTTAGTGGTACCAGTTATAAACTGCGCTGGACCAGTCAGGGTTATTTCCAGAGCTCGACCAGCAGCGCTAACTGCCAGCTTTACAAGCTCCAGGAGAACGGCCCCAAAAAGCGCAACCTTGCATTCAGCACGGGCGCAGTTTCTGTGAACATCTATGGTAAGACTCTCCCTTATGCATTTGCAGGTGCTCCGACCCTGTCTGGCAAGACCGACGGCGTTACCTACAGCGTAACATGCTCCGATGCTTCTGTTGCAGCAAGTGCATATCCTACAGTATCTGCTGCAGGCGCAGTGGCAATCAACGGTACTGGTGTCTTCACCGTTAAGGCATCTGCCCCCGCCACTTCTGAACTCCAGGCAGGTGAGGCATCTTACACTTTGACAGTCATGAACAATGCACCTGCAACCTACACCAAGGTCTCCGAGATTACCAGTGGTGCTACATACCTGATTGTGTCCACCGATGCAAATAACTACAATGGTAAAGGTCAGAAGATGGCTTTTGCCGGTGACCAGGCAGGAAGTGCAGTCGAGGTTGACGGTACCAGCGGAACAATCACAGGTGACTATGACAGTTGTGAATTTGTTATCACCGCAGAGGGCGAAAGCTATGTTCTGGATGGCCCCGAGGGATATGTAACAGGAAACTCCGCTACTACCTACAGCCGCTATATCCAGGTCAGTTCAAGCAAGGTGACCATGTCATTGACCGATGCCGCTACTCTCAAAGCTGCTGCCAGCACAGATGGTACAGTTTCTGACGCCTTCTATTTCTATTATACGAAGTCTGATGGTAAAAAAGATGTTTTGTACTTCAACTCCGATGATAAATTTAAGATCGGAGGTACAGGCCGTCAGTACGGTGTTTACCTCTACAAGAAGAACTAATCTAACGTAACCCACATATCGAATTAAGCCGGCTCGCAAGGACCGGCTTTTTCGTTATGAGTATCCGGCTTATTTTATGCGGTAGAGGGGTTCGTCGTAGAGAAGGTATTTCTTGGCTTTGCGGAGCCACTTCTGCTCCTCTGTCTTGAGGTGGTTGCGGAGGGTGTCGTAATCCAGGTTCCCGGCAAGATAGCTCATCACCGCCTCGCTGCCGGCAAGGGAGTCCATCCTGTCGTTGAAGGTGAATTCCGGGCAGTTTTCGCGTACGAAACGGATCAGTCGCAGGGTATGCAGGAGCGCATTATAGCCCGTTTCTCCGGGGTTTGGTATCATCTGGAAGCCGTGGCACTCCTGGCCGGCATAAAGGCCCGTATGGGGCGTAAAACCACACCAGCGCATATATGTGGCGCGGTCATATACCGGAGAATCCACATCGTTCCAGGTTAGGGCGTTCTCCCACACATAGTCGCGTCCCCGCTCTAAGCGTGCCATAAAGGGTGCGCCGAACATCTCGTAGGGTCGGGTAGTGCCGTCGCCGCAGCTCACGTTGGTGCCGTTCCAGAGGTAGGCGCCGCTCATGAAGGTGGCGGAGAACAGCGAGCCGAATCCGCACGGCTGCGGAATGCTCCACGGCATCAGTTCGCGTGCGGCGTCGTTTGCGGCGGCAGAGATTATGTGCAGCGGGAAGCTGGCGTTCATCTCGCTGTAATACATGTTGGCCAGTTCCCCGAGGGTGAGGCCGTGGCGGTGGGGGAGACCGTCGTAGTGTCCGCCCTCTACGCACCTGCCGCTGGGGTTGAACCGGTCCACGATATATACCGATACCGGTTTGCGGCTGCGGTTCTGCTCCAGCAGGAAGTCCCGCAGCGGCTTCAGGAAAGGGTCAAACCGGTTGCCGGTAATCTGATGCTCAATTACCACAGCGTCAGAGGCGGCAATCACCTCGCGCTCTTCCAGCGAGGAGAGCCGCACCACGTTGCGGTAGCGGGCCAGCGTGTAGCCGAGGTATTCGCCATATTGCGGGTGCCAAGCCGTGGGGCTGTCCAGCACGGCAATGCGCCCGCGCCGCAGAGTCAGGTCCTCCTGCTCCAGGAGCGGTGTAGTCCTGAAGGAGAACATATCTTAGAGAATCTCGTGAGCGAGGTTTACTATCTCTTCTGCAAGGGCCTCTCCGGCAACCTCGATGGGCGCCTCTGCATATATGCGGATGATGGGCTCTGTGTTGGACTTGCGCAGGATTACCCACATCTTGTCCGCCTCGAAGTCTATCCGGACACCGTCTATGGTGGTGAGTTTCTCGCTTGCGTAGCGTCTCTTTACGGCGTCAAAAATCTTCTCCGCAGCGTCGGCGTTGGGGAGGTCTATCTTGTTCTTGAAGATGAAATAATCGGGATAAGTGGCCCGCAGTGCGCTTGCGCTGAGCCCCTTGTGCGCCATGTGGCTCAGGAACAGGGTGACACCCATCAGCGCGTCGCGGCCGTGGTGCAGGGCGGGGTAGATGACTCCGCCGTTCCCTTCGCCGCCGGTGACTGCACCCACTTCGTGCATTTTTGTGGTGACATTGACTTCACCTACTGCAGAGAAGTAATAAGGGCAGCCGTGTGCCTCGGCAATGTCGCGCAGAGCACGGCTGGATGAGATATTGGAGACTGCGGGACCCTTGACGTAGCTGAGGACATAGTCCGATACCGCCACGATGGTGTACTCCTCGCCAAAGGGCTCACCGTTCTCGCAGATGAACGCCAAGCGGTCTACATCGGGATCGACGCTGATGCCAAGATGGGCGTTGTTGGCGACCACGGTGCGGCTCAACCCCACCAGGTTTGCGGGGAGCGGCTCCGGATTGTGGGCAAAGTGGCCGTCAGGGGTGCCGTTGATGGTGATGCACTCCACGCCCAGCTGTTCCAGAAGTTTGGGCATTACCACGCCGCCCACTGAGTTCACGGGGTCCAGAACCACCTTGAAGCGGGCATCCTTTATGGCCTGCAGGTCCACCAGCGAGTCGTTCATTACGGCATCGATGTGGATTTGGGTGTAATCTTTATAAGTGATTGTGCCAAGGGCCGTTACTTCGCTGAACTCAAAATCC
>JAFXNQ010000040.1 GCA_017529425.1 Bacteroidales bacterium | reverse complement strand
TTTCATTAATGTGGCAGGTGTTTGTCATATTCTAATTCAAGTTATCTTTTTACATTGATTAGAACTGTTCTCTATTACTACCCGGCAAATGAAAGCGTAGCAGACTGCAATGCTTCAGGCAATATCTCGCCCCGCTCTGTGAGGCTTTGATATAAGGCAGTATCGCCATCAGGCGATAGCGGAGCGCGTGCGGGCAGACTTTCAGAATAGCCAGCTCGGAACGGCGGGGTTTGGGGCAGCGCCCCAGTATCATAGGAGCCGGCCCGCAATGGGCCGGCTCCTTATATCATCACCCTTTAACGGGTTTGAATGGGGGTACTTTACTTAGAACTTAAAGGAAATACCTGCGAGTACAGAGGGGCTGTACCAGGCATATCCGACCTGTGCGGAGATTGCAATAGCATCACTGAAGAAATAGTGCATACCAACGAACTCGCTGTGATAGATGTGTATGCCACTGCCAAAAGCTAATCCGGACGCAATACCGGCATGAACTTCAAACTGATTGGTAATATTGAGACCATATGTCGCACGCGGAGCTACGCTGAAGTGCGACTGCCAATGTCTGCCATCTACGTCAGCGTACCTGTAGCCTTCGTAACCGAGCTGACCGCCAACTGTGAAGTGTCCCTTCCACCAGCTGTCCACGAGCACATAATCGCCAAAAGCGATACCTCCCAAGCCGATACCTCCGACAGTCCAGGGGTCTAAACCGGCCGTTACACCGGCGACCATAGTCCCCTTGGACCACTGGTCCTCAATAGCGTTCGCGTTAGACGCAGATACTATGCCGATGAAGGCAACTGCAAGAATAGCAATGACTTTTTTCATATTACATAATGTTTAAAAATATTCTACACAACAATATATAACAAATGTAGTGGTTATTTCTATATTCCCCAAAAAAACGCACACTCGCAGCGCAGAGGATTGCGAGCCGGACTATTGCGTTATGGCTTTGGGGAATATCACCATCTGGCCGGAGAAAGCCCAAACCTATACACCGCCGAAAGCGCTGTAGCCACCATCGACAGGAATAATGACGCCTGTGACGAAGGCGGATATGTCGCTGAGCAGATAGAGCATCGTGCCGACTATCTCTTCAGGCTCGCCAAAGCGGTGGACGGGGGTATTGGCGATGATCTTCTTGCCGCGGGGCTTGAGGGCGCCGGTGGCCTCGTCGGTGAGCAAAAAGCGGTTCTGGTCCGTAAGGAAGAAACCGGGGGCGATGGCATTGCAACGGACGCCCATCGGAGCAACGTGCACCGCGAACCACTGCGTGAAATTGTTGATAGAGCCCTTGGCGGCGGAGTAAGCCGGTATTTTTGTGAGCGGGCGCACAGAATTCATGCTGGAGATGTTGAGCACAACCCCCTTGCGGGCCTCAATCATGTCGCGCGAGAAGATCATGGTGGAGAGAATAGTCCCCTGGAAATTGGTGTCGAAGACCTTCTTGAAGCCCTCCACGTCCAGACCGTAGAACGAATCGGCCAGGTCGGCAGCGCTCTCCATCTGCTCTACCTTGCAGGTTGCCTCCGGAGCATTGCCGCCGGCACAGTTGATAAGGATATCCACATCGCCGAGCTTCTCGTGGACATCAACCAGCGCCTTTTCAAGTGCTCCACGGTCCAGGATGCTGGCGCTGATTCCGATGCATTTCACCCCGAATTCGCTGCTGATTTCTGCCGCCAGCGGTGACTCGGCCGCTTTGCGACTGATTGCGGCCAGATTTACGCCGGCAGCTGCCAGGCCTTTGGTAAGTGCGAGGCCGATGACTCCGAACCCGCCGGTAATGACGCAATTGCGACCTTTAAGATCATCGAAACTGTATGTCATAATTGTAAGTTTTATGCGTTGTATGTGCTGGAAGTGGTGTCACCGCCGAATCCAGTCCAGTTGGTGTGGAAGAATTCGCCGCGAGGCCGGTCGGTCCGCTCGTAGGTGTGGGCGCCAAAGTAGTCACGCATCGCCTGCAGCAGGTTGGCGGGGAGACGGCCGCTGCGGTAGCCGTCGTAGTATGACAAAGCCGCGGAGAGGGTCGGCGTCGGAATGCCGTTCTCGACCGCGAGAGCAATCACCCGGCGCCAGCCGGACTGTGCCTGCGCCATCTTCTCCTGGAAATAGGGAGCAAGCATAATGTTGGCCAAATCGGGTTGAGAGTCAAAGGCCTCTTTGATTTTGCCCAGGAAAACGCTGCGTATGATGCAGCCGCCGCGCCACATCAGGGCGATATTGCCATAGTTGAGCCTCCAGCCATATTCTGCAGCCGCCGCACGCATTAGCGCAAACCCTTGCGCATAGGATACAACTTTAGAGGCGAACAGTGCTTGCTGCAGATTGGACAGGAACTCTTCGCGATTACCTTCGAAACATTTTGCGCAAGGTCCTGCGAGAATCTTGGAAGCCGCCACGCGCTCTTCTTTCTGAGCCGACAGGCTGCGGGCATAGACGCTCTCTGTGATGAGAGTAAGCGGCACGCCGGCATCCAGCGCCGCAATCGCAGTCCACTTGCCGGTGCCTTTCTGGCCGGCGGTATCAAGAATATAATCGAGCACGCAGTGCCCGTCGTCGTCTTTCTTGGCCAGAATGTCGCGGGTAATCTCAATCAGGTAGCTGTCCAGATCGCCGAGGTTCCACTCGCCAAAGACCTCACTCATCTCGGAATTGGACATTCCCAGGCAGTCTTTCATAATCTGGTAGCACTCGCAGATGAGCTGGATGTCACCGTACTCGATGCCGTTGTGGACCATCTTGACGAAGTGGCCGGCTCCGCCCTCGCCAACCCAGTCGCAGCAGGGAGAACCGTCGGCAACGTGGGCACAGATGCTCTGGAATATGGGTTTTACCAGCGGCCAGGCTTTAGGACTGCCGCCGGGCATCATACTGGGACCTTTGAGAGCACCCTCTTCGCCGCCGGAGACACCGGTGCCGATGTAAAGCAAACCCCGGCCCTCTACATACTCGCGCCTGCGGGCAGTGTCGGGGAAGTGGGTGTTACCGCCGTCTATAATAACGTCGCCCGGCTCAAGCAGAGGTATGAGTTTGTCGATATATTCGTCTACTGCTGCGCCTGCCTTAATCATCAGGAACACTTTGCGGGGGCTCTTGAGGGTAGAGACCAATTCTTCCAGCGAATGAGTGCCGACGATGTTCTTGCCTGCGGCACGGCCGGCAATAAAGTTGTCCACACGGGCCAGAGTGCGGTTGAACACGCTCACAGTAAAGCCCTTGCTTTCCATATTCAGCACGAGGTTCTCGCCCATGACAGCGAGACCAATCAAGCCTATGTCAGATTTGTTTGCCATATTGTATTAGTCTTTAAATCGTTCTTGGAAGTTGTTTTGAAATAGTTCACGATTAGATTTATGAAGATGTTTTATGTGATTTTTACATTCTGATGAGGGCGCATAGGGGTTCCTATGTAACCGAAGAAGAATAGAAAAAGCGCCAAAACAGAACATAAAGATTGATGTTAATTATTTCAAAACAACTTCTTAGCCCATAATCCCAGGGCTGGGTTGGAAATGTAGAAAATCTCTTCGCCGTCAGGCATCGTGTTCCAGCCGTCGCGAAGCTCGCCAGGCCGGTAACTCTCCAGAAGCGGCGCCAATTCTGCATAGTCGTAGCCGACGCCCTCTATCTCTTCCCGCGACAGGAAACCGGGGGCATAGGTTATGTTGAAACGCCCCTCGCTGCTGCCGTGAATCAGATGCGCCGCGGCGCCAAGATTGGCTTGCAAATCTGCCTCGGAGGCCACCGCTGCCAGCGTGTGTGATGTGCCGCGATAGCCAAATCGGCGAATGAGAGCGTCCATTGCGGCATCTTCTCCAAATTCTCTGAGGCCGGGAGCCAGGATAATCAGTTCGGCACCATCTGCCAAAGCCATACGGGTGCGGTAAATGGCCTTGTTCCCCAGCCAGGTGCTTTTGAACTCCGCCGGGTCAAGATAAACGACGCACTTGTGCATCTCGCGGTCCAGCTGCACGAAATTTACCTTCCGGGAGAGCTCCACAGCCCGTTCGAAACATTCGCGGTCGTCTCCTATAAACAGTCCTTTGGTGACGACTTCATCCCCCTGCTGTGCACGGACCGTAAGTATATAGATGATTGGCAGGGAGCCGATAAAGTTTGTGCGGGCATATTCCAGCGCCTCACGCACAGGGCCACCGGGCCTCCCCATCAGGTGCTCCATACCGTAACTGGCGCCGAGGTAATGGCTCTTGCCGATGAAATCGCTGCCTCCGACCCCCACGAAAATATTCTTTGTGTAATTGGCCATCCCGACCACCTCGTGAGGTACGACCTGGCCTATGGAGAGTATCAGGTCAAAGCCGGGATCCAGCAGAAGGCGGTTCACCTGCGCCCTGATGGGATAGCAGACTTTACCCCCGGATATTTCTTTGATATAATCTGCGGGAATCTCGCCTACATCTTCTACCCCGCCGCGCCAGTCGTGTACCCTGAACTTGCAGTGCAGCACACCGGGAAACATCACGTCCAACTGCGGCTCTGTCATAGGGCTGTGGGTACCCAGCGCCGGGAGAATGTCGGTCAGAGTATCGCCGTAATAGTCGTTGACGATGCCTGTGATCTCGCCGCCGAGGGAATTCAGACGGGTTATATCGGGCGGAATGGCCAACACCCGGCGCTTGCTGCCAAGAGAGGCAAACACGCCGCAGAGCGCTTCGCGGACATCCTGCTGCGAAAGCACTTCAGATTCTGAACCCCTGGCGTAGAGAAGCATATATAATCGTTTTTATACGATAATGGATAACAACTATCTCTGGACCCGGGCATTGCCACTCCAGATACTCCATATCTGAGCCTCGTCGGCCGGTTGAGCATAGTCGGTAAGGAGTGTCGTGGCCAGCGCCCCTGAAGCCCACCCGAACTGGAGGCATTTGCCGGCCTCCCAACCTTTGAGCAAGCCGTACAGTAAGCCTCCGGCAAAGCCGTCGCCACCGCCGATGCGGTCCAGCACGTGTATGCTGCGGGGTTCAGCCACAAACCATTCTCCACCGCAGCGGAGCACCGCACCCCAGTTATGGGTATTGGTATCCACAACCTCACGCAGAGTCGTTGCAAATACCTGCACCTGAGGGAAGCGTTCTGCAACGCATTGGATCATCCCCTTGAAACCGTCTATCTTGGCTGAAAGCCCTTCACCTCCCGCAGCAGGGCCGTCGATGCCCAGTGCCAGCTGGAAGTCCTCTTCATTACCTATCAATATATCAGCCAGCGAACATATTTCTGTAAATATGGCACGCAGCTCCGTTTCGCGACCCTCCCAAAAGGAGGCGCGGTAGTTCAGATCAAAGCTCACCAGTGTGCCGTACTTCTTGGCGCAGCGGACAATATCCAGGCAGAACTGTCCGGTGGCGGGACTCAGCGCAGCCACAAGGCCAGAAAGGTGCACAATCTGAACACCCTCCTCACCAAATATGCGCTCCAGATCAAAATCGGCGGAGGAAAGCGTCCGCCCGACCTCGCCGGCACGGTCGTTCCAAACCCGCGGGCCGCGGCTACCATAGCCGCTGTCGGCCACGTTTATCTGGTGACGATAGCCCCAAGGGCCACCCTGCGGCACATCGGGCCCCTCGAAATCCATCCCGCGCGAGCGGAGCGACTGCTTGATAAATGCGGCAAAAGGGCTGCCCGCCACAAACGATGTGAGCACCTTGACCGGCAATCCCAGATAGGATACGATACTGGCCACGTTGGTCTCTGCGCTGGTCGCCTGCAGGCGGAAAGTATCGGAAGCCGCTATCGGCTGCCCTGCGTCAGGACAGAGCCTGAGGCCCATACTCGTGGGCACCAGGAGGGCGTATTTGCAATTGGTTTTCATATTATGACAATATTATTTTCAGCATCTCTTCCGCAGAGGAAAACCTGTAGGTGGCAGGGACGCCTGCGGGAACGCCGTTCCATGTGGCCAGGGCAAAATCCATCCCGGCATTGGCTGCGCAACGAGAATCCATTATGGTATCGCCCATATAGAGGCACTGCGATACATCCACTCCGGCTTTGGCGGCAAACGCCAGCGCCGGCTCCCCGTCGGGCTTGTGAAGGACGGTTTCGTCGGCACATATCACAGTCTGGAGCCATGGCCGCCAAGGGTTCAGGTTGCGGTCAAATTCAAATTCGTCGCGACTGCGGGAGGTAATTACACCAATCTTGATACCGGCGGCAACTATCTTCTCTATCGCCTCGTGGACACCCGGATAGGGCACGCTCTTTTCCGGCGCCAACTCCCTGTAATATTTCTCCCACAACTCCAAGGCCGCAACCGGGTCCGGGAAACCCACCATATCTATCCCCACGCTGCTGGGCAGGCCAAAGTATTGCACCAGATTGTCCGGGGGAACGACCTCTCCCTTTAACTCCAGAATGGTCTTGGAAAAAGAGTATGTAAAGGTATCCTGAGTGTCAATCAGGGTACCGTCTATGTCAAATGCTATGTGTGTGTAGCGCATCAGCTCTCCATATATGCCTTCTGCTTCTCTGTCTGGGTATCGATGGTCACACCCCAGGCCGCCAGCTTTTTACGTGCCACGAATTTGTCAATCTCTTCCGGCACCACCAGCATTGTAGAGGGGAGCATCCCTTTGTTGCGAACTATATATGCAGCAGAGAGGGCCTGGATTGCGAAACTCATATCCATGATCTCTGCGGGATGGCCGTCTCCGGCGGCGAGATTCACCAGACGCCCCTCTCCCAGCAGATAAATCCATTTGCCGTCAACCTTGAAACCTTCTATGTTGGCGCGGGCGACCTTGGTCTCAGTAGCGATGGCGCGCAGGCAGGCGACATCGACCTCGACATCAAAATGCCCTGCGTTGCAGCAGATTGCGCCATCTTTCATAGCGCGGAAGTGGCGTTCTACAATGATGTCGCAGCACCCGGTGACTGTTATAAAGATATCGCCCAACGGCGCCGCATCGTCCATAGTCATCACCTTGAAGCCGTCCATCACCGCTTCCATAGCCCGGATAGGGTCTATTTCTGTGACGATAACGCTGGCACCCAGCCCTTTGGCGCGCATTGCCACACCCTTGCCGCACCAGCCGTAACCGGCCACTACCACAGTCTTGGATGCGACAATCAGGTTGGTGGTGCGCATTATACCGTCCCAAACGCTCTGTCCGGTGCCGTAACGGTTGTCAAAGAGGTACTTGCACTCTGCGTTGTTCACCATCACCATAGGGAATTTGAGTTCACCGCGCTGGGCACGCGCCAGCAGGCGGTTGATACCGGTGGTGGTCTCTTCGCAGCCGCCCCAGACATCAGCTATCAGTTGCGGAAATTCGGAATGGATCATACTCACGATATCGCCGCCGTCATCTATTATCACGTTCGGGCCCGGCTCCACAATGCAGCGGATATGGCGGTCATAATCTTCAGGACTCTCGCCGTGCACCGCAAACACATTCACGCCGCTTTTCACCAGAGCCGCAACCACGTCGTCCTGAGTAGAAAGTACATTGCTGGCAGCCGCATAAACCTCGGCACCACCTGCCGCAAGGGTTTGGCAGAGATAGGCAGTCTTGGCCTCCAGATGCACAGACACTGCAATCTTGACCCCCTTGAAGGGCTTCTCAGAGGCAAACTGCTCCTCAATATCGTTCAGCAGAGGCATGTGGGCACGGACCCAGTCTATCTTGCGCTGCCCCGACTCCCACAAATTGATATCCTTTATTTCAGACATAAGAGATAATTCTTAAATTTGCTCAAAGTTACGATTTTTTCTCAATGGCGGCGAGTCTCAACATAATGTTCTACAATCTGGAGAATCTTTATGACACCACCAAAGACGAGACAATAGACGACGAAGATTTCACACCCCTTGGAGCAAAACGCTGGACCACAATTAAGTATCAGACAAAACTGCAGAACCTGAGCAACGTGTTTGCCGCCGTTGCATCGCTGCCGGGCGGTTTTCCCGCCGTGGTCGGCGTATCTGAGATAGAGAACGACCGGGTGCTGGAGGACCTCCTGTCGCAGCGGAGGATGCAACCGGCCAACTACCGTTATGTTCACTACGAGAGCAGGGATGCCCGCGGAGTGGATGTGGCGTTGTTCTTCCGCCCGGAGAGGTTCAAGCTGGTAGGGAGCGAGCCTGTCAAACTGCAGCTTCGCAGCGGCCGGGAATATATAGGCCGGGACATACTGGCGGTGTGGGGTAAGCTCGACGGCGAGATGTTCTGCTTTTACGTGTGCCACTTCCTGTCCCGCAGGGGCGGGGTTTTCGCTTCGCAGGGATTCCGGCGCGCAGGGGCAGAAACTGTCCGCAACCACGCGGAAAAGATGCGCAAGGAGTTCCCCGGTTTGAAGGTAGTGGTTATGGGCGACATGAACGACACTCCCGATGAGGAGTCCTTGAGCGAACTGCTGCGGGCCCGCGAACGGATAGAAGGGGTGGCAGAGGGAGATTACTTCAACCCTATGTGGGCCATGCACAAAGCCGGGCTGGGCACCAGCATCCACAACCATAACTGGATACTGTTCGACAACATAATCGTAAGCCGCAACCTCCTCCCGGCCGAGGCGGGCTACGCCGATGCAAAAGGACTGGTACTGAACAAATTTGACAAACGCTTCTGGGCAAACATCTTCCAGCGCAACTTTATGATGCGTGGCGGCAAACCCTTCCGCAGCTGGGATGGCAACACCTTCTCCGGCGGCTACAGCGACCACCTGCCGATACTTATCAGGCTTGCTTCTAAATAATCTATTCCAGGCTGGTGATTATCCAGTTCCCGTCGATGCGCTCCAGATGCATCGTACGCGGTATGGTACCATCCCCTACGGCACCGTAGGGGTGGATTTCATAATTAACCACAGCGGCGCCGCTCTCCTCTTCTATCTGAGATGAAACTATTTTGAAAGTGGTTTTTTTGGAAGCCTCTGCAACCTTTGCACGGATCTCCTCGCTGGGATATTCGCTGGCAGGGATGGTGTCGCACAATACCGCGGCTATATCGGGGGTGCAGAAGGCAGCGGCACCCTCATAATCCATATTGAAGAAACTTGTAAGGAAGCCGTTCGCCACCGCAGCCGCCTTATCGGCTTTGGGAGTACATCCGTATAATGCAAAAAAGGCGAGAAATGCCGCAATCAGAATCTTTTTCATACTGCAAATCTATCTACATTATTCCACAAAACCAAGGGTGGCGACGGAGACGGTGAAGCAGGGCTCAAGCAGGCGGACGCACGCGGCAAGGGTGGCGCCTGTGGTCACGACGTCATCTACCAGCAGGACATGCCTCACTCCAACCGCCATAAGCCGCTCTGCCTCCCTGACATTCAAAGCAAATGCGCCTGAGACGTTGCTGGCACGTTGCTCCGCCCGTTTGCGGGTCTGGGTCGATGTATAGCGCAACCGGCGCAGCAGATACGGCGATACCGGGAGATTCCCCAGACTTTCTGCTATCCCGCGGGCGATAACTTCTGCCTGGTTGAAGCCGCGTTTCCACCGCTTTCTCCAGTGCAGCGGCACCGGCACCACCGCCTGCACCCCGGCAAACAGCCCGCCGGCGGCCAGATAGTCCCCCAGCAGATGTGCCGACCAGAGGCCGAGGGCCGTGTCGCCACCATATTTGAACTGCCGCACAATCTCACAGTAACGGCTGTCGTGACGATAGAAGAAGAGTGCCGCCGCATTATAGACATGGCACCGCCCGCCCAAAGTCTCCATCGCGCCATTTTCACTGTAATTCCAGAAGTATGTCAGAGGAATATCATCCATGCAGCCGGGGCACAGGTGCCGCTCTCCGGAATCCAGCTTTGCTCCGCATACCGCACATTCTCTCACAAAAAAAAGGTCGCGCAGCCCCACCAGGGACAATCTCAACCCGCACCCAATCCTGCACCACAGCCTATTTAAAATCTTACCCTTCATATCCTTCTCTTCTGAATTCAAAGATAATCATTATATTTGTGAGTTATGTTCGACTTCCTGAATATTTCTTTCGCAGACATACTGGATATAATTCTGGTAGCGTTCCTTATTTATCAGGTATACAAACTGATAAAGGGGACTCAGGCGATGAGTATCTTTATTGCAATCATCCTCCTCTACGCTGCCAGGGCGGTGTTTGGCGCGCTCAACATGCAGCTGCTCACCAACCTGATTGGGGCGGTGCTGGACGTGGGTCTGATTGCCATCATCGTGATTTTCCAGCCGGAACTGAGGCGCTTCCTGATCAGGATCGGCACCGAGGTGTTCTCTGTCCGCAAAAAGGGGGACGGCTGGCTGCGCCGCTTCTTTGGCAAGTACAACCCCACTTCCCAGATAAGCCCCGCAGCGCTCGACGAGATTACCAGTGCCTGCTACCGTATGTCGGAGAGCAAAACCGGCGCTCTTATGGTGTTCCAGCACAACTCTGCGCTGGAACAATATATCGAGACGGGGGACACAATCAACGCCGGCATCAACCGCCGCCTGATAGAGAACATCTTTTTCAAGAACTCTCCGCTTCACGACGGAGCGGTGATAATGACGGGCGATAGTATAATCGCCGCCCGTTGCACCCTGCCCATAAGTGAAAACCAGCAAATCCACCCCCGCTACGGGATGCGGCATCGCGCCGCCGCAGGCATAACAGAGGTTTCCGATGCAGAAGCCGTTGTGGTATCGGAAGAGACAGGTGAGATATCCTACGTCAAGGAAGGCGTGATTAAGACCCTGAACAGTATAACCGAACTCAGGATAGCGCTGGAGACCGCCTATAAATAGTATGCAACACCTCGAAAGAAAGATAGGATTCGATACCGTCAGGGAGATGGTCAGCGGCAAATGCGCCACCTCCGGAGCCCGCAGAATCACAGCTTCAGCAGAGATGATGACCAGCCGCGAGGATATCTCGCAGGCGTTGCGGCTCACAGATGAAATGCGTCTTATCTGCATGTTCGAGGACACCTTCCCTTCTGAAGGGTATGTCGATATGCGGGAGTTCCTGATGCCTCTTGCAAGTGAGCTCAGCTGCATATCACTCCACAATCTGGTGCTGCTGCAAAAGGGGCTGGATGCCATCCGCCGCATCGTTTCTTTCTTTAAGGGGAGCAAGGGGGTTTATCCCTCGCTGGGCAAAATGACGGAGCCTGTGGTAATCTTCCCCGAGGTACTGCGCAAGATAGACTCCATAATAAACAAGAACGGCGAGGTGCGTGACAACGCCTCCCCCGCCCTGGCCCAGATCCGCAGTGAACTCCGCGCCAAGGAGCGCTCCATATCGCGCGTGATCCACGCTGTGCTCAAGAAGGCCCAGGCAGAGGGCATCGCCGCAGAAGACGCCGAGGTGGTCGTGCGCGACGGCAAAACCCTTATTCCGGTGAATGCCAGCGATAAACGCAAGATAAGCGGCATTGTGTGCGACGAGTCCTCAAGCGGGCGCACCTCTTTCATAGAGCCTATCGAGGTGGTAAACCTCAACAACGCCGTTCGTGAACTGCAGTTTGAAGAGCAAAGGGAGATACAGCGCATATTGATGGAGTTCAGCGACTTTATCCGCCCTTATCTGGACGATTTACTGCTGAACGCCGACTATCTGATCCAGATTGACTTTATCCGGGCAAAGGCTCTGGTTGCCATGGATATGATAGCGGGGCTGCCCATCCTCTCAGAAAATGGAGAACTTACGTTGCGCAAAGCCCGCCACCCGCTGCTGGAACGCGCCCTCCGCAAAGAGGGGAAAGAGATAGTGCCGCTCACCCTCACCCTTTCTGGCGACCGCCGCATCATGCTTATTTCCGGCCCTAACGCCGGCGGCAAGAGCGTATGCCTCAAGACCGTAGGGCTCCTGCAGTACATGTTCCAGTGGGGGTTGCTGATACCCACCAGCGAGGTCTCCGAGATGCTGATATTTGACCGTATCTTTGTGGATATCGGTGACGACCAGAGCCTGGAGAATGACCTCAGCACCTACTCCTCTCATCTGAAAAATCTCAACGACATACTCACGCAGGCAACCTCCAGTTCGCTGGTGCTGATAGATGAATTTGGCAGCGGCACTGAACCTACCGCCGGCGGCGCAATTGCAGAGGCTGTGCTGGACGCGCTTGCGCAACGTGGCACTTATGGCGTAATCACAACCCATTATACCAACCTCAAGGTTTACGCCAGCAACTCACAGCGCGTGATAAACGGTGCAATGCAGTTTGACGTGGCCAACCTCACCCCCCTCTTCACCCTTGAACAGGGTCTCCCGGGCAACTCGTTCGCCTTTGAACTTGCACGCAAAATGGGGCTGCCGGAAGAGATAATCCATAGCGCAGAGGAGAAGGCGGGCGGCGACTTTGTGGATATGGAGAGGCAGTTGCGCAAGATTGCCCGCAACCGCAGGGCACTGGATGAGAAACTCTCCCGCGTGAAGAATGCCGACCGCACCCTGGAGAGCCTCACAGA
Organism: Bacteroidales bacterium; assembly: GCA_017529425.1. GTDB lineage: Bacteria > Bacteroidota > Bacteroidia > Bacteroidales > UBA932 > Equibacterium. The sequence continues at coordinate 7,882 of JAFXNQ010000040.1, read as the reverse complement.
CCGCTACGAAAAAGAGTTGTCGGAGATTAAGACGCTGCGCAACAACATCCTCGCGGAGGCCAGGGCCGAGGCGCGGGAGATTGTCTCCGGCGCAAACCGCCAGATAGAGCAGACCATTCGTGAGATTCGGGAGGCTCAGGCAGAGAAAGAGAAGACCAAGGTGGCCCGGGCAAAGGTCACCGAGCTGCAGCAAACCCTTGAAAAGGAAGACCCTGCAGAAAAGAGCGCGAATGACCTTCTGATAGAGCGCAAGATGGAACAGATTCTGGCCCGCAGGCAGCGGCAGAACGAGCGCAAAGAGCAGCGCGCCCGCCGCGCTGGGGAACAGATTGAAAAACCGGTTGTCAAGAGTGCAGAAAAGAGCGAGCCGCTCAAAGTGGGAGATAAGGTCCGCATCAAGGAGAGCGATATGGTGGGTGAGATCATCCAGATTTCTACAAAGAAGGTCTCTGTGGCCATCGGCGGGCTCACCACCAAAACCGATATCGGCAAGATAGAGCGCATCAGCGCCAAAGAGTATAAAGAGGCCTCCAAGGCTACCGCCCCGCGCCGCAGCACCACCGGTGGTGTCGCAGTCAAGGGGATGGAATCCATTTCGCAGCGCAAGATGAACTTCTCGCCTCAGATAGACGTGAGAGGCGAGCGGCTGGAGAGCGCACTGAACATAGTTACCCGTTTTATCGACGACGCCACAATGATAGGCATATCCCAGGTCAAAATCCTCCACGGGAAGGGAACCGGAGTGTTGCGCGAAGAGCTGCGCAAGTATCTCAAAACGGTAGCCGGAGTAATTGCCGTGCGCGACGAAGCTCTTGAAATGGGGGGTGCAGGAATCACTGTGGTGGACCTCGCCTGAAACACAGTTTTTTATAAACAAATATTCATTTTTTTTCTTATTTTTGTTCCGGTACTGTATCTTCGCAGCGCCAAAAAGTTGAAATTATAATTTCATCTAACCAAATAATACCATTATGAAACTAACCTTCAAGAGTTTATTGTTGTCTTTGGCAGCAATGCTTTTTGTCGTGCCCGCTGCTTTCGCACAGGGTACAACCTCTACACTCGGTGGTCAGATTGTTGACCAGAAAGGGGAAACTGTTGTAGGTGCCGCAGTTGTTGCAACCCACCTTCCTTCAGGTACTTCTTATGGTGCAGTGACCAACAGCGACGGTCGCTATAACATCTCCGGCCTCCGTCCCGGCGGCCCTTACACCGTTGAAGTATCCTGCATGGGTTACCAGACAGTGCAGTTCACCGACATCCGCCTGGCTCTCGGTGAAACCCACCTTCTGGACGGTTACCTGAGCGACGACATCGAAACCCTCAACGAGGCAGTCGTTGTCGCTACTCCCTCTTCCCGTTTCTCCGCAACCAAGACCGGTGCTTCCGTGAACATCGACAATGAAGAGATGATGTCTCTCCCCAACAGCGACCGTTCCATCAGCGCCCTCACCAAACTCAGCCCCTACGCATCGGGCATGAGCTTTGCCGGCAGCGACGGCCGTAGCACCAACTTCACCGTGGACGGTGCAAACATGAACAACAACTTTGGTCTGAGCGACAAGCTTCCCGGCGGCGGCACTCCTATCTCCCTGGATGCCATCGAGGAGGTTCAGCTGGTTGTAGCTCCTTACGATGTACGTCAGTCCAACTTTGTGGGCGGCGGTATCAACGCCATCACCAAGTCCGGTACCAACACCTTCAAAGGTACTGCTTACGCATATTACAGCGACGAGGGAACCCGTGGTAACAAACTCATGGGCGAGCGCCTCGGCGACCGTCCGTTCGAGCAGAACAAGATCTATGGTTTTACCTTCGGCGGCCCCATCGTCAAGAACAAACTCTTCTTCTTCGTGAACTTTGAGATTCAGAAGAAACCTGAACAGACTATCCAGTATAAGGTAGAAGATGCTGACAAGATCAGCACCCTGAATGCCATTGGAGAGAAACTCCGCACAGAGTACAACTATGAGCCCGGTTCCATCACCGATTATCCCGGTGGTACCGACAATATGAAGATCCTGGCCCGCGTTGACTGGAACATCTCCCAGAATCATAAGATGAGCGTGCGCTATAACAATACCAAGAACCTCTTATGGTACGCACCTAACGGCAACTCTTGCGACGACAACTTCCGTAACAAGAACTTCAACCGTTCCAGCGCGGCTTCCCAGCCCTTCTCCAACAACATGTACAGCCAGCAGAACAACATATGGTCAATTGCAGCCGAGATCAACAGCCGCTTCTCCAATGTTGTGGCTAACCGCTTAATCGCTACTTATACCAACATCAACGACCAGCGCGGTTCCAACTCTGCACTGTTCCCTCATATCGATATCATGACCGCAGGAGACCTCTCCACCGGTAACTATATCCCTTACACCTCACTCGGTCACGAGATCTTCACCTACAACAACGGTGTGCTCAACAACGTGCTCAACATCCAGGATAACTTGACTTTCTATCTTGGCACACACACTGTCACCGCTGGTGTAAGCTTCGAGAACCAGATTGCACGTAACTCATATATGCGCAGTGGTACCGGTACTTACCGTTTTGCAAGCGCAGAGGATTTCCTCAATGGCAATCTGCCCATCTCTTTCGCTCTGACTTATGGTAACAACGGCGTAGGCAACCCTGCAGGTGTTGTAGATTACAACCAGTTCGCTGCTTATGTCCAGGATGAGTGGAACATAACTCCCCACTTCAAACTCAGCTACGGTATCCGTGCCGATATGATTGCTTTCAACGAAGATGCTATCATGACCAACAAGGCTATCAAGGATATCGACTTCGGCGGCAAGAGCATCGACACCGGCAAGTGGCCCGACAAACGCATCCAGATCTCTCCCCGCGTAGGATTCAACTGGGATGCCCTGGGTGACAAGAGCCTCGTTGTTCGTGGCGGTACCGGTTTATTCCAGGGTCGTCTCCCTCTGGTATTCTTCACCAACATGCCTCAGAACGGAGGTATGATCCAGACTACCGTCAAGTATAGCGGCAGCCTCAAGGACGGCGCACTCGTCATGAGTGACGATGTACGCAACGCTCTCATCGCACTCAACGGCGGCAAGACCACAGGCGGTCATCTCACCACCAACATCGACGATTATATCAAGGTGCTCGGTCTCAACACCACCGTAACTGAAGAAGACGGACAGATTGGCAAGAGCGCCGACATCAACGGTGTTGATACCAAGTTCCGCATGCCTCAGATCTGGAAGAGCTCCATCGCTATTGACTATACTCTCCCCGTTTCATTCCCTCTGACAATGACTGCAGAAGGTATGTTCAACAAGACCATCTGGGGTACCCGTCTGGTTAACTGGAACATCGACGAGAGCAAGGTTACCGGACGTTTTGCAGGTCCCGACCAGCGTCTCAAGTATGAAGGTAACTATCTGTATGGCGGCAACAACGCTTACGTGCTCACCAACACCAACAAGGGCTATGGCTACATCTTTAACTACACCGTTAAGGCCACTCCCGCCCGCAACCTGAACTTGACCGCTTCCTACACTCACACCGAGTCTAAGGAGATCTCCGGTATGCCCGGTTCAAACGCAACTTCTGCATACACAGGTCTTGCATCTATCGACGGTCCTAACTTCCTCACCCTGCAGCGCAGCCGCTATGTGACTCCGGATAAGGTTTCCCTCAACGCAAGCTACTTCCTCGAGTCCCAGGGTCTCCACTTTGACCTGTACTACACCGGCTATTCCCCTTACGGCAACAGCTTCACCTACTCTAATGATATGAACGGTGACGGCATTGCATACGATATGATGTACATCCCCAAGACCAAGGATGAGCTCCAGTTCAAGACCGAGGACGACCGCAATGCATTCTGGGCATTCCTCGAACAGGATAAGTACCTCTCCTCTCACAAGGGTCAGTACGCAGAGGCCAATGCAGCTTGCAGCCCCTGGATTCACCGCTTTGATGCACGCATTGCCAAGGACTTCAACTTCAACATCGGCAACACCAAGCACAACTTCCAGGTTAGTGCATCTATCGACAACATCGGCAACATGATAAACAGCAAGTGGGGCGTCCACAAGCTTGACTGCTACTCTTCTGGTGAGAGCACCGGCTTCATCTCCCCTCTCAAGTATGAAGGTGTAAACGATGCCAACGTCCCTGTTTATTCTATGAACAAGGTTAGCGGCGAATACCCCACCGAGACCTACAACAAGTACCTCAAGAAGACTTACGAGTGCTGGCAGGTACTGCTTGGTATCAAATACTACTTCAACTAAGCCAAAAATCTGATACATATCAAAGGGCCTCCGCTTCAGAGGCCCTTTTTTATTTGCCGATTATTCTTACCTTTGCGGCTGGAAACATACGGGGTGGACAGATTTGTCATTGCTTGCAACCACCGTTAAAAAATGCTAAAATCATGAATAAAAAGAACTATCTCTTTACATCAGAGTCGGTGAGCGAAGGGCATCCCGACAAGGTTGCGGACCAGATTTCCGATGCTGTTTTGGATGAATTCTTAAGGCGCGATGCTTCTGCACACGTGGCCTGTGAGACATTTGTAACCACCGGCCTGGCGCTGGTTGGCGGCGAAGCGGCCAGCAGCGCCTACGTGGACATAGAAAAGGTGGCCCGCGAAACCATCAACCGAATCGGCTATACCAAGAGCGATTATCAGTTTGACGGCAATTCCTGCTCTGTTCTGCTTGCTTTGCACGAGCAGAGCCGCGACATAGCCCGCGGCGTGGACCGCGCCAGCGAAGACGAGCAGGGCGCCGGCGACCAGGGGATCATGTTCGGCTATGCATGCAACGAGGGTGATGAGTATATGCCCCTGCCGCTGATTCTCTCCCACCTGATGCTCCGCACGCTGGCAGAAATCCGCCGCGAGGAGAATTCCCCTATGCCTTACCTGCGGCCCGATGCAAAAAGCCAGTTCACAATCGAATATGACGGCGAAACCAGACGCCCGGTGCGGGTGCACACCATAGTGCTTTCTACCCAGCACGACGAATTTGACAGCGACGAAGCCATGGCGGCACGCATCCGCAGCGACGTGGAAAACATCCTTCTGCCTCGCCTGAAAGCCCGTCTGCGTCCCCAGACCGCAGCACTTTTTGGCGACGACATTATCCTGCACGTTAACCCGACCGGCAAGTTTGTAATAGGTGGCCCAGCCGGTGACACCGGCCTCACGGGACGCAAGATAATAGTTGACACCTACGGGGGTCGCAGCGCCCACGGCGGCGGTGCATTTTCCGGCAAGGATCCGAGCAAGGTGGACCGCAGCGCAGCTTATGCAGCACGCTACATCGCCAAAAATATGGTGGCTGCCGGCGTAGCAGACGAGATGATGGTGCAGATATCCTACGCCATCGGCATCGCCCGCCCCTGCAGCATCTTTGTAAACACCTTCGGCACCAGCCACACAAAACTGTCAGACGCAGAAATTGCAGATGCCATAGAGGCCAACTTTGACCTTCGTCCTGCAGCCATCATACGCCACTTCGGCCTCAAGAACCCGATTTACCTCCCCACAGCCGCGTATGGTCATTTCGGGCGCAAGCCTTACACAGAGGAAGTTACATTCTATGAGGACGACCGTGAGGTTCTCCGCCCGGTAGAGTTCTTTACCTGGGAAAAACTCGATGCCACAGACCTCTGCCGCAAGATTTGCATGTGCTGACACTATTCCAAAATCAACAATAATAAGCCGGGAACAGATGTATCCCGGCTTCTTTTTTGCAGTCCTCCAAGTTTATTATTATCTTTGATAAATGCACAGTTTTCTGATATGAGCAGCAATAAATATTGTGTCATAATGGCCGGCGGGGTCGGCAGCAGGCTCTGGCCTCTTTCTCGCAATTCAATGCCCAAACAGTTCATAGACATGCTCGGTACCGGTCAGTCGCTTATGCAGATGACCATCAACCGCTGCGCACGCATCGTTCCGCGAGAAAACATCTTGATTGTCACCAGCGAAAAATATCGCGATGTGGTGGAGAGCCAGGCAGATGGCATCCCCCGCGATAACATCCTTTATGAGCCATTCAAGCGCAATACCGCCCCCTGTATTGCATACGCCACCTACAAGTTGTTCAGCAAGGACCCAGACGCCACCATCATGGTGACCCCGAGCGACCATATCATAACCGACGAGTTCAACTTTGTGGAAACCATGTCGATGGTGATGGACTATGCCTCCACCCACAACCAGATATTCACCATTGGCATCAAACCTACCTTCCCAAACACCAATTTCGGATACATACAGTTCAACAAGGATGTCCATACAGGTGACACAGCCAAGCGGGGCTACCAGGTAAAAACCTTCACAGAGAAGCCTGACATTGACCTGGCCACAGTATTTTTTGAGAGTGGAGAGTTTCTCTGGAACGCCGGTATCTTCATCTGCAACCTGCACACAATCAAAGGGGAGATGGAGCGCTACCTGCCGGAGATGACCGACCTCTTCAACCCCAGGGATAAAAATGTATACAACACGGCTGCAGAGAGAGAGTTCGTCCAGAACAGCTATAACAACTCGCCGTCAATATCTATAGACTACGGAGTGATGGAGAAGACCCGCAAGGCATGGGTATTCCCCTCCGACTTCGGCTGGAGCGACCTGGGTACCTGGGAATCAATTTACGACTATGCCAAGGGCAAAGATCAGGACGGGAACTTTGTACACGCCAACTCCATAATAAGCGATTCGCACGGCAATGTGGTGATAAGCAAGGATGACGGTAAGCTTGTGGTGGTAAAGGGCCTTGACAATTTTATGATAGTGGACAGCGACAACGCCCTGATGGTATGCCCCAGGAGCGACAATGCCGTAAAAGAGATATTGGTAGATTTGACGGCCCTTGACAAAGGAGAATATCTCTAAAAAAGATTATCTTTGCGGTCTCATACTTTAAGCGCAAATGAACGAATCAATTATTGATGAATTGTCTGCCCGCATAAAAGAGCTTTCTGCGCAGACAGAACAGGAGATAGAAGATATAAGGGTTAAGCTGCTGGGCAAGAAGGGTGATATCACCCGCCTCTTCGAGGAGTTCCGCACCGTTCCCGCAGAACAGAAACGTCTCTTCGGCCAGCGGCTCAATATACTTAAGAACGAGGCTATGCAGCGGCTCAACACCCTTCGCGAGACCTTGGAATCGGCAGATGGCGCCTCTTCTTCCGAGGACCTTACAATGCCGGGTGACGCTATGTTGCTGGGTGCTCGCCACCCCATCTCCATAACCCGCGAGGAGATTATCTCAATATACAAGAAGTTCGGCTATTCTGTGGCCGAGGGTCCCGAGGTAGAGGATGACTGGCACGTGTTCGGCGCCCTCAACTTCCCTCCGGAGCACCCCGCCCGCGATATGCAGGACACCTTCTTCATCAATAACCAGACAGATAACAACATCCTGCTGCGTACCCATACATCTTCCATCCAGGTGCGCACAATGGAGAAGGGCCAGCTGCCCATCCGCGTAATATGCCCCGGACGCGTGTTCCGCAACGAAGCCATCAGCGCCCGCGCACACTGCATCTTCCACCAGGTAGAGGGTCTGTACATAGACAAGAATGTCTCTTTTGCAGATTTGAAGCAGGCCGTGCTGCTCTTTGCACAGGAGATGTTCGGCGCCGACACCCAGATCCGCCTGCGCCCAAGCTACTTCCCCTTCACCGAGCCCAGCGCCGAGGTTGACGTGAGCTGCAACATCTGCAAAGGCAAGGGTTGCAACATCTGCAAGGGCACCGGCTGGCTGGAGATTATGGGCTGCGGAATGGTTGACCCCAACGTACTCGAAGCCAACGGCATAGACAGCAAGGAGTACAGCGGATTCGCCTTCGGAATGGGCGTAGAGCGCATCGCAATGCTCAAGTGGCAGGTCAAGGACCT
>JAFXNQ010000039.1 GCA_017529425.1 Bacteroidales bacterium | reverse complement strand
GCACAGCTGGCCCGCTTTCTGGATTTTGACAGCGATGCCCCCAACAAGGCGGAGCTGGTGAACAACTACGACTGGATGAAGGATTACTCTTTCATCAACTTTATCCGGGACATCGGCAAGCATATCACCGTAAATTATATGATGGCCAAGGACAGCGTCAAGAAACGCCTCTCGCGCGACAGCAGCGAGGGTATGTCCTTCACCGAATTCAGTTACCAGCTGATGCAGGGTTACGACTTCTACTGGCTCTGGAAGAACCGCGGCTGCATCCTGCAGCTGGGCGGCAGCGACCAGTGGGGCAACATCACCACCGGCACAGAGCTGATCCGCCGTATGGACGGCGGCGAGGCGTTCGCCCTCACCTGCCCGCTGATACGCAAGGCCGACGGCACTAAGTTTGGCAAGACAGAGAAGGGTAACGTATGGCTGGATGCCGAGCGCACTTCTCCGTACGAATTCTACCAGTTCTGGCTGAATGTTTCTGACGAAGATGCAGAGCGCTATATCAAGATTTTCACTATGCTGGATCGCGAGACCATAGAATCAGCCATTGCCGCGCACCGCGAGGACCCCGGCCGCCGCGAGCTTCAGAAGCTTCTGGCCAAGGAGATTACCATCATGGTACACGGCCAGCAGGCATACGAGAGTGCGGTGGCTGCCTCTCAGATGCTCTTCGGCGGCAACTCAGAGGCGTTGCGCAAGCTGGACGAGCGGACCTTCAGGGCTGTGTTCAACGATGTGCCGTCCTACACCCTTCCCAAGTCGGAACTGCCCTGCAACATCCTGGATCTTCTGGCGGTCAAGACCGACATTCTCCCTTCAAAGGGCGAGGCGCGCAAGATGGTGGCCGGTAACGGAATCTCCATCAACAAGGATAAATTCACCGACCCTAACGGTGAAATAACCGAGGCTGATATTGTAAACGGTCACTATATTCTGGCCCAGAAGGGTAAGAAGAACTATTACATCATCAATATAGCATAGTATGGAAGGCAACGCAACCACCAGGCAGCTGAAGGTAGCATCGCAGATCAAGCGCGATATGGCGGAGATAATCCGCGGCAAAGGAATGGCCGCATTCGACGGCGCCCTGGTCTCGGTGAGCGGGGTAAAGATCAGTCCTGACTTGTCGCAGGCCAAGGTCTATGTCAGCATTTTCCCCTCGTCAAAGAGCGAAATGGTGATGGGGATTATCGGAGAGCAGACCCGCGCGCTTCGCGGTGAACTGGGCCGGCGTGTGGGCAAGCAGTTGCGGATTGTTCCGGAGATCCAGTTTTTCCTGGATGACAGCCTCGACTACGTGGAACATATAGAAGAGCTGCTCAAAAAGTAGCTCCCGCGAAAGCGTGTGAACACGACCTTCTTCATAGCCCGCAGGTATCTGTTTGCCCGCAAGTCGCATAACGTGATCAACATAATTTCCGTTATTTCGGCTGCCGGCATCGCGGTGGGCTGTGCCGCACTTGTTATTATCCTCTCTATTTATAACGGTTTTGACAACCTGCTCAAGGGGATGTTTGACAGTTACACCCCGGACCTGGTAATATCACCGCGTGAGAACAAAGTATTTGCCCCTTCAGAGGCGACTATGGAGGTGTTAAAGGGGCGTGAGGAGATTGCCTCTGTGTGTGAGATGCTGGAGGAGACAGTGTTTCTCAAATACGGGGAGCGAGAGGCGATAGTAACCGCCCGGGGCGTGGATTCTACATATCAGGATGTCACTGGCCTCGGCCGTTTCATTGCGCAAGGCGCGTTTGATTTGCGGGACGGGGAGATTGCCCAGATGGTTCTGGGAGCGGCGATTGCCCAGGATCTGCGCATCAACACCACTTTCCTGACTCCGCTGGAGGTTTATTTCCCGTCCCGCACGGCCAGAGTGTCGCTCTCTGACCCGACTGCGGCCCTGAAAAAGGTGCGGGTTTTCCCCTCCGGCATCATCTCCATGGACAAGACTTTTGACGAGCAGTATGTGTATATGCCCATAGCGTCTTTACGCAATCTTCTGGAGTGGGAGAGGGAGGTCTCGTCTTTAGAGATTCGTGTAAAGCCGGAGTATTTAACGGCCACAGGCACGGTTTCCAGACAGTTTCAGAATGATATTGCAGCTATGTTTGGGGAGGCTTATCAGGTGCGCAATAAATATCAGCAGAACGAATCGCTCTATAAGATGATGACCTATGAAAAACTGGCAATCTATCTTATTCTGCTCTTCGTAGTGCTGATTATATCATGCAACGTATTCGGCTCGCTATCCATGCTTATAATTGAGAAGCAGGAGGATATCGGGATCCTCCGCTCCATGGGTGCGGACGATAAGATGATCAACCGGATTTTTACCACCGAGGGGTGGATGATTTCACTGCTGGGAGCTGCAGTGGGCGTGGTTTTGGGTATCCTGGTGTGCCTTGCCCAGCAGTATTTCCATCTGGTCAGGATGCCCGGAAACTTTGTGTTTTCATATTATCCGGTACAACTTCAACTTACAGATTTGTTGTTGATTTTTGTCTCTGTGGCGGCTATAGGCTATCTTATGTCGCACTTTGTTAAGGCAGTACGGATTAAAAAAGCGTAACAAACCGTTTCAACCACACTTTTTTTATACTACCTTAGCCCCCGGTTAACCATTCAAATAACGTTTCTTTATGGCAGCAAATATCGATTGGAACAACATTGGCTTTGGCTACAGGAAGACAAATGCCAATGTCAGGTGCTCTTTTGACGGCAAGGAGTGGAGTCCGCTGACAATCACAGAAGATGAGTATATCCATATGCACATGTCCACAATGTGCCTGCATTATGGAATCGAAGCTTTTGAAGGCCTCAAGGCTTTCAGGGGAGTGGACGGTAAAGTGCGCCTGTTCCGGGTGGAGGAGAATGCAAGGAGGTTGCAGGCTTCTGCGCGCAAACTATGTATGACTCCGCTACCTGAGGATATTTTCATAGAGGCTTGCATAAAGCTGGTCAAGTTGAATATCGAGTTTGTTCCGCCATACGAATCTGGCGCATCTCTCTATATACGCCCGTTCATTTATGGTGCGCAGGTAGCCCTTGGCGTACACACCTGTCCGGAGACCGAGTTTATAGCGTTCTGCTCTCCGGTCGGCCCTTATTTCAAGGGAGGGATGCAACTTATCAAGGTTGTCATAGACCGTATCCAGGACCGTGCTGCGCCGCGCGGAACAGGTGATATCAAGGCTGGCGGCAACTACGCTTCCAGTCTCCTCTCCGGCGAGAAGGCCTCCAAATTGGGTTATGCCAACGTGATGTATCTTGATGCTGCCCAGCATAAATACATAGAGGAGTGCGGCGCCGCCAATTTCTTTGGAATAAAGAATGGCACCTATGTCACTCCCCAGTCACCTTCAATTCTCCCCTCCATCACCAACAAGAGTCTCCGCACTCTTGCAGAGGATATGGGTATGAAGGTTGAGCAGCGCCCCATCCCGGTTGATGAGCTCAAGACTTTTGAAGAGGCGGGAGCATGCGGTACCGCTGCGGTAATCTCTCCCATCGGATCCATCTTCGATATCGATACCGAGGAGTATATTGAATACGGTAAGGAGGTGGGCCCCGTTTGCCTTAAACTGTACAATGCGCTCAGAGACATTCAGTATGGCCGCACTGAGGATATTCACGGTTGGTGTACGATTGTCGAATAATGAGGAAAAGGATTTTTGAAATAGTAGAGCAGGGAAAGAAAGGGGATATAGTCAGCCTTGCGTATGACCTGCTGATGAATGTCGCCATCATTGTCAGCATTATCCCGCTTATGTACGTGGAGGAGAATAGCACCTTCCTTCTTATCGAACATGTGACAGTGACGTTATTTATTATCGATTATCTGTTACGTTGGCTGACTGCAGATTATCGCATGGGAAAGAAGGGTATGTCTTTTGTCCTGTATCCGTTTACCGCCTGGGCTATAATTGATTTGGTATCAATACTTCCGGGCTTGAGCGTGCTTGGAAGAGGCTTCAAGGTAGTCAGGATGACCCGGCTTCTGAGGGCGCTGAGGCTGATTAAGGTTATACGCTATTCAGGCAAGATCCGGGCTTTGGGTCGCGTCATTAAGAAAGAGAAAGGGGTGTTGGTTTCGGTGTTGGGCATGGCATTATTCTATGTTTTCCTTACAGCGCTCATAATGTTCAATGCAGAACCTCACGTGAATCCGGACACGGGGGTAACCGTCTTCGCTGATTTCTTTGATGCTCTTTATTGGGCCACCGTTACCCTTACTACAGTGGGCTATGGCGACATGGTTCCTGTAACTGATATAGGCAGATTTGTCAGTATGTTGTCATCGCTCTTCGGCGTGGCCATCATCGCTCTGCCATCGGGTGTGATAACGGCAAGTTACCTTGAAGAACTCCGGACAGAGAGACAGCGGCAAAGCGAGAATAACGAGGAAAACAAGGATTAATCTCATTCGGTGAGGGGGAATCGCCCTCCCAGAAGGTTCATCTGTCGGAGTATTTCTTTCTGTCGCTTCAGCATATAAGGCCCAGGCGCGGCGCAGTTGCGCTTCAGCGGATTTGGTAGTGCGGCCGCTATAAGGGCGCTCTCTGATTTGGTGAGGGTCGCTGCATCGTGGCCGAAAAAGTGTTTCGCAGCGGCTTGAGCTCCATATATTCCGTCGCCCATCTCAATAGAATTGACATAGACTTCCATTATCCGCTGCTTGTCCCAGATAAGTTCTATGAGGGTCGTGAAATAAGCTTCCAGCGCTTTGCGAAGCCAACTCTGGTCGGGCCAGAGAAATACATTCTTGGCGGTCTGCTGGGTGATCGTGCTGGCACCGCGCTTACGGCCGCCCTTGTTGCGCTCTTTTACGGCATTGTCAATCTCTTTCAGATCGAAGCCCTTGTGGGTGAAGAAACGCTGGTCTTCGCTGGCCCAGACCGCCAGCGGCAGGCTGTTGTTGATTCTCTCCATAGGGACCCATGTGTGCTTCAGGCAGAGTTTTTTGTCGGCCTTATGCTGGTCAAAGAGGCGGATTACCATCAGCGGCGTTATGTACACGGGAAGATATTTATATACGAATACCATCCCGATGCTGCTGCCAAAGAAGATGATCAACAGCCATAGGATTATTCTTCGCAGGAACTTCATCGAAAGCCAAAGATAGTTATTTTTGTGGTTGTAAGACATCGGTATTATGTATAAGTATTTAAGCACTAAAGACGGAAGATACATCCTGAGCATAGACAACCACGAAGAGATTTCAGCCGCGCTGGCGGATTTTTGTCGCAAGAAGGGCGTACGGAGCGGCATTGTCGGCGGGATAGCGGCAATCTCGCAGGCGACGTTCCGGTTTCTGGACCCGGCCACCAAGACCTATGTGGACAAGACATTCGATGAGCAGATGGAGATTACCTGCCTGGCAGGGAACATTTCAACCAAGGACGGAGAGGTTTACCTGCATCTGCACGTTACGGCCAGCCGGCGCGACTACACTTGTGTCGGAGGGCATCTGCTCACGGCCCGGGTCAACGGTGCCTGCGAGTTATATGTTGAAGATTATGGCCTGGACGGGGTCGGCCGCAAATTTGATCCAGAAACGGGGTTGAATCTGTACGAGTTCTAAAGAAAAACGCTAAAGATCAATTCTTTAGCGTTTTTCTTATCGTCTGGCGGTGAGGGGGGGATTCGAACCCCCGGTACCCTAATCGAGTACGTCAGTTTAGCAAACTGGTGGTTTCAGCCACTCACCCACCTCACCTGATTATACTGGGGCCAGGCCCCAGACCCCTCGCTCCGCGCTTGCTATCAGCACTTTGGCTAGCCCTGCTCGCGCTTCGCTATCGCCTGTAGGCGATTATCAACCCTGCCTACGCTGCTCAGCCTCCGCTATCGCCTGATGGCGATTGTTAGCCTTTTGTTGGGCGATTGTTATTGAGGTCCCAAACCCCTCGCTTGCGAGGGTTAGGGAGGGCAAAGATATGGGGTTTTTACATATTCCCCAAATTTTTTTATATCTTTGCAGCCCAATCGGGATGTGGCGCAGTTGGTTAGCGCACCTGGTTTGGGACCAGGTGGTCCCCCGTTCGAGTCGGGGTATCCCGACAAAGCCGACAGCATCGTCGGCTTTTTTCTTTACTGATAGGGTATTGCAACTATAGAGGTATTTTTATATATTTGCAAACAAACAGGGCATTATCATTAATAAAGCGCTTTATGAAATACGTAATCAGGAACGACAACCTGTCAGAAGTTTATGCATCTCCTGCAAGCGAAGTGGTCTTTGTGAACACTCAGGGTGTGATATGCACCAGCGAGACAGAGAAGGTGACAGAGACAGAAGGCGAGTGGTAGAATAGGGTATAAAGCCCTGGTTTTGTTGCCGCGGAGGAGATACCCCATCAACGCGGCCTTTTATTCTTATGTCATCAGCGACGTAAGCCATCCCCGCCACCCAAAATACGCATTCGCGTTTTTTTGGGTGGCGGAAGCTTTTGCCAGGGAGGCAGTCCCCGCTAGTTCATAAAACGGAACAGGTACCAGAACATCAGGCCGCTGGCCACCAGTTTGAGGAAGGTACCGGTGATAAAGCCGGCAAAGGAGCCCAGCGCGGGTTTGATGCTGTCGGCCAGGGCTGTGCGGTTGATTATGACCTCAGCGGCGACGGCGCCCAGGAAGGCGCCGATTATCATACCCCACGGCGGGAAGAAGATGAGTCCCGCAAAGAGTCCCACCAAAGAGCCGCGACCGGCAACTTTGGAGCCTCCGGTTATGCGGGTGAACTGTGCAGGCACCAGATAATCCAGAATGGTGACAATAATGGTAATGCCCAGCCAGACCAGCAGGAACTTCAGGGACATCTCTCCGTTTCCGAAGAAGTAGAGCAGCAGCAGGGCGCCCCAGCTGATTGGGGGGCCGGGAAGCACCGGGAGGATGCACCCTACAAGGCCCGCGATGGCAAGGAGAATTGCGATGATGTTTATTACCATAACTTGGATTGCCGGTCACGCCGGCAATGACGGGTTGTTACTCTCCGGCATTGACGGGAGGTTTCACGGCAAACAGCCCCTCGGTAGATTCATCTTCTACCATACCTATCTCAATGGGTATATAAAATACGCGCTCCTTGAGAAGTTCGCTTATCAAAGGATTGCGGCGTATACGCTGTGCGTCTTTCTCTGTGGTAAGGATGATGGCCTGCGGGCGTTTTCTGGCAAATTTCTCTATCTGGGCAATGTCGCGTGCAGAAAAAACGTGATGGTCCCCGAACTCTATGTGATAGTTGCGGGGGTAACGGGCGCTGACGTGGTGGCGCAGCAAATCGCTGTTGGCGATGCCTGTAAAGAGAATCGCCTCCTTGGAATAAACGTAGCGTTTGTTCCCCTGCTCGAATACCGGTACCGGATCAAAATAGCGGATGGAGGTGAAGAATACCTTCTGGTTGGGGTTGATGCGGTTGGCCGCAATAACCTGCTGCTTTTCCCACTCATTGAGGAAAAGAGGGCACTTGGTGATGATTACCGTATCGGCGCGGCGCAACTGGCTGGGCAGGTCGCGCAGGCGGCCAAAGGGGAGCAGGCTGTCTTTGAAAACAGGCCTGTTATAGTTGATAAGGGTAATCTGCCGGGTAGGGATCAGGCGGCGGTACTGCATGGCATCGTCCAGTAATATCACCTCCGGCACGTCACCAAAGGGGAGTGCCATGAGCATATTGATTGCCCGCACACGGTCTTTGTCCACCACCACCTTCACATTGGGGAATTTGCGCTTTATCTGCAGAGGTTCGTCGCCCACATCCTCCACATTGCTGTCAATCTCCACAAAACGGCTGGTTTTGGGCTGCCTGCGGCCGTAACCGCGCGATACCACCGCCACGCGCCATGCGTTGTTGAGCAGTTCGCGGATAAACATCTCCACGTGCGGCGTCTTGCCGGTGCCTCCAACGGTGATGTTGCCGAAGGAGAGAATGTATACATTATCGAACTTAACGCTTTTCCTCCACCCTTTGTCGTATGCCAGATTGCGCAGGGCAAGTGCCGCTGCGTAGGGAAAAGCGAATATGTTACCAAGTTTTGCCATATATCTATTGCCAGTTGCGGCCTATGAAATCCAACGTTTCGTACAGTGCATCAATGTCCGTCAAAGTTACTAATTTCATACGGGTTTCCTTAAAATTTTCCAAACCTTTGAAATAACAGCTCAGGTGCCGCCGCATCTCAAACACGCCGCGGCGTTCCCCTTTGATCTCTATAGACTTGGCCAGATGGTCCTTTGCAAGGGCGACCCGTTCCGCCACCGACATGGGCGCCAACTCCTCTCCCGTATCCAGGTAATGCCGCATCTCGCGGAACACCCAGGGATGGCCAAAGCTTGCGCGGCCCACCATTATTGCATCCACCCCGTAGCGGTCAAAGGCGGCCTTTGCCTCCTGCGGGGTGCGTATGTCACCGTTACCTATAATTGGGATGTGCATCCGGGGGTTATTCTTCACCTCCCCGATCAAGGTCCAGTCGGCCTCTCCCTTGTACATCTGGGCGCGGGTGCGGCCATGGATGGTGAGGGCGCTGATGCCGGCATCCTGGAGACGTTCCGCCAGCTCCACTATAATCTTGGAGTCGTTGTCCCACCCCAGCCGGGTCTTTACCGTGACGGGGGTGTGCACCGCCTCCACCACCCGGCGTGTAATCTCCACCATCTTGTCCGGCTCGCGCATCATGCCGCTCCCCGCGCCGCGGCCGGCAATCTTCTTTACCGGGCAGCCGAAGTTGATGTCGATGACATCTGGGTTGAAGGCCTCTACCTTGACGGCAGAATCAACCATCGCGTCGGGCGGGTGGCCGTAAATCTGGATGCCAATGGGGCGCTCGTAATCGTAGATGGTGAGTTTCTGGATGGATTTGGGAACGTCGCGGACAAGGGCGTCGCTGGAGACGAATTCGGTGTAGACCATGGCGGCGCCGAACTTCTTGCAGATATAACGGAAGGAGGCATCGGTGACGTCTTCCATGGGCGCCAGAAACAGCGGCCGCCCGCCAAAATCTATGTCTGCAATCCTCACGGCGGCGAAAGTAACATATTTTTGCCACTTTGAAAAAAATATCTACCTTTGCAGCCCCCCAGACTAAACTGGGCCGCAACACATTAAATATTAACCATTAAAAATCAACAAGACTGTGGACACTTTAAGTTACAAGACCAAGTCGGTCAACAAAGAGAACTCCTCGAAAGAGTGGGTTGTCATTGATGCTACCGATCAGGTCCTGGGACGTCTGGCAAGCAGGGTTGCAATCTTGCTTCGCGGCAAGAACAAACCCAACTTCACGCCCAATGCAGACTGCGGTGACAATGTTATCATCGTCAACGCCGACAAAGTCCGCCTCACCGGCAAGAAGATGACAGACAAGGTGTATGTACGTCACACCGGTTATCCCGGTGGACAGCGTTTCACCACCCCCAAGGAACTGTTCTCACGCAAACCGTTGGCCGTTCTCGAGCACGCCGTCCGCGGAATGCTCCCCCGTACCCGTCTTGGCGAGAAGCAGTTCAAGAACCTGTATCTCTATATAGGTAGCGAACATCCTCACCAGGCGCAGAATCCTAAAACCATTACCCTTAACGAAATTTAACCTATTAGCGAAGCATGGAAGTAATTAACGCCCTTGGAAGACGTAAATCAGCTGTTGCTCGCGTTTATGTCAGCACCGGTAAAGGTAACATCACCATCAACGACCGTCCTATGGACGAGTATTTCAAAGAGGATACTCTCCGTTACATCGTTCGTCAGCCGATGGAGGTTACCGATACTCTCGCTTCTTTCGACATCAAGGCTAACCTTGATGGCGGCGGAATCAAAGGTCAGGCAGAGGCTCTCCGCCTTGCAATTGCACGCGCACTTTGCAAAGTGGATACCGAGGCTTACCGTCCGGTACTGAAGTCCAACGGTTTCCTCACCCGCGATGCACGCGAGGTCGAGAGAAAGAAACCTGGACAGCCTGGTGCACGTAGACGTTTCCAGTTCAGCAAACGTTAACATTAACACTGATTTACTTACGCACAGCAGCTATTCTAAAATTGCGGGACCAATTTATTTGCTACCCATAGTTTGTACTGCTGCGGAAAATACGGGAGACCAGTCCATAAGATTGCTACCCTCGTATTGATGAAAAGAGAAAAAACAAAAACAAACAAGAATCAAAATGTCAAGAACAAATTTCCAAGACTTGCTTGATGCAGGTGTTCACTTCGGTCACCAGAAGAGAAAATGGAATCCCAAAATGGCTCCGTACATTTTCATGGAGAAGAACGGGATCCATATCATTGACCTGCATAAGACTGTAGTTAAAATAGACGAGGCATCGGCAGCCCTCAAGCAGCTCGCACGCACGGGCCGCAAGGTGCTCTTCGTTGCCACCAAGAAACAAGCCAAGGATATCGTGGCCGAGAAGGCTGCAGCCGTTGGAATGCCCTACGTAACAGAGCGCTGGGCTGGCGGTATGCTCACCAACTTCCCCACCATCCGCAAGGCTGTCAAGAAAATGACCTCCATCGACAAGATGAAAGAGGACGGTACTTTTGACACTCTCGCAAAGCGCGAGCGTCTGCAGATAGACCGCCAGAAAGCTAAACTTGAGAAGAACCTCGGTTCCATCAAGGATCTGGCCCGCCTCCCTTCAGCACTGTTCGTTGTGGATGTCCAGAAAGAGATCAATGCCGTAAAAGAGGCCAATCGTTTGAATATCCCGGTATTTGCAATGGTTGATACATGTTGCGACCCCACAAACATTGATTATGTAATTCCGGCAAACGATGACGCTGCAAAATCCATCGCGATTGTGATGGACGCAGTTTGCGCTGCAATTGCAGAGGGTGCTGCTGAGCGTCAGATGGACAAAGACAAAGATGCAGAGGCTATGGGCGAAGAGGGCGATGCACCTGCTAAGAAGGTACGTCCCCGTCGCGCTGCACGCAAAGAGGCTCCCGTAGAGGAGGCTCCCGCAGAGACACCTGCTGAGTAATCATTAACCGTCAAAAAATCTTTTCGAAATGGAAATTAAAGCAGTAGATGTTGCAAAGCTGCGCAAAATGACCGGCGCAGGTATGATGGACTGCAAAAAGGCGCTCGTAGAGGCAGAAGGCGACTTTGAGCGTGCACAGGAAATCATTCGTGAGAAAGGTAAGCTGGTAGCAGCAAAGCGCGCAGACCGCGAAACCAACGAAGGTGCGGTTATAGCACGTATCTCTCCGGATGCCAAAACCGCCATACTGGTGGCTCTTGGTTGCGAAACCGACTTTGTATCGGCTACCGCAGAGTTCAAAGCTCTTGCAGAGGCTGTAGCTGATGCAGCTATGGCAGCTCTCCCCGAGGACAAGGCTGCCCTCGAGAATGCTCCCATGCCTAACGGCCAGACCGTTACCGAATTCATCACCGAGCAGGCTGCAAAATGCGGCGAGAAGCACCAGATTGCTTTCTACGCAAAGATGCAGGCTGAATTTATAGGTTCTTATATCCACTTCACCAAGAAGGACGGCGCCATCGTCGGCTTTAACAAGGTGGTTTCTGAAGAGCTTGCAAAGCATATCGCAATGCAGGTTACCTCTATGAAACCCGTCGCAGTTGACGAGAGCAGCGTTCCCGCCAACGTAGTTGAGCAGGAAATGACCGTTGCTGTGGAGAAGACCAAAGAGGAGCAGGTTCGCAGGGTTGTGGATAACGCACTCAAGAAAGCAGGTATCAATCCCGCTCATTGCGACAGCGAAGACCACATCTCTTCCAACACTGCAAAAGGTTGGCTCACAGAGGCTCAGGCCGCACAGGCACGCGAGATTATCGCTACCGTTGGTGCAGAGGCTGCTGCAAACCTCGACGAGAATAAGATCCAGAACATCGCCAAGGGCCGTCTGGCCAAGTTCTTCAAAGAGCAGACTCTTGAGAACCAGGAGTTTGTAATGGAGGGCAAGGTTAGCGTTAAGGATTATATCAAGAGTGTTGATCCTGAGGCTAAGGTGGTTTCTTTCGCACGTTTCTCACTGAGCGACTAAGCACGCATCCGCAACATACGGATTTTAAAAATAAAAGATTAGCTTTGTGGCTGATCTTTTATTTTTTGTATACCTATGAAACGGAATTTGCTTGCGCTGGCCCTGTTGGTGGCCCTCGTGTCTTGCGCACAACAGAAAGAGACAGTCGACTGGGCTCCCGCCGGAGACCGTATTCTTACCGAATGGGGAGAAAACCTTGATGTAAACAATGTATTGCCGGAATATCCCCGTCCACAGATGGTGAGAAAAGACTGGGTCAACCTCAACGGTTTCTGGGATTTCGCAACCTGCGACACCAGCGGCAAGATTCTGGTTCCGTTCCCGCTGGAGAGCGCCCTGTCTGGCGTGGGTATCGGTGTTGGAGAGGATGCGCGCCTGACATATTCACGCAAATTCAGCCTTCCCTCTAAGTATCTCAAAGGGCACGTGCTGCTGCATTGCGGAGGCATAGACTGTTCCAGCAAGATATTTATCAACGGCAGCGAGGCCGCCAGCCACATCGGAGGCTACACCGCCATCAATGCTGATATCACACAGTGGCTTAAGAAAGGTGAGAACGAGATCCGCATAGAGGTTGAGGACCGCACAGAGAAGGACATCCATGCGGTGGGCAAGCAGCGTGTGGACCACAGCGGCATATGGTATACCTCCGTTACCGGCATCTGGCAGACAATCTGGCTGGAACCGGTGTCAGAGAGCTACATAAACAAGCTCACCATCACTCCATATCTGGATTTGAACACCATCTGCGTGAATGTGGATGCATGCGCGTCCGATGGCGAGGTTGAGGTCAAGATTATGGATGGTGCCCAGACAGTTGCAACCAAATCCGGCAAACCTGGCGAAGAGATCAATTTAAAACTGGATAATCCCAAACTCTGGAGCCCCGATGACCCCTTCCTCTACGACGTGAAGGTGGAGCTCAAGGATAACGGCGTCAAGACAGACGAGGTGACCAGCTATGCTGCAATGCGCAAAGTGTCGGCCGGACGTGACGCAAACGGTTCGCTACGCATAATGCTCAACGACAAGCCGGTATTCTGTTTCGGCCCGCTGGATCAGGGTTGGTGGCCCGACGGCCTCTATACCGCCCCCACCGACGAAGCTCTGGCGTTTGACATAATCCGCACCAAAGAGTTGGGCTACAACACCATCCGCAAGCATGTAAAGGTGGAGCCGGAGCGCTGGTATTACCATTGCGACCGCCTTGGCATGCTGGTTTGGCAGGATATGCCCAACGGCGACAACTGGACCAGCCCCAAGTGGGACGGGCAGGACGATTTCCTCGAAGGACCCGAACCGGAGCCCAAGCGCAGCGAGGTCAGCCGCGACCAGTACTGGAAAGACTGGACCGCCGTGATGGATCAGCTCCACAACCACCCCTGCATTATTGTATGGGTTCCTTTCAACGAGGCCTGGGGACAGTTCAATACTATAGAAGTTGCAACCCGTACCAAACTTATGGATCCCACCCGTCTGGTAAATCCCGCCAGCGGCGGCAACTTGTTCCCGTGCGGAGACATTATGGATTTCCACAACTATAGCGAAGACCCTCTCCCGCGGAGTCATCCCCACACGGACTATGTGGTTGTAGTGGGTGAATTCGGAGGCATCGGTTTCCAGGTACCGGAGCATACCTGGGCGGGCGAAGGCTGGGGCTACCGCAATCTGGAGAGCGAGAGTGCTAATCTCAACGACCGGTATGTACGCTATGTCACCAAGATAATCGAGAATGTTGATTCTATGGCGATATCTGGTGCCATCTACACCCAGACCACCGATGTCGAGACCGAACTGAACGGTTTCTACACCTACGACCGCAAGGTGTTCAAGTTCGACGAACAGAGGTTCACAGAAATAAACAAGAAGTTAAGTCAAATTTTTGATTGATAAGATGCCGATATGAGTGCCTGTGGCGTGTTTTTTGCATTATACTGGCGTTCATTATCAATTAACAACTTATGATTTTCAATATAAAGAAGGTGGCGGTTTCGGTGTGTGCATTTGTTGCAACCGTGCTCCCCGCCTTCTCTGTTTATGCGGCAGAGGAGCTGTCGCTCTCGTTGAAGCAGGCTATGGATATGGCCGTGGAGAGGAACAATACCCTGGCCAACGCGGCACTGGATATCCGCATAGCGAAGGCCAACAAGTGGGCTGCGATTGCTGCAATGCTGCCCCAGGTCACCGCAAGCGCCGATTATTCCAACTTTATGGGCTATGAGATGGACCTGCGCGGAATGACCATCGCGATGCCCCCGTATGTGACGCTGGGAGTCCGTTCCAGCCTGACCTTTACCCCGGCATTGCTGGTGAATGCCCAGATAAGTGACATCTCCGCAAAGATGTCAGACATTTCCCTCCATCAGAGTGAGCAGGAGATTTCAAATCAGGCCAAGACGCTCTATCTGTCGGCGCTGGTGTCTGAGGAGGTGCTGTCGCTGCTGGGCCGCAACCTGGAGTGCCTGCAGCGTCTTCACGATATGACTATGACCTCTGTGAAAGTGGGTGCCGGAGAACAGACCGCCGCAGATCAGATTGCAGTGCAGGTGGCGCAGCTGGAGAACAGCATCGCCAGCAGCAAGCGTGCGCTGGAGATGACGTACAACTCTATGAGGCTATTGCTGGATGTGGAGGTAGATACCGATATCAATCTCACCGACTCGCTGGACCAGTTGCTCACCCTTGACGAGTATGTGGCTCTGGTGGGCGAGGAGTTTGATATGGAGCGCAACTACTCCTGGCAGCTGGCAAACAAGAGCACCGAGCTGAGCAAGAAGCAGCTGGAAGCCACCATTATGTCTGGCTTGCCCAGCCTGACGGCGTATCACCAGTACAGTTATAAGGAGTATCTGAGCAAGGATGCGAACGTGATGAATATGACTCCGCCCAATATGGTGGGCGCGACCCTGTCGGTCCCCCTGTTCACATCCCTGCAGCAGACCAAAAAGGTGGAGGCGGCCCGTCACGCGTACAAGAAACAGCTCAACACTATGCACGATACTGAGCAGCAGCTCCAGGTGCAGCACCGGCAGCTCTGTTATAACCTCTCCACCGCCTACGATACCTACAATGCCCAGAGGCAGAACCTGGAGGTTACACAGCGGGTGTTTGACAATATCTCCCGCCGCTACGAACTTGGTTACTCCTCTGCTATGGATCTCACCAATACCGGTACAACGCTGATATCTGCACAAAGCACTTACATACAGTCTATTATGGAGTTCCTCAACGCGCAGATAGCACTTGAAAAATTGTTGAACAAATAGAGATTATGAAAAAACATACATTTTTGACGATATGCATCCTGGCCCTTGCCGCAGTCTCGTGCAAGCAGAATCAGGACAAAGCGCAGCAGGCAGCAGCGGTGCGCGAAGAACTGGTAGAGACAACCGTACTCCACCCGGTTGAGGTAATGCGCACAATCGAGGTCTCCACAACATTGGAGGGCTACCAGAAGGTAAGTATCGCCCCGGGCGTTACTGGCCATATAGAGCACATCTATGTTGATGTCGGCAGCCGGGTGGGGCGCGGTGCCAACCTGGTGAGGATGGACCAGCAGCAATACAACACCACCAAGCTGACCTTTGCCAACCTGGCTATGGAACTCAGCCGCCTGGAGGCGCTGGTGGCAAGCGGGGCTGTGTCACAGCAGACCTACGACCAGACAAAGCTCAGTTACGACCAGACCAGCGAGAGTCTCAAGTTTCTTGAAGAGAATACTTTTGTGAAGGCTCCCATCTCTGGCGTAATCTCAGCCAAGAACTACGAGGACGGAGAGCTCTACAGCGGGCAGGCTATACTGGAACTCACCCAGATAGGGACCCTGAAGGCTCTGATGCCTGTCCCGGAGACATACTACCCGCGCGTGAAGGCCGGGATGAAGGTGGACATCCGCTCCGAGATATACCCGGACACAGTGTTCCCCGCCACCATAGAGATTGTTTATCCGACAATCGATCCGGCAACCCACACCTTTAACGTGAAGGTGCGCGTTCCCAACGGTGACGAGAGGCTGCGCCCCGGTATGTATGTACACTCCTCCCTGGAGATGGGCCGCAGCGAGGCGCTGCTGATGCCTTATCAGGCGGTGCAGAAGCTCACCGGAGCCAACGACAGATACATCTATCTGAACGATGGCGGTGTGGCAAAGCGCGTTTTTGTACAGATAGGGCAGCGCTTTGACGATAAGATCGAGGTTCTTTCCGACGCTGTCGTTGAGGGTGTGGAGGTAGTCACCACGGGCGCAGAAAAGCTGGTGGACGGCTGCAAGCTCAACGTTGCCAAAACTTATTAGCAGGAGGGCCGTATGAGTATTTACAAATCGGCGATTGACAATCCCGTAACGACCATTCTGGTATATGTGGCGGTGGTAATCATCGGCGTGTTTGCATTCCTGCAGCTGCCGGTGGACCGCTTCCCCCAGATGGACCCGCCGTACATCACGGTGATGACCACATATCCGGGCGCGAGCGCCTCGGAGGTGGAGGCTAACGTCACAAAACTGGTGGAGAACAGCCTCAACTCCGTGGACAATCTCAAGCGCCTGACATCCACATCCAAGGATAACTACTCCACCGTATTGCTGGAGATGGAGTGGGGGTCCGAACTGGACGAGGCGATGAACGATATCCGCTCGTATGTGGATATGCTCAAGGACAACCTGCCCAGCGGCTGTACCAATCCGTACATCTTCAAGTTCAACTCTTCTGCGGCGCCGGTAATCGTGTATTCCGTGACGGCAGACGACAGTTATGCCGGCCTGGACAAGATTATGAACGACGTGGTCGTGCCCCAGCTCAATCGTGTGGACGGTATCGGTAACATCTCTGTGTCGGGTGCCCCCGAGCGGTATGTCTATATCGATGTTGACCAGAACAAGCTGGATGCCTTCGGTATCCCGTTGGAGAGCATAGGCACTGCGGTTAGCGCCAATAATTTGAACGTGAGCGGCGGCGTGGTGAAGATGACCAGGGAGCAGTACAACCTGCAGATCCGCAGCGAGTATGTTCTCAGCCGCGAGATTGAGGATATCGTTGTGACCACCACCCCTTCCGGACAGAAGGTGTTTGTGAAGGATGTGGCCTCGGTGCGCGATACCATCAAGGATCTTTCGCTTGACGAAAAAATCAACGGGCGCGACGGTGTGCGCATGCGTATATCCAAGCAGACCGGTGCCAACACGGTGAAAATCTGCCGCGACGTACGCAAGGAGATAGAGACCCTCAAACATAATCTCCCCAGCGACATAGATATCCGGGTGCTGTTTGACACATCTGAGGATATTGAGAACTCTATCAACTCGCTGGAGGAATCCATCCTGTATGCGCTGCTGTTCGTGGTGCTGGTGGTATTCCTCTTCCTTGGCAAATGGCGCGCGACCTTCATTATCGGCATCACCATCCCCATCGCCTTGATAGTGGGCTTCATATACCTCTGGTTTGTGGGGAGCTCAATAAACATCATATCGCTGTGCTCCCTTACGGTGGCTATCGGTATGGTTGTGGACGATGCGATTGTGGTGCTGGAGAACATCTCCAAGCATATTGACCGCGGCAGCTCGCCGCGCGAGGCGGCCATCTACGCCACCAACGAGGTGTGGATCTCCGTTATCGCCACCACTCTGGTTATCGCTGCGGTATTTATCCCCCTTACCATGCTAAAGGGTATGGCGGGTGTGCTGTTTAAGGAGCTGGGCTGGATTGTGACTATCGTGGTATCTACATCTACCGTGGTAGCCATCACCCTGACCCCCATGCTGGCCAGCAAGATGCTCAAGCCACGCAAGGTATCGGTAGATGAAAAGGGGCGCCTGGTAGAGGGCAAGCAGAACAAAGACTGGTACGAGAACAGCGTAGTTCGCGTTCTGGACAAGATAGACGACTGGTACGCCAATCTGTTGCGCTTCTGCCTCAGGAACAAGGCGGGCACTTTGATTGTGGCACTTCTGCTGTTTTTGGGTTCGCTGGTGTTTGTGATTAACGGCAGCATCGGCACCGATTTCATGCAGCAGACCGATAACAGCCGTATCAGCATAAACATAGAGCTGCAGAACGGCACCAAGATAGAGCAGACGCTGCTTACAGCCCGTGCCCTCGAGGGCCGCATCAGGGAGCTGGTACCCGAGCTGGAGCGTATTGCCACCACCGCCGGCACCAACGATGCCAGCGGCGTATCTGCCATCTTCAACAATACCACCAACAATACCATATCCATGACGGTCGTCTGCGTCAAGAAGAATGAGCGCAAGCGCTCAATCTTTGACATTGCGGAGGTGTTGCGTGAGGAAATAGCCAAATATCCGGAAATTGTCCGTTACCAGTGCGTCGTATCGAGCGGATTCGGCGGCGGTGGTAGCGGTGCTTCAACCGTGAATGTGGAGATTTACGGCTATGACTTTGACGCTACCAATATCGTGGCGGGCGAGGTGAGTGAGGCCATACGCGCAAGGGTGGAGGGAGCCCGCGACATAAAGATTGGCCGCGACAAGGACCGTCCGGAACTCAACGTGGTGATTGATAAGGAGAAAGTGTCATCACTGGGGCTCAGTTCGTCGACCGTGTCCACCTACATCCGCAACCGAGTCAGCGGTCTTACCGTCGGTTATCTGAAAGAGGACGGCGATGAATATCCCATAGTGCTCCGCCTGCAGGAGGAGAATCGCAACAGTCTCTCCGACATTATGGACCTCACTATCCCGACGCCCGCAGGGGGCAGGGTTAAGCTTGGCGAGGTGGCCACCGTGGAGGAGTATTTCGCGCCGCCGAAAATTGACCGCAAGAGCCGCCAGCGCTACATAAGCATCAGCGTTACTCCCTATAAGGTTTCGCTGGGTGACCTGGCTGCCCAGATATCGACGGTCATGGAGGACATCAATATGCCCAACGGCATCACCTACGTGCTTTCCGGCGATTATGAAGAGCAGCAGGAGAGCTTTGGCAACATGGCGCTGCTGCTGTTCCTTGTGCTGATGCTGGTTTATGTGGTGATGGCATCGCAGTTTGGCTCCTTCTCCAAACCCGCCATCATCATGCTCGCGATTCCGTTTGCGGTTACCGGCGTCATCATCGCGCTGCTGATTACCAAGACATCCCTTGACCTTATCGGTGCGCTGGGCCTGATTATGCTCACCGGTATCGTGGTGAAGAACGGTATTGTGCTGGTGGACTACATCAACCTGATGCGCGACCGTGGTTACGAACTGGGCGAGGCTATCGCACTCTCCGGCCGCAGCCGTCTGCGCCCCGTGCTTATGACAGCGCTCACTACATTGCTGGGTATGCTCCCGATGGCCCTCTCTACCGGTGAGGGCAGCGAGATGTGGCATCCGATGGGCGTGGTTGTTATCGGCGGCCTGCTGGTATCTACCTTGATCACCCTTATTGTGGTGCCGGTATTCTACGCTGTACTGAGCCGTCACGGAGAGCGAGACAAGGAGGAGAAGCAGCGTAAGGAATACATCTTCATGAAGCTCAATCCCGATGCAGAACCCATTAAACAGTAAAGTATGAAAGCAGTTTTTATAGTATTCAACCAGGCTAATACGGCCCGCGTGGAGTTTATGCTGGACGAACTCAAGATAGCGGGATTCACCCTGTTTGAAGAGGTTCAGGGACGCGGCAGCAACGGGGGCGTTCCCCATCGCGGCACTCACGCCTGGCCGGAGATGAATTCGGCGTTGATGACGGTGGTGGAGGACGAGAAAGTGGATGAGCTCCTGCTCACGGTGCGCAAGCTGGATATGCGAAACAAAGAGGTGGGAGTTCGCGCATTTGTGTGGAATATTGAAAAAGAAGTTTAATTTTGTAAAACCCTAAAAAGAAATATCGCTATGGCACAAGTTATTAACGATTCTAATTTTGCTGAAATCCTTGCCGGCGGCAAGCCCGTGCTGGTAGATTTCTGGGCAACCTGGTGCGGCCCGTGCAGGGCTATGGCTCCCGTTGTCGATGAAGTGGCTGCCGAGTTTGAAGGCCGCGCGGTTGTGGCTAAGTGTGATGTGGATGAGGCGTCACAGTTCCCTACTCAGTACGGTATCCGCAATATCCCCACATTCATCTTTTTCAAAGACGGACAGGTGGTAGACCGCCTCGTCGGCGTAAACCCAAAGAGTGCATTAGTAGAGAAACTCAACGCCCTTTTATAAATTTATGAAGCGGATTGTTTCACTTGCAGCGGCGTCTGTTGCCGGTTTGCTGCTGAGTCTGTCTGCATCGGCAGGGGGCTTCCTTATCAAGGCGGGCGTGTCAAACTCCAACATGGATCTCAACCGCGATGTAGCTACGGTGATTTCAGATGTATTCTCCGCGAGTACTTTCAAGAACTTCACCAACTTCAACGTCGGCGTCGGTTACCGTACCAACTCCTGGAACGGTTTCAAACTCCAGCCCGAGCTGTTATACAATGTGCGCGGGACCCGCATCGATAACGTAACCAACTGGAAGATGTCTTACCTGGAGCTGCCGGTCAATGTGCAGTGGGGTATCGATCTGATAGTGCTGCGTCCGTTCCTGCAGGTTGCACCCTTCATAGGATATGACTTCCAGAACGTTACCAGTGACACTGCTGCGGGAAACACTCTTGATGACCATAATGTCACCACCGGTGCAAACCGTTTTGAATACGGTGTGAGCGTCGGTGGCGGTCTGGACCTGTTGGACCGCATACAGCTCAGCGTCACATATAACTGGAACTTTGGCGCTGTTGCCAACCTGGAAGCTTATAAAGATCAGATTGCAGGTATCGACCGGCTCAATGCCCGCTGCCTGCAGATCTCTATGGCATATATGTTCTAAGGTATGATTGCTCAGGCAAAGACATTCCTGGGTAGTGACTGGCAGAAGTTTGAAGAGCTTTTTGAAAAGAAGCTTTCTTGCGAAATACCCCTCCTGAACAAGGTTAACCAGTATCTTCTGGCGCGGAGCGGGAAGCAGTTGCGTCCAGTGTTGGCCATGCTGGCGGCACACCTGTGCGCGGGGTATTGCAGCCCGGCCAGCGTTGCATGTGCAGTGTCCAGTGAGATGATTCATACCGCCACCCTGCTTCACGATGACGTGGCGGATGACAGCGATACCCGCCGCGGCTCTCCCACTGTCAGTGCCCTGATATCGCCCAGAGCCTCTGTGCTTGTGGGTGATTACTGGCTTGCCAGGGGGGTCACCACGTTGATTGATATGTGTAACGCAGAGACGTTCCGCTATTTCTCTGTCTGTCTGGACGAGCTCTCTCGGGGGGAGATGTTCCAGATAGAGAAGGCGGCGAGCCTGGATACCACATACGACGATTATATCCGCATAATTTCCTGTAAGACCGCCTCCCTGTTCAGGGCGGCGATGAAGAGCGGCGCCCGTAATTCTGGCTGTTCCGATGCACAGTTGGAGTCGATGGACGCGTTTGCCTTGCATCTGGGACTCGCTTTCCAGATGAGGGACGATATTCTGGACTACTCACCATCACTATCAATAGGCAAACCTACCATGGTCGATATCGTGGAGCGGAAGATTACCCTGCCGCTGATCTGTGCCTTTGATAATGCGGGCGCCGCAGCACGCGAGGAGGTTATCAAAGATATTGACGAGGGACGTACCGGGGGTGTTTTGTCTTTCGTTGAGAAGCATGGCGGAATAGCGGGGGCGCAGGCAATTCTTGAGCGGGAAACCGCGCAAGCCACCGGTTTGCTGGGCACTTTCCCCGACTCTGCCGCCAAAGATATTCTCTGCTCCCTGGCAGGCAGTCTCTGTTTGCGCGAAGCGTAACTTTTTTATACCTTTGCCATGCTTGGCACGCAATGTGCTTTTAACCCTGTTGAAAACTTTTTTACCTGACATTATGAAAAAGATATTTATCACTTTGGTTGTCGCAATGGCGACATTCTGCTTTGCAAAAGCCCAGGATATTGAAACTGCCGTCAATCTTTACAATGAAGCCGGCACAATGCTTAACGAGGGCAATATTGCAGAAGCACTTCCTAAATTCCTCGAGTGTCTGGATATGGCCAAAACCCTTGGAGAAGAGGCCAGCAATGTTGTGAACGACTGTCAGGATATTATCCCCAAGATTTATATGAAGCTCGCAGAAGAGGCTGCCGAAGCCAGCGAATTTGACGCTGCTATCGAGAACTGCCGCAAGGCTGTCGAGACCTCCACAGAGTTCAACAACAACGACGATGTGTACAGCAAGGCCGAGGCTCTGATCCCTCAGGTATACATGGCAAAGGGTAGCGCAATGATTAACGCCAAGAACTTTGATGAGGCTGTTAACGCTTTCAAGGCGGTTGTAGCTGCCGACACCACCAATACCAAAGCCCTGATGCGTCTGGGTCAGTCTTACGTGGGTGCCGGCAATGTTGACGCTGCTATCGAGACCTTTGCAAGTGCAGCTACCCTGGGTGAGGGCACTAATGTTGAGAAGGATGCCAAGAAGCAGATTTCCAACTGCTACCTCAAAAAAGCTGTCGCTTGCCAGAAGGCAAAAGACAACCGCGGCTGCATGGAGAACGCACAGCTCTCCGCACAGGCAATGGATTCTCCCAACGCCCAGAAACTCATCGGTGTAAGCGCCCTGAACCTGAAACAGTACGATACCGCTATCGGCGCGTTTGAGGCTTATCTTGCCCTCTCTCCCAACGCCAGCGACAAGTCACAGATCATATATCAGCTTGCCACTGCATACGAGGGTCGCAAAGACCGCGCAAAGGCTTGCGCCTACTACAAGCAGATTCTTACCGACCCCAAGTTTGGTGCTGTTGCAAAATTCAAAGTAGAGGAAGAGCTTAAATGCAACCAGTAAAGCTTGAGCTTCTAGCTCCTGCGAAGAATAAAGACATCGGCATCGCGGCGATTGACTGCGGTGCCGATGCCGTATATATCGCCGGGCCCAGTTTCGGGGCGCGTGCCGCTGCTGGAAATCCTGTGGGCGACATCGCCTCGCTGACAGCCTATGCCCATAAATTCTCAGCGAAAATCTACGCCACCGTAAACACCATCATCTTTGAGGATGAACTCCGGCAGGCGCAGAGAATGATATGGGAGTTGTACGACGCCGGGGTGGACGCACTGATAGTGCAGGACCTTGGCATCACACGTATGGAGCTGCCGCCTATAGAGCTGCATGCCTCCACGCAGTGCGCTATCCGCACACCAGAGAAGGCCCGGGTGCTGGAAGATATGGGCTTCCGGCGCTTGATCCTTGAGCGGCAGCTGTCGCTCGACGAGATAGGCAAAATACGCAATTCGGTAAATTGCGAGTTGGAGTTTTTCGTGCACGGAGCCATCTGTGTATGCTACAGCGGCAACTGTTATCTCTCACAGTGTCTTGCGGGTCGCAGTGCCAACCGCGGAGCCTGCATACAGGCCTGCCGCAGCCTCTACGATGTGGTGGATGGCGACGGGCGTGTGCTGGCGCACGATAGCGGCATACTCTCACCGAAGGACTATCGCTTGGACGGTAGACTGGAAGATCTTGCCGACGCTGGAGTCTGCTCTTTCAAGATTGAGGGGCGGCTTAAGAACGATTCGTATGTGAAGAATCTGTGCCGGCACTACCGCAACTTGCTGGACGGCTTGTGCGAACGCCGGCCCGGAGATTATGAACCTGCCTCTTCCGGCACCCTTGCGGGCGGCTTCTCTCCCAATCCTGCCGCCACATTCAACCGAGGCTATACCGAATTCTTCATAGACGGCAAACGCTCCCGCTGGAACTCCATTGAGAGCACCAAGTCTATCGGGGAGTACGTCGGCGATGTGGAAAGCGTCACATCCAGGACTGTCATCATTAAGCCCTCAGGGCAGCTGCCCGGCCAGAACAGCAAAATGCCAGGCAAGAATACGCTATCCAACGGAGACGGGTTGGTATTCGTGGGTAAAGGCGGCCTGATAGGTATGCGGGCAGATGTAGTGAATGGGAACGAGTTTTCTGTGAAGGATGTGGCTGGCATCGCCCCCGGCGATAATGTATATCGCAACTACAACATAAAATTCGAGCATGAGCTGCAAGCAAACATGCCCCGCCGCAAGATAGACGTGACGGTAGTGTTTGATATCGACAGCGTTACCGCCACTGATGCCGACGGCTATTGCGCCACGCTGCCGCTGCCATTTGATGCGCCGGTTGCAGATAAGCAGGAGGCGGCGTCAGAGAATATCCGCCGCAATATGGGCAAAAGTACCGGTCACTTTGACTTTGAATGCATCGCTGTGGAGCAGTCTCCTGTACGCTTCTATCCGGCCGCTGTCCTAAATGCTTTACGCCGCGACCTGGCGTCAGAACTGGAGAAGTTGCGGGTCGAAAAAGTATTAGAGAGACGCGGAACTTCAGGCCAGGCGCTTAGCTCTACACGGGCGGCCACGGTTTCTTTGAGGCAAGTGCCGGCCTCCGGCATCGCGCCGGACAGTGATTTCGCGCGCGCTTCATACCTGGACTACACTGCAAACTGCGCTAATCATCTTGCGAAAGAGGTATTGGAGAGTTGCGGGTTCGAGAGGGTTGAACCGGCATACGAGCTGGAGCCAAAGCCCGGCGCGGAGCTGGTGCGCAGCCGCTATTGCGTAAAATACGAGCTGGGTCTGTGCCCTAAACTGCATCCCGCAACCAGGGCTGTCGAGCCTTTGTATCTGGTTAATGCGGGCAAACGCCTGCGGCTGCAGTTCGATTGCAAAAATTGCGAAATGATAGTAACTTTGCCTTAATATGCGCTTTAGTGAGATATACGGGAATGACGCGCTCAAGAGGCGTCTGGTGAAGATGGTGGATGAGAACCGCCTCTCCCACGCTGTGCTCTTTGTGGAGCAGGAGGGGATGGGTGCAGTGGCCTTTGCCATCGCCCTCTCGCAATATCTCAATTGTAAAAACCGCAGTGACGGCGACAGTTGCGGCCAGTGCTCCAGTTGTCTGCGTCACCAGAAACTCACCTATCCCGACCTTCATTTCTCCTTCCCGGTGAACTCCTCTGCAAAGCTCTCCGACCAGGAGAAGAAGCGCCCCGTGAGCGGCTTTTTCTTGCGCGAGTGGAATGAGTTGCTTATATCCAACCCATACTTTGGCGCTCAGGAGCTCAACGATGCCCTTGGCATCGAGAACAAGTCAGGTGTGATAAGTGTGAATGAAGCGCGCGAAATCAGCAGCACCCTCTCTCTGCAGCCATACGAGTCAGATTACAAGATAATGGTAATCTGGCAGGCAGATAAGATGAACGCTGAGGCTGCAAACAAGCTGCTCAAGTTGCTTGAGGAGCCACCGGCAGGGACGCTGTTTTTGCTGGTGACCCAGAATGTGGAGAAGATGCTCCCCACAGTGCTCTCCCGCTGCCAGATTATCCGTTTGCAGCCTGAGGACAGGGGTGATATGGCTAATCTGCTGGAAGGCAGGTTTGGCCTGGACAAAGAAACAGCCATGAATGTCGCCACTCTGGCCGGTGGCAGCGTGGGGCGGGCCATCTCCGAGATGGAGAGTTCCGGCAGTGACTCCCAAAACATGTCGCTCCTGCAGGGCCTTATGGATGCCGCCCTGGCAAAGTCGCTTGCCGATGTGTTAGACATCGCCGATTCGTTGGCAGCGCTGGGGAAGGACCGGCAACGCCAATGGTGTGTATATGCAGAGGGGTTTATCCGAAAAATGTTTGTGTCGGCAAAAGGGCTGCCGCAGATAGCCTTCGCCGACAGTGAAGAAAAAGAATATATTTCAATGCTGGTTCCCAGGATAAAAGAGTCTTTCTATGACCGCTCTGCCGCCGCTCTGGATGCTGCAATCCGCATGATAGAGAGCAATGTGTCGGCAAAACTGGTGTTCGCCGACCTTGGGAACCGTTTTTACCTGTACATTTAGTTTACAATGGACTACGAAAATAAAAATCACGATTGCTCCCGCGGCTGTATAGTAGAACGCGACAACACCGGTGTCCTGCAGGTGGGATACAACAGCGGATGCTGCAAACTGTCCGATTTTGACTGGCTGGAAGGAATCGATGATGACAAGTATAAGGATCTGTATGAGGTCCGCTTCAAGAATACCCGCAAGATTATTTTCCGCAACGAATCGGGGCAGAACCTTAAAGCCGGCGACCTTGTGATTTGCGAGGCAACCAACGGCCACGACCTGGGTATAGTGACCCTCGGCGGGGCTGTGGTGCTGCGTCAGTGTGCCCGCAGGCGGATTAATCCGGAGACCTATCAGTTCAAGAAGATATACCGCAAGGCCAAGGCCCTGGATATCGAGCGCTGGCAGGAGGCAATTGCCAGAGAGCACGCCACTATGATCCGCGCCCGCCAGCTGGCAGCCAGGCTTGGCCTGGAAATGAAGATTGGGGATGTGGAGTTCCAGGGAGACGGCACAAAGGCCATCTTTTACTATATCGCCGACGAGCGTGTGGACTTCCGCCAGCTTATCAAGGATTTTGCAGAAGAGTTCCATATCCGCATAGAGATGAAGCAGATTGGGGCGCGTCAGGAGGCGGGCCTCATAGGTGGTCTAGGTGTGTGCGGCAGGCCCCTCTGCTGCTCCAAGTTTATGGCCGATTTCAAGTCGATAACCACTCAGGCGGCACGCTGCCAGGATCTGGCGCTCAATCCGCAGAAACTGGCGGGGCAGTGCAGCAAACTCAAATGCTGCATCAACTACGAGGCATCCACTTACATTGACGCCCGCAAGGCGCTGCCCGATGCCCGCGAACCGCTGGATTTCAAGGACGGCCTTGCATATCTGGTTAAGACAGACGTGCTTATGGGTACCATGTGGTTCTCTTTCGATAAGAACAATATGGCCAATATGTTCCCGCTGAGCGCGGAGCAGGTGGTGCAGATAAAGGCCTTGAACCGGCGTGGAGCCAAGGGAGATCCGGTGATTGAAAAGTCGCGGGGCAGCGATGATACCCCCGATTTTGTCACTGGCGGCGAAGGCGACAACATCGCCCGCTTTGACTCTAACGGCAAGCGTCGCAGCAAGGACCGCGGCAAAGAGCGTGGCAGGGGTCACGGCGGGCGTGGCGGTAACGATAACAACGCTGGCGAAGGCGGCGGAAAAGGGAGCAAAGGAGGTGGAGATAACGCTGGTAACAGCAACGACAATGGTGGCGCTAAAGGAAATAAGGGTGGCGGGCATGGCCACGGCAATAACAACCGCCGGCGGAGCAGGAACGACAAGAATGAAAGCAAGTCTTAAGTTTTTGTCTGCGGTGGTATGCGCCCTGATGGTCGCCTCCTGCGATGACCCGCACGAGCAGTTCTCGCTGGTGCAGGACACGTTGCCGGAAGACCTTAGCATGGGCATCAGCTTTGATATGCCCATGGAAGAGGGTATAGCCTATTCTACTACTGTGGTTTGCAGGCTGGATGCCACCCGGCTTTACAAGGAGACGGTGGATCTTACTTTTGAGGTAATATCTCCCAGCCACGAGTCATATAAAGAGACGGTGGCTTTCCCGGTGGTGAGCAATGTCCGCCAGAAAAATGCGCTCGGGAGCGGGGCGCAAGTCCAGTTCAAGCGGCGCGGTGGCGCTCTTGACAATCAGTGGGGATGGAGAAAGAACATTACATGCGACACTATTCCCGGGCGCTGGAGGGTGCTTGTCTCCGCAAAGGACGAGATTGACCAGAACCGTATCATGGCGTTAGGTTTTTCATATAAAGGGGTGTACGATGAGCAAGAATAAACTCTTCAAATTTGCAGAGAACGAGACATTCTCCTGCCTGATCCAGCCCACGACGGAACAGATGCTCTCCGGCAACCATCCGCTCAAGGGGAATTGGGGACGCGATGTGTTCCACAACGACAATCCTATAGTGTTGGAGCTGGGTTGCGGTAAGGGGGAATATTCCATTGCGCTGGCCCAGCGTAACCCGGATGTAAACTATATCGGGGTGGACATCAAAGGAGCGCGGCTATGGAAAGGGGCCAAGTTTGCCACTCTGAACCAGATGCCCAACGTGGCTTTCCTGCGCACCCGCATCGACTTTATTAAATCGATATTCGCCCCGGGCGAGGTATCGGAAATCTGGATAACCTTTGCCGACCCGCAGCCCAAGAGCGCCAACCGCCGGCTCACCTCGCCGGTGTTCCTGGACCGTTACCGTGCGTTCCTCAAGCCGGGCGGCATAGTCAATCTCAAGACCGACAGCCAGCTGTTGCACGAGTATACCCTTGAGGTGGCCCGTGAACAGAATCTGGAGATTCTTGAAGCCAACAACGATATTTATGGCTCCGGCCGCGTCACCGAGGATGACATCCTCAATGTTAAAACATATTACGAACAGAAATTCCTTGCAGAGGGTTTGCCTATAACCTATATGGCTTTCCGTCTCCGGTAAAAAATATTGAGCATTATGAATACAAACACCCCTTTTGTTATCACCATCAGCCGTGAGGTTGGTTCAGGCGGTCATACCGTCGGCGCCATACTGGCAGAGAGACTCGACGCACGCTACTGCGATAAATTCTTGCTGGAAACGCTTGAGAAAAGATTCAATCTCAGAGCAGAAGAGATAGAGCATCTTAAAGGAGAAAAGAAGGGCTGGCTTGCTGATATCGTATCCAAAGTATCCCCGATGCCCACCATGGATGCATTAGGCTTCAAGTCAAGATACAGCAAGGAGATAGGTTCCGCTGTCACAACAGACGATCTTTTCAAAGCGGAGGTTGAGATTCTCAAAAGTTTTGCAGCAATGGGCTCCTGTGTCGTGGCCGGACGTTCAGGCTTCTTTGTCTTCAAGAATCATCCCAACAAGCTGGATGTATTTATCACGGCATCGATTCAGCATCGTATCCAGAGGGTCGTGTCAAAGCATGGCGTTTCTGAAGCGGAAGCAGCGGAGCTAATCAACAAACTGGACAGTGCGCGAGAGAATTATGTGAAGCGCTACGCTGGAGTGAGCCGCTATGATTTGCGCAACTACGACATTGTAATCAGCGCAGACGGCCATACAGAAGAGGAACTCGCAGACATTATCATTGCCTACATCGGCCGCAATGATATCGATTGATGATATACTGGTTTCGGACGAGATACTGACCGAGTACTTTGCGTGCGACTATGCCGAGTGCAAGGGGGCTTGCTGCGTGATTGGAGAGAGCGGAGCGCCGCTGGACAGGGGTGAGGAGGAGGCTTTGGAGAAGGCTTGGCCGGCATACAGCCCATTACTGACCCCCCAGGGACATTCCTGCGTACGCAAGACCGGGTTGTATGAGATTGACGGCGACGGAGATATGGTGACGCCGCTGATGGATATGTCCCCCGCCGAGCGCGAAGCCACCGGCAACAAGACCCTCTGTGAGAATCCGGACAATCCCTGCGCCTTTACCTTCTTTGAAGAGGGCAACTGCCTCTGCGCGGTAGAACGCGCTCACATCACCGGCAAGTGCGATTTTGTAAAGCCCATCTCCTGCCGCCTGTATCCGATACGTGTGATAACTTTTTCCGACGGGAGCAAGGCGTTGAACCTGCATCGTTGGAACCTCTGCAAGTGCGCATTTGAAAAAGGCCGCCGCGAAGGCATCAAGGTATATAAGTTCCTTAAAGAGCCCATTGTCGCCGCCTTTGGCGCAGACTTCTACGCCCAGCTCTCAGTCGCCGACTCGTTGCTCGCCACCGTCAGCTCCCGGGAATGATTCACATACTCCGGCTCCGGCGTTCAGGATGGCGAGAGCCTGCCCGTAGTCTTCGTCGGCAACAACCAGCTGGATATCGAAATTGCTGCCGGCAAAATAGCCCGCGTAATTCATATTCTCGTTGAGGACGCGGCACTGGATTCCCTCCGCCTCCAGCAGGGAGCGGTCCATCTGGGCCTCTACGTCATTTGCGTAATATTTGACCGTTTTCATCTACTCTTCGCTTTGAGGGTGGGACATTCGATAGTTATAGTATACGGCGCCCACAATGCGGAAAGTGTCACGGCTGGGACCGTCCACCAGCACCAGATAAGGGTCGTTTTCCTGCCGCTCAAAGGTGATGGTGTCCTCCCACATGCGGGTGAGGCGGATCAGCGCCCGGGTGCTGCGCCAGACCATTTTGTTGTCGTCCTCGCTAACCAACTGGTAGCCGGCCCCCTCCATTGTCTCCACAACGGCACTGCGATATTCTTTCCATTCGCCGTCCAGGTTCAGGCGCCCCTTGCGGTAGCCCAGGGCGGGGTAAAGCGCTGCAACTCCAAGGAAGATGAGGCAGATGGGCAGCATAGACCCCTCTTTGAAAAGCGCTGGAATGTTGGCGAGGCTCTGGTGGGAGAAAACAGACACAATCACCAGGCACAGGAAAAATATAACTACAAAGTACAACAGATATTTCAGCGAGCGAATAAGGTATTTCATGTGACTAAATGGTTTGATTATTGCAAATTTAACTATTTTTGTATCAAATAACATAATACTTGAGCATATGGAAACGGCCGAGAAATTAAGGAAAATAATAATCGCCCTGGGTATGCTGGCGGCGATACTGTTGATAGCCCTGGTGATTATCTGGATTAACAACAGTAAGATCGTGACCCAGCTCAAGGTAGAGAAGGCCGATCTTACGGAGCAGATGATAGCCCTGCGCAGCGACTACGATTCATTGCAGACCAGCAGCACGATGCTCTCTGACTCGCTGGCGGTAGAGCGCGAGAAGGTCGACCAGATGATTGAGCGCCTGAAGAAGACTGAGGCGACCAACCGAGCCCAGATCAAGAAGTATGAGAATGAGCTGGGTACGATGCGCTCCATTATGAAACACTACATAGTTCAGATAGACTCCCTCAATAACTTGAATTCTACCCTGCGTGAGGAGGTCACCAACGCCAAGAAGGAGGCCGATGCCAGCCGCAAGAAATACGACGAACTGCGCAATACCACCGACAATCTGGAGAAACAGGTTTCAAAGGGAAGTGTGCTCAAGGCCCGTGGCATAGCGCTGGTCGGCATCAACGGCAGCGGCAGTGCGACCGACCGCAGCAGTCGTGTGGTCAAACTCCGCACCGACCTCTGCCTTATAGAGAATGCACTCGCAAAGACGGGTTACAGGCGCGTCTATATCCGCGTCAAGGGGCCTGACGGCATCCTGATGACCTCCGGAGACCAGAAGATGTTCACCGCCGGCGGCGAGCAGATGGTGTGCAGCGCATCCCGCGAGGTTGATTACCAGGGGAGCGAGGTGGAGATGAGCATCTACTTCTCCGGCGACGGCAATTTTACCAAGGGTACCTATTCTGTTGACGTTTACAGTGCCGACGGTAAGTTGGGCAGCGCTGACCTTATTCTGAGATAGTTTTGGCCGGGATATATCTCCATATCCCGTTCTGTGCCTCTTTCTGCACTTATTGCGGATTCTATTCCGAGGTGTGCCCCCGGCAGGGGACGCATACCCGTTATATCGAGGCCCTTGGCGGTGAAATCGCCCTGCGGCGCGATTATTTTAAGGGGCAGGGGGTGGTTAAAACCCTCTACTTTGGCGGCGGGACCCCGTCGCTGCTCTCCCCGGACGAGTTCCGGACTATACGAGATATGCTTGCGGCGAGTTTTGACCTGGGTGCGGTGGAGGAGTTCACAGTTGAGGTCAATCCCGAGGATGTGGCAACCTGCAGCGGTCTGCTGCCTGCTTTGAAGGAGGCAGGCGTGAACCGTATCAGTATGGGGGTGCAGTCGTTTTGCGACCGGCATCTCAGATGGATGAACCGTCGCCATTGCGCCGCCACCGCCATAGAGGCGTTCAAAAAGTTGCGCGAGGCGGACTTTGACAACATTTCCATCGACCTGATATTCGGCTTCGCCGGCCTGGAAGACAAGCAGTGGCTCGACACTCTGAAGCGGGCCACAGGGCTTGCTCCGGAACATATCTCCGCCTACCAGATGAGCATAGATCCGGAGAGCACTCTGGCGGAACAGGCGGCTCAGGGGAAATATGCCGAACCTGACGATGAAATATGTGCGCACCAGTACGCCATGCTGCAGGAAGAGTTGGAGAAGGCTGGTTACGAGCAGTACGAGGTGTCAAATTTCTGCCGCCCGGGTCGCCATTCGCGCCATAACAGTGCATACTGGGACCGCACCGCATACCTTGGGCTGGGTCCGGCTGCCCACTCTTTTGATGGCAATGACCTGAGGCAGTGGAATCCATCTTCGCTGGAGGAGTATTGCTCTGCGCTGGAGGCTGGTAATCTACCCAAAGGAGGGGAAGAGCACCTGACCCCTGATGACATTTACAACGAACGCATCATGCTTGGCCTCCGCACTTCGCGCGGCGTGGAGAAATCTCTGATTACTGATCAGGGGATATTAGAAAAAGCGGGGGAGCGTTTCCGCATCCCCCGCGATAAATTCTTTATTTGTGACTCGATTATCGAGGACTATCTACGTTAGAGAATACCATTAGCTCTCAGGCAGGCAACAATTGCAGTGACTGCAAAACCGCCCATCAGCAAGGTAGCATAGATGATGCCGATCACTTTGGTACGCTTGTACCATACGTTGTTGCTCCAGCCGATGGTCTGGAAGGCACTCCAGAAACCGTGGGTGAGGTGCATCCAAAGGGCAAAGAACCATATCAGATAAATTATGGTGAGACACCATGAACCGAAAGTCTGGTCCAGCAGCATATTGGGGTCTGCAGCCTCACCGCCGGTGAGGTCGGCCAGCTGCATGTCTGCCCAGAAGTGGGTGAGGTGGAGGCAGAGACCGCAAAGCACGATGATGCCCAGCCAGATCATATTGCGGGCAGCCCAGGAATCGGTAGCAGCCTTATTGGAAACTTCATACCTCTTGGCACCGCCGCGAGCCTTCATGTTCCCGATTTCAAGTACGAAGGCGTAGATAATGTGGAAGATAAAGCCTGCGGCAAGGACGGGGACCATGATGGTCACAATCGGAAGCGCCATAAAATCGCACACAGCCTTGAAAGTCTCTGCACTGAACACGCTGGTGAAGTTAAGCACCATGTGCATGGTCAGGAAGAGAATCATAAACAGACCGGTGACGCTCATAATGAGCTTTTTGCCGATAGAAGATGTGAAGAGTTTTGCCATAGTTATGATTTTTGTTTCTTTTTCCTTTAAGTGGCGCAAAGTTAACCCTAAAGTTGTAAATAACATAATCTTTGAATACTTTTGTTAGTATTTAATTGAAAAATCAAGCTATGAAATACAACAGGATTCTTCTCAAACTCAGCGGAGAAGCCCTTGCAGGTGCCTCAGGGAAGGGTTTGGACGAGGTAACTATATCCACGTTTGCACGACAGATAGCCGCAGTGGCAAAGAGTGGTGCCCAGGTGGCGATTGTGGTAGGTGGCGGCAATATTTTCCGCGGCCTGCAGGGTGCCGGGGCTGGTTTTGAGCGGGTTCGCGGCGACCAGATGGGCATGCTCGCCACCATCATCAACTCCATCGGCCTTTCGCTGTTCATCAAGGCGG
The DNA here is from genome assembly GCA_017529425.1 of Bacteroidales bacterium. Classification (GTDB taxonomy): domain Bacteria; phylum Bacteroidota; class Bacteroidia; order Bacteroidales; family UBA932; genus Equibacterium. Next base: position 57,621 of record JAFXNQ010000039.1, on the reverse strand, counting down.
AGGGGGTGCCCGCAGAGGTTTTCTCAAGTACCCGCGTAGAGCCGATGTGCAAATATTACGTTCGCGATGAGGCGGTCGAGGTCATGAAGAACGGTGGCGTGGCAATCATCGCCGGCGGCACCGGCAATCCCTTCTTCACCACCGACTCCGCAGCCGCCCTGCGTGCCTGCGAAATCGGGGCGGACGCGCTCCTAAAGGGGACAAAGGTAGATGGCGTTTACGACAGCGATCCCATGAAGAACCCTGATGCAAAGAAATATCATACCCTCACCTTTGAAAAGGCTTTGGCAGACAATTTGAAGGTGATGGACGCCACAGCGTTTACCCTTTGTCGAGAGAACGACATCCCAATCGTGGTGTTCAAGATGGAGGATGAGGGTACGCTGGAAGGAATCGTGGCGGGCAAGGATCTCGGCACGGTGGTCAGCAACGGATAAATCAATACTACGTATATGATTGATAAAGCCAACGAATTGCTCGAATATGCCGAGCTGAAGATGGAGGATGCGGTGACGCATCTCCAGGAGGAGCTTAAAACCTACCGGGCAGGTAAGGCCAACCCCGAGGTTTTTGCTTCTGTGATAGTTAACTATTACGGAGCAGCCACCCCGCTGCCCCAGATGTCCAACATAACCACTCCCGATGCCAAGACCATGCTTATCCAGCCTTGGGACAAGAGCATGATTCACACCATAGAGAAGGCTATAATGGACGCCAACCTGGGCTTTACCCCCCAGAATAACGGCGAGGTAATCCGCATCAATGTCCCCGCCCTCACAGAGGAGCGCCGTCGCGAACTGGTCAAGAAGGCCCGTACTGCCGGTGAAACTGCAAAGGTGAGCGTGCGCAACGCCCGTCGCGAGGCCATGGAGTCTCTTAAGAAATTACAGAAAGAGGGCCTGCCGGAAGATGTGGAGAAAGACGACGAGGAGAAGGTTCAGAAGTTCACCGACAAGTTTGTGAAAAAGATTGATGAGGTTCTGGAGTTGAAAGAGAAGGAGATTATGACCGTATAGGGTCTACCCATTCGATTTCTATCCCCCTCCTCTCCATACCGCGGAACCAGGTCATCTGACGTTTCGCAAATTGATGAATAGCGGTCTTGAGGCCGCTTTTCATCTCTTCATAGGTGAGCTCGCCAATCAGGTAGCGGGTCACGAACTTGTATTCCAGGCCGTAATAGATCAAGTCTTCCGGAGCGATGCCGCTATCCAGAAGTCTTTTGACCTCATCTGTCATCCCTGCAGCCAGGCGCTCGTCCAGGCGGCGGTCAATGCGCTCGCGCCGCTCGTCCCGGGAGACAGAGATTCCGATAAATTTTGTCTTCTTGGGGAGGTATTCGCTCCGCTCCACGGGGTGGGTGCTCTCCCAGATTGCGATTTCCAGGGCGCGGATCAGCCGGCGGCGGGTGTCGTAGTCAGTATGGTTATGGAGCGTCTTAAGGCTGGCCAGGCGCGCTATCAGGGTCTCATCGTCATATTTCTCAAGCTCTGCTCGCAGGGCGGGGTCGGCCGGTACGTCGGGCAGGGAGTAGCCGCAGCAGGCCGCCTCTATGTAAAGGCCGCTCCCTCCGCATATTATCGCTCTTTTGCCACGCTGGATAATGCCGCGATATGCCCGCTCAAAGTCGCGCTGATACTGGTATATGTCGTATTTGGTGCCTGCATCGACTATGTCAATCAGATGGTAAGGGACATCGCCGTATTCATCGAGGTCCTTTCCGGTGCCGATATCCATACCGCGGTAAACCTGCCGGGAGTCGGCAGAGAGTATCTCCGCCCCCATCCTGCGGGCCAGGTCAACTGCATAACGCGTCTTTCCGGAGGCGGTAGGTCCCAGCACGCAAACGATATCGTATTCCTCGAACATACAGCGAAGGTACGTTTTTTATGCTATATTTGCGGACGTTGAAGACGATCTTTCCGAAAAACAGACAGCTGATTATGCCAAAGGCAAAGAGCACCATAGTCATAAAGAACCGCCGGGCCTCCTTTGATTACGAGTTCATTGAGAAGTTCACGGCCGGAATTGTGCTCTCCGGCACCGAGATTAAATCTATCCGGGCGGGGAAGGCCTCCCTGGTTGATGCTTATTGCTATTTTGTTGATGGTGAGTTATATGTCCGCAATATGAACGTGGCAGAGTACTGGTGGGGGAGCTATAACCGGCACGACCCGATGCGTGACCGCAAACTGCTGCTAACCCGGCGGGAACTGCGCCGGCTGCAGCGCTCCACGCGGGAGAAGGGAATGACCATAGTCGCGGTAAAGATTTTCATAAGCGACAAGGGGTTCGCAAAACTTGAAATCGCCCTTGCCCGGGGCAAGCGGGAGTTTGACAAGCGGGAGTCCATAAAAGAGAAAGACTTGAGAAGAGAAATGGAGAGGAAATAATCCTCTCTTTTTTCTTTATGGGGAGGTGTTTTTCCACGAAAAATACTTAATTTTGACAGATATTGAACCAAAACGGACCGAAATATCTTATAACAGATTTAATATCAGTTAAATAACAATAAAAGACATGACAAGCAGAAGACAATTCCTCAAGGGAACAGCGGCTGTGGCTGCGTTCACCATCTTGCCGCGCCACGTGCTCGGCGGTAAAGGTTACATTGCCCCCAGCGACCAGCTCACCAAGGGTATCATCGGCTTCGGCGGTATCGGCCGCGGCCACCACTTTCACATGCCCGACCGTCTGGTTGCAGTTTGCGATGTAGATGAGACCAGGCTGAGAAGGGGCGAGAACATGGCTAAAGAGGCAGGATTCGGACAGGTAGCCTGCTATCACAACTTCATGGACCTTATCCATGACCCCAACGTGGACATAGTGCACGTCTGCACCCCGCCTCACTGGCATGCAATCATGTCTATAGAGGCTGCCAAGGCAGGTAAGGATGTATGGTGCGAAAAGCCCATGACCCGTACCATTGGTGAAGGCAAGAGAGTTGTAGAGGCGATGAAACGCTACAACACAATTTTCCGTCTTAACACCTGGTTCCGCTTTGAGGATACCTTCTACGGTCTCGGCACCGAGGTGGCTCCGCTCAAGAAGTTGGTTGACAGCGGTCTGCTTGGCTGGCCCCTCACCGTGACAGTGTCCAAGCACACCGGTTTCGACTGGAAATTCTTCTGGGTAGGTAAGGAGCATCTGGATCCCCAGCCCATTCCCGACTATTTCGACTACGACCTCTGGCTGGGTCCCGCACCCTACAAGCCGTACAACGAGCACCGTTGCCACGATACTTTCCGCGGCTACTGGGATTACGATGCCGGCGGACTGGGCGATATGGGCCAGCACTATCTTGACCCCGTTCAGTATCTGCTGGGCAAGGACAACGAGAGCCCCGTCAAGGTTGAAATCGACGCGCCTCAGCAGCACTACGATGCAGCCGGCACATGGCGCGAGATTGTCTACACTTATGCCGACGGTTGCAAGATCGTCCTCTGGGGCGAAGACTTTGGCGACCCCAAGACCCCGTACATCCAGGGTCCGAACGGCAACGTTTACAACAACTTCATCTGCGACATCCCCGGCTGGAAAGACAAGCTCGCAGACTTCCCCGATCCCAAGCCGCAGGAGACAGACTTCCTGGAGTGTGTACGCACTCGCAAGAAATTCGCCCTCAACGAAATCAACGGCCACCGCAGCTGCACCCTGGTCAACATCGGTGCAGTGGCACTGCAGCTTGGTCGCACTCTCTACTTTGACTCCGAAAAGCAGGAGTTTATCAACGACGATGCTGCAAACCGTTTAGTTTACCAGCCGATGCGTAAACCCTGGACAATTTAATTAAAGGGAGGAGAAACAATGAAAAAGATATTCAAAAGCTTAGTAATAGTTGCGCTGCTGCTCGTATGCTTTGGCGTGCAGGCTCAGCCCAATCAGCGTAAAGCCAACACCATAGTGGGTGACGCCCTGGCAAAGTTCCCCGCTAAGGACATGAAGCTCTATAACGAGCTTGCCACCGAGCTCATCGGTACTGGAAAAGAGGGTATGGACCTGCTCTACAATATGTTGGAGAAGCAGGACGACTCTATGGTTCCCGTTGAGTTTGCCCTGAGCGCCATCACCACAAAGGCTACCGAGATGGGCGGCGAGACCCTCGAGAATGTGAAAGAAGCATTCAAGGGTTATGCCGACAAGGCCAAAGATGAAACCATCAAACAGTTGTTTGTCCGTCAGCTCCTTTTCCTGGGAGAGAACTATGACGGCAAGAATGTTACTACAACCTCTGAGTTTGATCCCGGCACCACTCCGGCAACCAAGGTCAAAGACCTGGTGAAGGCAGTAACTAAGGGTGTGGACAATGTCTCCCTGTTTGACATGCTCTATAAGGTGGGCGATGTAGACGAGGCTAAGACCGCTATCGTGGAGGCTCTCCCCAAAGTGAAGAGCTCAGAGAACAAGGCCGACCTCATCTGGTGGCTGGGCGAACTTAAAGACAAATCGCTCTCCAAGACTTTCAAGTCTTATCTTTCCGATGCTGACGCACGCGTCCGCAAGGAGGCTGCCTGGGCTCTCACCAAATCCGGCTGCGGCTGCGCCCTTCCCACGATGGCCAAGATGCTCACCAGCAGCAATGCAGACGACGTGGCACTTGCCGAGTCCTGCCTGCGCTGTATCCCCGGCCGTGTGGCAGATGTCGTGGCTCCCTATTTTGACAAGGCGGGCGATGCCGGCAAACAGGCTATCCTGAACCTCATCAGCCAGCGCGAGGCACTCAACTATAAATCCCTGGTACTCGGCAGCTTGTTTGATGACAGCAAGCAGGTGGGCGATGCAGCTTTCTCTGCCCTGGCATCAGTATCAGAGGGTGATGACCTGCTGACCCTCTACTCCCTGCTGGAGAGCAGCGGCGAGGCTAACCGCGCAAGGATTCAGGACGCTATCCTGGCGGCTATGGAGGGTAAGAGCGATGCTGAGAAATACGAACTCCTCTCCAACCGCAATAATATCGTTACTCCCCAGAGCAAGGCGGCTTACTGGCCGATGATAATCCACGTTGCCAGCATGCCTCAGATTATTGACATCCTGAGCAAGAATGCAGACAACAACGAACTCACCCTGCTTGCTATTGCGGCATACCTCAATAAAGTGGAGATGGCCGAAGAGCCCGGCGCACAGCGCCTGCTCCGCTACCGCGCAATTATGGATTATGCACCCGGCCCGGAGCAGAAGAACGCCATCCTGGAAAAGATCGGTGAGACCGGCGCATTCCAGGGCATCATGTATGCTGCCAAGTTCCTTGACAGCAAGGAGACCGAGGTGGAGGCTGCCAACGCCATCCGCCGCATCGCTACCAGCAACCCTAACTTCTACGGTCCGCAGATCGTGGAGGTCATGAACCGCATCAAAGGCATCGACACCGGTCGCGACTATCCTTACGATTTGCAGCGCATAGAGAATTATCTCGCTGCAGTTCCCACCGACGACCCCGGTTATGTATCAATGTTCAACGGCAAAGACCTCACTGGCTGGCAGGGTATGATCCCCACCAACGAATATGGTGAGGGTGACCCGTTCCTCCGTTACAAACTCTCTGCTAAGCAGCTCGCAGCAGCTCAGGCAAAGGCAGACAAGGTGATGGCAGAAAACTGGGTGGTTGCCAACGGCAACATCGAGTTTGTGGGTCATGCATACGACAACCTCTGCACCACCAAGAAATACAAAGACTTTGAGATGTATCTCGACTGGAAGATTTACCCCGGCCAGAAAGAGGGTGATGCAGGTATCTATCTGCGCAGTTGCCCTCAGGTACAGATCTGGGACACCGCCCGTACCTGGGTTGGCGCACAGGTCGGCAGTGGCGGACTCTATAACAACCAGAAGACGGAGCGCATCCCCCTGGTAATCGCAGACAACGCTGTGGGCGAGTGGAACAGTTTCTACATCCGTATGCAGGGCGAGCGCGTGACCGTTTATCTCAACGGCCAGCTGGTAGTGGACAACATCGTTCTTGAGAACTACTGGAACCGCGACCTCCCCATTCCCGCTGAGGAATTCATCGAGCTGCAGGCACACGGCAGCCGCATCGCTTACCGCGACCTTTACATCCACGAGCTTCCGAGCGTAGAGCCCACAAAACTTACCCCGGAAGAGGCGGCAGAGGGCTTTGAAATGCTGTTTGACGGCACCAGCCTTCACAAGTGGCACGGCAACAAAGTAGATTATAACGTGAAAGACGGCGTCATTGCCGTTGAGAGTCGCAGCCGCGGCGGCAACTGGGTCGGAGACCTCTATACCAACGAGGAGTATGCCGACTTCATCTATCGTTTTGAGTTCAAGCTCACCCCCGGCGCCAACAACGGTGTGGGCGTTCGCTCTCCCGGTGTGGGTGACTCTGCTTATGAGGGTTACGAGGTGCAGATTCTGGACCACTACAACGATATCTACAAGGGCTGGCTGGCACCTTATCAGTACCACGGCTCGCTCTACGGTATCATCCCCGCCAAGAACCGCGATGCCCTCAACCCTGTGGGCGAGTGGAACAGCGAAGAGATTTACATGAAAGGGAGCTACATCCGCGTTACTGTAAACGGCCAGGTAGTTACCGAGGGTGACATCGTGGAGGCCAGCAAGAACGGCACTATCGACGGCAACGAGCACCCGGGCCTGCAACGCAAGAGCGGCTATATCGGCTTCCTGGGCCACGGCGACCGCCTGTGGATCCGCAACGTCCGCGTCAAGAGACTTTAAACAACAATTAATCAATATTTTATAAACATTTACCGAGTATGAGTAAAAACATGTCAAGAAGGTCATTCCTTCAAACAAGCGCAATGGCTGCAGGTGCTGCCGCCATCGCTTCTACTCCGTTCTGGTCAACTACTGCAGCAGCAGCCCCCAAGAAGGCTAAGAAAGCTGCAGCTACTGACAGGCTCAACATCGTAGGTGTAGGTATCGGCGGCCGTGGTGCAGCTGACATCAACGGTATGGAGTCCCAGAACATCGTCGCTTTGTGCGACTGCGACTGGAACTATGCAGCCAACGAGATGGCACGCTTCCCCAACGCAAAGAAGTTCAAAGATTACCGCAAGATGTTCGACGAGATCGGCAACGAGTTTGACGCAGTGGTAATCGGTACTGCTGACCACACTCACGCCTGCATCGCGGCTCAGGCACTTGCAATGGGTAAGCACGTATATTGCGAGAAGCCTCTGACCCACACAGTTTACGAGACCCGTCTGCTCACCAAACTGGCTGCAGCCAACGGTCTTGCAACCCAGATGGGTAACCAGGGTGCATCTCTCAACTCAACCCGTCAGGTGATCGAGGCTATCCAGAGCGGTCTCATCGGTGAGGTACGCAAGGTTGACGCTTTCACCGACCGTCCGATATGGCCCCAGGGTCTGGAGACTCCTGCAGGCGTGGATCCCATCCCCGACACTCTCGACTGGGATCTGTTCATCGGCCCCGCCAAGTATCGTCCCTTCAACTCCATCTATCACCCTTGGAACTGGCGTGGCTGGTGGGATTTCGGTACCGGTGCACTCGGAGATATGGCTTGCCACATCCTCCAGCCGGTAGTTGACGCCCTCAAGCTCGGCAGCCCCGTTGCATGCCAGGGTAGCTCTACCAACCTGATGATTGACTGCGCACCTAACGCACAGATAGTTAAGTTCCGCTTCCCCGCTCGTGACAATATGCCCAAGGTGGCTATGCCCGAGGTTGAGGTTACCTGGTACGACGGCGGCCTGAAGCCTGACTTCCCTGCAGGCTGGCCTATCGGCAGGAATATGAACCAGAGCGGCGGTGCAGCTATTTTCTACGGAACCAAGGATGTCCTGGTATGCGGCTGCTACGGTGTAAACCCCTGGCTGCTCAGCGGCAAACCCATCCCCGCAGCAAGCACTACCCGCGAGGTAGAGAATCAGGATCACCATATGGACTTCGTCCGCGCTTGCAAGGAGTCCAAGGAGAACCGCGTACCTTGCAAGTCTGACTTCCAGTTTGCAGGTCCTCTGAACGAGATGGTTGTTATGGGTGTCCTCGCAGTTCGTCTGCAGGGCCTCAACCGTGAGCTCGCCTGGGACGGCAAGAATATGAAGTTCACCAATATCAACCCCGACGAGACTATCCAGTTCAAGGTTAAGGATGGCTTCAGCGTACACGATGGTCACCCGACTTTCGAGGACAAATACACCGATCCTATCAATGCACAGGCTTTCGCAGCAGAGCTTATCAAGCACACTTACCGCGAGGGTTACGCACTGCCTAATATGCCCGACTAAACCATAACAATCTTATAAATTATGAAGAAAATATTTGCATTGGCAGTTCTCTGCCTCATGGTGCTCTCTCTTGGCGCATGTAAGAACAAAAAGAAAGCTCCTGCCGCAGCTGATGCAGCTGCAGACGACGCAGTGGCTATCTTTGACGGCGAGACTTTTGAAGGCTGGCGCGGTTATAACACCGACCATGTTCCCGGTGCCTGGACCATCGAGGACGGTTGCATAAAGATCAACGGCAGCGGCCGCGGTGAGGCTGGCGCAGTTGACGGCGGTGACATCATCTACACCACCAAGTTCAAAAACTTTGAGTTCACCTTTGAGTGGAAGGTTTCCGAGGGTGCAAACTCCGGCGTCTTCTACCTCGCACAGGAGGTTCCCGGTCTCTCTATCTTCCAGACCTGCCCTGAATACCAGATTCTTGACAACGAGCGTCACCCCGACGCTAAGCTTGGTCGCGACGGCAACCGCCAGAGCGCTTCCCTGTATGACATCATCCCTGCCAATCCGCAGAACGCCAAGCCCGCAGGGGAGTGGAACACTGCCAAGATCATGGTGTTTGAAGGTACCGTTGTTCACTATCAGAACGGCGAGCCTGTAGTTGAGTATCACCTCTGGACTCCGAAGTGGGAGGAGATGATCAACAACAGCAAGTTCTCCGAGGCTAACATGCCCGAGTCTTATCAGTACATCCTCAACGTAGGTGGCGAGAACCACGAGGGTTACATCGGTCTTCAGGACCACGGTGACACCGTCTGGTATCGCAACCTTAAGGTTAAGGAGCTCTAATCCCGGACATATTTGCCATGAAAAGATTTTTCACGGCAATCGTTTTGACGCTCTCTCTCTTTGCGGCTTCCGGCTGCAAGGAGAAGGGCGCAAACGATTTTATAGGCCTTCAGATGTATTCTGTAAGGTCGTATCTCGATCCGCTGGACGAGGGGCTGGCCAAGATTTCTGAGGCCGGCTACTCTTTTGTGGAGATGGCTAACTACAATGATGAGGCTGGGCTCTTCTACGGCCGCACGCCTGGGGAGTTCAAGTCTCTCTGCGAGGCGAACGGCCTGCAGGTGCTCTGCTCCCACACCAACGGCCCCAATCCCGACCGTACGCCTATGGAAGATTGTGTCGAGTGGTGGCGCCGTGCAATCGGGCATCACTCCGCAGCCGGATGCATCGCGATTGTTGCTCCGGCTATGGCCTGCGATTCTCTCCAGACCCTGGCCCGTTACTGCGAACTCTACAATAAGGTGGGTGAAATGTGCAATGAGCAGGGACTCAAGTTTGGCTATCACAACCACGACAACGAGTTCAAGTTCAAGTACACCCAGGAGGATGGTTCCGAAATAACCTGGTACGACTACCTTCTGGCCAACACCGATCCCGACAAGGTTTTCTTTGAACTGGACCTCTACTGGGCAACCGTGGGCGGTGCCGATATCGTGGAACTGTTCAAGGCCAACCCCGGCCGCTTCTATATGTGGCACGTGAAGGATGAAATCGAGGTCGGAGATCCCGCCACCAACATCGTTCCCTTCTCGGAGATCTATAAGTATGCATCCCTTGCCGGTATGAAATACCAGATAGTGGAGCAGGAAGGATTCCCCGAGGGGAGCAACCCCTACGAGAGCGTCAAGCGCTCCTGTGACTACGTGAAGACAATGCGTCCGGAGTAGTTATTGTCCACTATTACATAAAAGAGCCGGCCTCGCTTATGCGGGGCCGGTTTTTTTGTGAAGGTGCTATAACGAATTGACTTCCTCTTCGCTGAGCCCGGTGGCTTTCATTATAGTCTCGATGTCAACGCCAAGATTTTTGAAGTTTCGGGCATTTTCTCTTTTCTCTACCTCACGTCCTTCAGCCAGGCCCTCCTCCTTGCCGTCCATCCTGGCGGTGTAAATGATATTCTGGCGGTCGATTTCTGTTGTCATGACATCTTTGGTATAAGTTTGCAGTTCCTCCTCTGTCAGAACCGATAAGTCACAGGCTGCAAAAAGCAGGCCGACAGATACGCGGCTTGCAAAAGCCCCCTCAGTTATACCGCAAAGTGCAGAAACCTTCGCTTGCAATGCTTTCTGGGCAAAAATCTGCCATTGAAAGCATTCAAGCTACGGACTTTATCTGCACTTTGCTCCACGCCTGCGGTCCAGCCAAAGCGCCCCTACGTTTTGAAAAAGGCTCCACGAAACTATGGCGGGAGCGCAACCCTTTTCCCTCTTAGATGTCTTTGGCGCCTCCACTGCCGCGGGGACGGGTTAGACCGCCGCGGATCTCCTAGCGCTTTGGCGAGACATGATTGTGGGGTACTAAGAACAAGTTTTGATATGAAAAACACCGACCACCTTTGAACCCTGCTGAAGGCCCCCAATTGATGTACTCCGTGGTCAGTCGGGACAATTTGCCCCGACCGGCCACGAATAACTATGCCGGAATAACCTCTATATGATTCTGTTGTGGCAGGTCTTCTTTACAGGGTGTTTGTGTCTTCCAGAAAGAATGCGTATATTGCATTGAATATTAACCACTTCATGACTTTCGCCCCCGCAATATCTTCAACAACCGCCCTACAATTCGTCGGGGGGGGGTATAATAATTTAATTCTCAGCGAGTTGCGCCCGCAGGGCGCTTTTGTGGCAGATCTGCTTTTAGCGGGTTTGCAGAGGTGTTGTGTTTTCCCGGAAGGACATCATTAAAAAGTAACAATATCACTATGAACATTTTTAAGAACAACGACTATCTGTCAATAGCCATGACGTATAGCGCTCCTATGTGTGAAGTGCTCTCTGTTGGCTCTCAGAGTGTAATCTGCTCCAGCGAGACCGAGAAGGTGACCGAGACCCAGGGAGAATGGTAGGATAGCTGAATAACGAAAAGATGAATATCATGAAAAAAGGATTAGTATTGGGCCTTATGGCCGCTCTGGCAGTATGCAGTTGCCAGCTCAAAGAAGAGGGTGAATTCGCCCCTGAAGGCAAAGTCTTCACCGCTACTATGGAGGCCATGGTTGACGATGCACCCGATATTGGAACAAAGACATCGATGGATGCAAACGGTAACGTGCGCTGGAAACACGGCGACCAGGTAAGCATCTTTGTTGGCAGCACCATCAATCAACACTTTCAGGTCACTGATGCATCCGATGGCAAGACCGCTGCTGCACTAAACCAGGTTGAAAGCCCCGGATTTGTTGCTGGCAGTGAAATAGTCAACAATGTTGCGTTCTATCCGTATGCGGCAACGGCAGAAATCGCCAAGAGCGGAAACTCTTATATCATCAGTGATATAGCCCTTCCTGCTACCCAGTATTATGCGACTGCAAGTTTCGGCAACGGAGCCTTCCCGATGACAGCCGTTACAAGTTCTAAGAGTGATTACAACCTTAAGTTCAAGAATGTTCTCGGAGGGCTGAAACTCCAACTTAAGGGAACTGGAACTATTGCTTCAATCAGCGTAACCGGCAATAACAACGAGAAACTTTGCGGTGCAGCGGAAGTGACAGTATCGGGCGATAACGCACCTGCAATCACCCTGACCGATGCCTCGGCAAAGACTGTTACACTTGATTGCGGTGATGGAGTACAGCTGGACGCAAACACGGCTACTGCCTTCATCATCGCTTTGCCTCCTATGACAATGTCCGGTGGCTTCACTGTAACCGTTACCGATAGTCAGAACAAGCAGATGGAGATAAAAACCACCAGGAGTCAGACCATCACCCGTTCCAACCTGCTCTCAATGCCGGCGGTTACATATGAAGGGGTAGAGTCGGGGGCCAACCCTGATACAATGTCAGAAGAGGCCATCGATCTCGGTCTGCCATCAGGATTAAAATGGGCGAGATGCAACCTTAGTGAGAATGGTTTTGTAGGCTCTCCGGAACAACCTGGTGATTATTATGCATGGGGCGAATTAGAGCCGTTCTATACAAGCGGTCACTCAATGGACGATCCCTGCTATTATTGGAAGGAAGGTAAGGTCGACGGATATTCACCGACTAGTGGTAAGTATTGGATTAGTGGAGATTCATCGGATAATTTCAAATTTTCAAAGTACGTTTCAGATGTAGGGCGCGGAACTGTTGATAATAAGATTGTATTGGAGTTGAATGATGATGTTGCCCACATTAAGTTAGGCGGTTCATGGCGTTTACCTACAGATAGCGAGTGGGTGGAGTTAATAGAGAATTGTACATGGACAATAGCCACACAAAACGGGATGAGTGGCAAGACTGTTACAGGCCCCAACGGCAACAGCATTTTCTTACCTTATGCTGGTTTTAGGGTTGGCAGTAATCTTTTAGGTTTTGGTTCGGCTGGTAACTATATGACCTCTACGCTTTTATGCTCGTATGAGAATCAATTTGCTTTCATTGGCTCTGGAGGCGTTGGTATTAATTATGGCTACCGTGGGGATGGATTATCTATTCGTCCTGTCACAGATAGTGGTGTACGAATTCCGGTAGAGAGCATTTCTCTCGATGAGAGTAGTATCACTCAAATCATACAGGATCACGATACTTTAACGGCTACCATAACCCCCATAAATGCTACACAACCTAATGTAATCTGGACAACCAGCAATTCTTCAATAGCAGCTGTAGATAAGGATGGCGTTGTTTCTGCAGTTAGTAAAGGTTCCGCTACTATAACAGCAACAACCTACGACGGGGGTTTTACTGCAACTTGTACAGTGACGGTAGAGGAACTTGTTCCTGAGGCGGTTGATTTGGGCCTTCCTTCAGGACTCAAATGGGCGAATTGCAATGTATGTGCAACAGGCTTCGTAAGTTACCTTGGAGCATGCGGTGATTATTTTGCTTGGGGCGAGACGGAACCATATTATTCCAGTTGGAGTCCACTGGTATGGAAAGAGGGCAAATCAAATGGTTATTCTTGGGACTCATACAAATATGGTAATGGTCCTTATACCTTTTCAAAATATTTTTCAGACGATGACCATGGTGAACCTGACAACTTGAAGACTCTTGAACTTACTGATGATGCCGCTCGCGTAAATTGTGGCGGTAGTTGGCGAATGCCGACAGATGCAGAGTGGACAGAGTTGGTAGAGAATTGCACTTGGACTCAGGCAGAGAGGAACGAAAGATCAGGAATGCTGGTCACAGGCCCCAATGGAAATAGCATTTTCCTTCCTGGAGCAGGATCTATGTGGCTTACTTTAGGAGGCGGGGGTGGCTGCTACTATTGGTCTTCTTCTTTGAATAGTGATATGTCTGCTTGGCTTTATGAGTGTTCTCCAACGGCGCCTGTTATTAGTGTCTATCGTAGCAGTAGAGATCGTTATTATGGGGCAACTATCCGCCCAGTTACAGGTAAAGGCATTCCCGTTAGTGTGACGGGCATTTCTCTCAATAAGAGTCATTTAGATCTTGTTGAGGGTGGGACGGCATCTATAAGCGCTACTGTAACGCCGTCTAATGCGACCCACCCCGGTGTAGTCTGGTCATCAAGCAATACTTCTGTCGCTACTGTCGATAATGGGGTCGTTACCGCATTAAGTTCAGGTAGCGCTACTATCACCGCAATGACCATCGACGGTGGTTTTACTGCTACTTGCACTGTAACTGTTAATACTCCTATTAATCTTACTCCCACCGGGACTATATCCGGTTACGGGTATATTGACCTCGATCTGACGTCCGGCCTTAAGTGGGCATCCTACAACGTTGGGGCATCCGCTCCTGAGGAGTATGGTGATTACTTTGCTTGGGGCGAGACCTCGCCGAAATCCGATTACTCTTGGTCATCATATAAATTCAGTAATTATTGGGAGGGGCCGTTTTCAAAGTATTGCACAATTAGTGATTACGGTACTGTAGACAATAACACCGTCCTCGACCCCGAGGATGACGCCGCTACTGTCAATTGGGGAGGAACATGGAGAATGCCAACCGAAGCAGAGTGGACAGAGTTAAGAACAGAATGCACCTGGGTCTGTACTACCTGGAACGGCAAGAATGGATACTTGGTTACCAGCAACACAAACAATAACAGCATATTCCTGCCCTTTGCTGGCTTCCGGGGCGATGCCTCCCTCGGCTATGCGGGGGAGACCGACTTCTACTGGTCATCTTCCCTCGATACAGGCTACCCGACAAGCGCGTGCCGCGCCCACTTCTATTGGATTGGTGAAACACTCAGTTACGACAACCGCTGCTACGGGTTCTCTGTCCGTCCCGTTACAGAATAAGCGCAGCAATAAAGACTCGCAAGGGCGTAAGCCCAGCGAGTCGGCTATTGGCGAATGCCGGCATCATCAAAACTTCCTGTCATGGGCGGGATCCGGGCAGAAGATGCCGCAGCTTGAAAGGGTCGGAGCGGTTTGAGTGAGGGGGCCGGTGCAAACGATGGAAGCCGATTAAGGCTTCCATCGTGCTATTTCGCAGCGCCCAAAAATGCCGTTAAAAGCGAGAGATGTCTGAGCGGAGGGGCATTAGCCCCGGAGCGAGTCCTCGAGCTTAGGCATTTTTGTAGCGAAGAAAAGGCCACCGAACGGAATAGCGAAGCACCCTTTGCAAGCGAAGGCTTCTGCCCGGAACACAATGATGTCGCCAAGGTTAGCACAATCGGGATTTTTCAAATCACGAACGCGGAAACACATTTCGTAAACACCTATGTTACAGAATTATACCATTCCGGCAGCCGCTCTATCCCCGCTCCAGGACTGGTTAGAGCGGATTCCATAAACGCAGATGTCTCTATTTCAGGTGGTTATCAAAAGCTCGCTCTCGGATTTGGATATTTCGCAATTGACATGCCGGGGTGGTGGCGGTTATATCCCGTTGGAGCTGCGGGGGGCTATACCGACTGCCCTCCTCGTCCCACCGAGAATAACCGCCCGGCCGCTTATTCCGGTTTCTAGGCCACAAGATGAATAGTGTGGCCTTCTGAATCATCTATAGGTCGATATTTCCTGCTTCTGCTAGGATTTGTGGACACATGATGAACGAGACAGCACCCAGAGTCATCATGTGGCCAGTCATTGAGATGGTTGTTCTGTCCTGCCAAAGCGCCAGGAGATTCGCGGCGGTCACACCCGTCCCCGCGGCTGCGGAGGCTTCTGCACTGAGTGGGTGGGTTCATTGACGTTTCTAAAATCGCTCCCGGTTTTTGAAAAAACTTTTTCTTTTTTCGAGCTCTCAATCCGTAAAGATTTGAGAAAATGGCTCGTTTTGTGACGAGCATCTGGGTATCTTGGTGGCAAAAAAGTCATGAAAGAATATGAGAAGAAAGTCGTGAGAATACACGACGTTGATGTGGACAAGGAGTATGTCAAATGGATAAATGAGATTAAAGCTCGTTATCGCAGTTCGCAGATCAAAGCGGCAATACGGATTAATTCAGAGCAATTGAGGTTCAACTGGATGTTAGGGAGGGATTTGGTCTTGAGGAAGGCAGAAGAAAAATGGGGATCCGGTATTGTGGAACAGGTCAGTCTAGATTTGCAGGCGGCGTTCCCGGAGTCTAAAGGGTTCGGCGCTGCAAATATTTGGAGGATGAAGCAGTGGTATAGGTTCTTTTCGCCTGAGAAAGAAAAACTCCAACAAGTTGTTGGAGAATTGCAAGGGGGAAAACTCGCACAACTTGTGCGAGAATTACAACAGCCTGAGAAACAGCACAATATAAAACACCACCAACTTGGTGGAGAATTGCCGGAGGTGCTGTCGCTTGTGCCTTGGGGACATCATATCATTATTATTACACGATGCCAAAGCATAGAAGAGGCCATATTCTATATCAAACGAACTATATCCGACGGCTGGAGCCGGAGTACGCTCATCAACTGCATTAAATCGGATTTATATCATACCTCAGGAGGTGCCATAACCAACTTTGCAGATCAACTGCCATATCCGCAGCGAGAACTTGCTCAAGCCATTACCAAAGAGACGTATGACTTTGGTTTCCTTACACTGAAAGAAGGGTATAAAGAAGAATCGCTTGAGACAGAGCTGGAAAAGCACCTGACCCGGTTTTTGCTTGAACTGGGCAGTGGCTTTGCCTATATGGGCAGGCAAAAGCAAATAGTTGTTGGAGACAAAACCCGTAAGTTAGATATGCTCTTCTTTCACATCAATTTGAATTGTTACATAGTGGTGGAACTCAAGGCCGTTCCTTTCCAGCCAGAATTCACCGGAAAACTTAACTATTATGTAAATCTGGTGGATGATCTGATTAAGACGCCGGCGCAGAATCCGACTATAGGCCTTTTGATTTGCAGTGACAAAGAATCAACAGAGGTGCAATATGCCATCAAAGGCATTCAAACTCCAATCGGCGTCTCATCGTTTGAGAATGTCCACATCAAAGAAATACAAGAGCAGTTGCCAACTGTAGAGGAACTTCGTGAGCGTATTAGACAGATAGAAGAAGATATGCACCGAGAATAACCGCCTCAACGGGACTGGCGAAAAAAACACCACCGGCCAAAAGTCGTGGCCGGTGGTTGTTATCAGCAGGCTGTGCCTGTATGTGGGGGGCAGGTTTTTAGCCCTGGATGGCTGCGATGCCGGGGAGGACTTTGCCCTCGAGGTACTCGAGCATTGCGCCGCCGCCGGTGGAGACGTAGCTGACCTTGTCGGCGTAACCCATCTGGGTGACTGCCGCAACGCTGTCACCGCCGCCTACCAGTGTGAAGGCACCATTGTCGGTAGCCTCTTTCAGGGCCTGGGCGATTGCGTTGGTACCCTTTGCAAAGTTGGGCATCTCAAATACGCCCACGGGACCGTTCCAGAGGATGGTCTTGGAGGCGAGGATAACTTCGCGGAACTTTTCTACAGCCTCGGGAGCTGCATCTACACCCTCGTAATCATCGGGAATATTGTCGGAGGGGCAGATTATTGTGTTGGCGTCGTTGCTGAAATCGTCAGCTGCCACAACTGTGTCGGAGAGGTAAACCTTAACACCTTTCTTCTTTGCCTCGGAGAGCACGTTGAGTGCTACATCCTGCTGGTCATCTTCGCAAAGGGACTTGCCGACCTTGCCGCCAAGGGCTTTCTTAAAGGTGTAAACCATACCGCCGCCGATAACCAGGTTGTCCACCAGGTCAAGCAGGTGGGAAATGATGCCGATCTTGGAGGATACCTTGCTGCCGCCGATGATTGCTGTGAGCGGGCGCTGGGGAGACTCCAGAACGGTGTTGATGGCCTTGATTTCACCTTCCATCACATAACCGAACATCTTGTCGTTGGGGAAGTACTCTGCGATGAGGGCTGTGGAAGCGTGTGCGCGGTGTGCGGTGCCGAATGCATCGTTGATGTAGCAGTCTGCGTAAGAAGCGAGCTTCTTCACAAACTCTTTCTGGCTGGCCTTGACGGCAGCCTTTGCAGCCTTCTTCTCTTCATCAGAAGCGTCTGCAGCGAGACCTCTGGGCTTACCCTCTTCCTCTGCATAGAAGCGGAGGTTTTCGAGCAGCAGCACGTCGCCCGGCTTGAGGGCTGCGGCCTGTGCATCGGCCTTCATACAATCATCTGCAAACTGGATTTTGGCGCCGAGCTTAGCCTCTACGGCAGAGATAATGTGCTTGAGGGAGAACTTTGCTTCAACACCCTTGGGACGGCCCAGGTGGGACATGATAATCAGGGAACCGCCCTTCTCAAGAACCTTCTTGAGGGTAGGGATAGCCGCACGGATGCGGGTGTCGTCGGTGATTTCGAATTTTTCGTTCAAAGGAACATTGAAGTCGACTCTCACGATGGCTCTTTTGCCGGAGAAATCGTAGTTTGAAATGTTTTGCATGATATGTTTGGTTAAAAATTTCTGACCAAAAGGCGTGGACCGCAAAAGTAATAAATATTTCTGTTTATCCTACAATCTCACGCGGGTGAACACGCTAAGTGGCAATATCTTGCCAAAACGGTCTGTTAAAACAAGTTCACCGCTGGAAATATCTGCATCTCTGCCCGGATTGAGGGCGCTGCGCACGGCGGTTTCTGACAGCAGCGAGGAGTAGCCGTTGGCGTACAAGTTAAGTATCAGGAAACTCTCTCTGTGGGCAAGAATCTCTCCCACCAGACAAAGCATCTCGTAGAGGCAGTCGTCCAGTTTCCACTTTTCTCCGTCAGGGCCGTGGCCGTAGGCGGGAGGGTCCAGCATAATCCCCTGATATTTGTTGCCGCGACGGGCCTCACGACGGACAAACTTGAGGGCGTCTTCCACTACCCAGCGGATAGAATCCATACGGCTGAGCTCCATGTTCTGGCGGGCCCAGGTAACGACCTGCTTCACAGAGTCGAGGTGGGTGACATCCGCCCCCGCCTTGCGGGCTGCCAGCGAGGCGCCGCCTGTGTAGGCGAAAAGGTTGAGAACTTTGACCGGTTTGCCGCCTGAATTGGCAACCAGGCGCGATGTATTCTCGTAAATAAACTCCCAGTTGGGAGCCTGTTCGGGGAACACCCCCACGTGTTTGAAGGAGGTCATTCCCATCCGGAGCGTGAGCCCCAGCGGCTGATATGTTACCGGCCACTGCTCTTCCATACGCTTGAGGGTCTTCCAGGAACCGCTGTCCTGCTGCCCGGAGGTAGAGAAGCCGCCGCCAGGGATAAACCGGGTATGGGCCAGACGATTCCACTCGTCGTCGGACATGCTCTTTTTCCAGAGCGCCTTGGGCTCGGGGCGGATAGTGATGTACTTGCCAAACCGCTCCAGCTTGCAAAAGTCGCCGCAGTCTATCAATTCATAATCCTTCCAGGCGGGTGTAGGGCTCTCGATTTGCATAGGCTTCTACTGTTTCATTCCAGCAGCCATACGTTTTGCGTGTGACATGCGGGGGCCTTTCTCCTTGGGTTCCTCTTTGGGAGTAATCATCAACATCGGGCGTTTCTTGATAAGGCTCAAAACAAGTATCAGGAGCCCCGCCAGAACAAACGGTATGCTGAGCAACTGGCCCATATTGAAGATCATCCCGCTCTCAAAATCAACTTGGTCGTTTTTGATGAACTCTATCAGGAAACGCATTCCGAACAAGACTATCAGGAATATGCCGAACAAAGAGCCTTTATAGACTTTCTCCCCCTTTTTCCAGTATGCCCAAAGGAGACAGAGACCCAGCAGCAGATAGCTGAGAGCCTCGTATATCTGGGTAGGATGGCATGCGGCGCCGTCCGGAGGGAAAACGGTGGGGCCATATTCTGCAACCCACTGTGCGGAGCGGACAAATTTGAAGCCCCAGGGGAGGGTGGTGGCACCACCGAATATCTCAGAGTTGAACAGGTTGCCCAGGCGTATGCTACACCCTGCGAAACAGATGGCTATGGCCAGGCGGTCCAGCAGCCACATGGTATCGAAGTTATTCTTCTTGCCGTAGCGGCCCACATACCAGAAGATAGCCAGCAGTACACCGATGGCGCCGCCATGGCTGGCAAGGCCTCCGTGCCACACCTTGATTATCTCGGCGGGGTGCTGGAAGTAGTATTCCGGCTCGTAGAACAGGCAGTGCCCCAGGCGGGCGCCAACTATGGTGCCTATCAGCAAGGAGTACAGCAGCGGCTCAAGCAGTTCGATGTTCTTCCCTTCGCGGTTGTAGAACTTGGTAAACAGCCAGTAGCCGAACGGGAAGCCGGCTATGAACAGCAAAGAATAGTATCGTATGGCCAGGGGGCCTATCTGCAACAGGACGGGGTTGACGTCCCATGTTACGTATAACAGGTTGAACATAAGCTATAGGGTGGCTATCAGGTTGCGGTCGCCGTAGCCGTTGTCCACACGGGCAGAGGCGGGCCAGAATTTGTTCTCTTTAATCCACTCCAGGGGGAAGGCTGCAACTTCCCTGCCATAAGGGTGGCTCCAGGAGTCGCTGCAGCACTCTACGGCTGTGTGCGGCGCCATTTTCACCGGATTGTCGGCAGGGTCCAACTTGCCGGCCTTGATGGCCTCGCACTCTGCAAAGATGCTCTTCATCGCCTCCACAAACCGGTCCAGTTCGGAGAGAGGTTCACTTTCGGTGGGCTCTATCATCAGCGTTTCGTGTACCGGGAAACTGAGGGTGGGAGCGTGGAATCCAAAGTCCATCAGGCGCTTGGCAACGTCGGTGGCATCCACTCCGTACTCTGCCTTAAAGTGGCGCAGGTCAATTATGCATTCGTGGGCTACGCGGCCGCGCGCACCGTGATATAAGGTGCTGAACTGCGGCTGCAGGGCTACCGAGAGGTAGTTTGCGTTGAGGATGGCCATCTGGGAGGCGAGGCGAAGCCCTTCTGCCCCCAGCAGTTTGATGTACGCGTGGGTGATGACCAGCAGGAGCGGACTGCCGTAGGGGGCGGCCGACACGGCGCTTATTCCGCGACCGCCGCATGCAGGCACCTCCGGATGTCCCGGGAGATACGGTGCGAGTGCCTTTGTGCAGCAGATGGGGCCCACGCCAGGACCGCCGCCTCCGTGAGGCATCGCGAAGGTCTTGTGAAGGTTAAGATGGCAAATGTCGGCGCCGATAAAGCCGGGGCAGGTGAGCCCCACCTGAGCGTTCATATTGGCTCCATCCATATAGACCATGCCGCCGTAACGGTGTATGATTTCTACTATATTGCGGATCTTCTCCTCAAAAATACCGTTGGTGGAGGGGTACGTTATCATCAGGCCGGCGAGGCGGTCACCCGCCGCGGCCGCTTTGGCCTCTAGCTGCTCTACGCTGGTGTCGCCCTTGTCGTCGAAGTCTACTATGTCCAGCTCAAAGCCGGCCATAGTGGCGGAGGCGGGGTTGGTGCCATGGGCGCTGGCGGGAATGAGCATAATGCTGCGCTGCTGCTGCCCCGTGGCCTTGAAATAGTTGCGGATAGTGATGAGTCCGGCATACTCTCCAGCCGCGCCGCTGTTGGGCTGCAGGCTGCAGGAATCAAGGCCGGTAATCACCGTAAGGTCGCGTTCCAGTTCGCCGATAATCTGCATTGTCCCCTCTACCTGCTCTTTTGGGGCATATGGGTGAACGTCTGCAAATTCGCGCCACGAGAGGGGCATCATCTCCACAGCCGCATTGAGTTTCATGGTGCAGCTGCCCAGCGGAATCATGGAGTGTGTAAGGGATATGTCGCGCCTCTCCAGAGACTTGATGTAGCGCATCATCTCTGTCTCGCTGTGGAAGGTGTTGAACACGGCCTCTGTCAGGTAAGGGCTCTCACGCAGCAGCGCCTCCTCCCTTTCCGGTACGGGGACAGTCTTTATCTGGAATATCTCGCACATCTGTGCTATCTCGGCGTCGCAGGAGAGCTCGTCAAAACTGATGCGTACAGTTTCGTCGTCGGGGTAGTAAAAGTTGAAGCCCTTCTCAAGGGCACGGGCGCGGATGGCATCCACGTTAGGGGCGTGCACCTCCAGGGTGTCAAAAAAGTCCTGGCAAGCGAGCCGGTAGCCGTTTTTCTCCAATGCACGGGCAAACAGGCGGGCATAGCCATGGGTCCTTGCAGCAATCTGCCGGATGCCGTCGGGGCCGTGCCATACGGCAAACATGCCGGTCATTATGGCCATCAGCGCGGATGCGGTGCAGATATTGGATGTTGCCCGTTCGCGCTTGATATGTTGCTCGCGTGTCTGCAGGGCCAGCCGGTAGGCGGTGTTGCCCAGACGGTCTTTGGAGGCGCCGATGATGCGGCCGGGAAGGGAGCGCTTGAATTCGTCGCGTGTCGCCATGAATCCGGCGGCAGGGCCCCCGAAACCCATCGGCAAACCCATACGCTGGGCGCTGCCCACGGCAATGTCGGCACCCCATGCGGCAGGTTCACGGAACATTGCCAGGGAGAGCAGGTCGCAGTACGCAGTAACCAGCATTCCCCGTCCGTGGGCCTTTTCGCAGAAGGGGGCGTAGTCGCGCAGCTGGCCGTTGGCGGCAGGATACTGCAGGATGGCCCCGAAACAGCGCTCCTTAAGGGTATAAGTGTTGAAATCGCCAGTCTCCACAGAGATTCCGAGTGCCTCGGCGCGGGTCTTGATTACCGAGAGGACGTTAGGGAATATATTCTCATCCACAAAGAGCAGGTTGCGTCCGGCGGCGATAGCCTCCCGGCTGCGCAGGTTGTACATCATGCGCATCGCTTCTGCAGCGGCGGTGGCGTCGTCCAGCATGGAGCAGTTGGCCAGTGGCAGACCGGTCATGGAGGCAATCATGGTCTGGAATATCATCAGGGCCTCAAGCCGCCCCTGCGATATCTCCGCCTGATAAGGGGTGTAAGAGGTGTACCAGGATGGATTCTCAAAAATGTTGCGGGCAATAACGGCGGGTGTCGCGGTGCGGTACCAGCCCATTCCTATCAGCGAACAGAAACTTTTGTTCTTGCCGGCAATCTGTTTGAGCCGTGTCAGGTATTCCCACTCTCCCACGGGAGCATCAAGCTCCAGCGGCTTCTCCAGCAGGATGTCGTGCGGGATGGCCTGCTTTGTGAGTTCTTCCAGGGATGATGCGCCAACGCTGCGAAGCATCTGCTCTACCTGTCCGCACCTGGGGCCGATATGTCTCTCTGCAAAATTCATGTTGTGTATTTATGCTCTTTGTTCGTTGAATATCAGTTTGATAAAGATGGCCAGCATAATTGTGAAGGCCAGCAGCGCACTGCCGCCATAGCTGAGGAACGGCAACGGGATACCAATGACAGGCATCAAGCCGATGGTCATACCTATGTTGATCACCACGTGCACGGATATGCACATCGCCACACAGTAGCCGTAGATCCGGGTGAAGGAGTCCTTGGCTTTGTCGGCCAGAATAATGATGCGGCTTATTATGGTCAGATAGAGAGCCAGCACAAAGAGGGCGCCAAGCAGGCCCCACTCTTCGCCTATGGTGCAGAATATGAAGTCGGTCTCCTGCTCCGGTACGTAGCCCAGGCTGGTCTGGGTACCGTTCATATAGCCTTTGCCGGCAAATCCGCCCGAGCCGATGGCCACCATGGACTGATGCAGGTTGTAGCCGATGCCCTTGGGGTCATCTACCAGCCCCAGGAATACGTCGATACGGTTACGCTGGTGATCCTGAAGGATGTTGTTGTAGAAAAACTGTACCGACAGGATAAACAGTATGCCGCACAGCAACACGATAAGTGAGTTGCGCTCGAATTGCTTTCTGGGGGAAAGAATGATTAACTGCAGTATGAAAAACAGTGCAATGGCGCTTGTGATTATTGCCAGCCAGGCCTCCACCGGGAGGGGATTGACTGCGGCGATGGCTTCAATCTGGAAAAGTTTTGGCAGGAATGCCAGAGCTACGGCCGTAAGCACCACCACAATCAGTCCGAACAGATAATTCTCTTTCTTGAAGAAAAATATCAGCAGGAAGATGCAAATGGCCACCACCATAGCCACGTATGGCGAGGAGATGATAGTGAGAATGAACTCCAGAACCACCAGAAAAGCGATGGTGATGAGCCATCCCGACATCCCTTCACGATAGAGGACTATGAGGAAGCCCACGTAAACCAGCACAGAACCGGTCTCCTTCTCCAGCAGGATCAGCGCCATAGGGAGGAGCAGCAGTCCCACTATCTTGAGGATATTGGGAACACTTTTCAGTGTGAATCCGTATTTGCTCATCACCGTGGACAGCGCCAGGGCGGTGGTAATCTTGGAGAATTCGGCGGGCTGCAACCGGAAACTACCTATTGATATCCAGCTCTGGGAGCCATGGCTGCTCACACCCAGCACCAGTGTTGCAAGCAGCAGCAGTATCACAGCCCCGTATGCCACCCAGGCCACGCTGGGCCACAGGTTGGCCGGCAATAACCGGATTATCACTACGGCGGTGAGGAGCGAAATGCATATCCAGATCAGGTGCATGCCGTATTTCTGACTGAAATCGAAAATGGTTCCGTTGTCACCGTGCAGCACGGAGAAGATGTTTATCCAGCCAAAGAACACCAGCGCCAGATAGCACCCTATCAGCGTCCAGTCCAGGTTGCGGTATGGATTGCGATGCTTGCCCATTATTTTCTTCTCTTCTTTACAGGCACTTTATTAAGCAGGTAGCCGTTGCGTACCCGGGTTTCCAAATCTTTGCGGGCTCCGTCAGCAATCTCGCCGTTGAGGTATTTCTCAACAATGAGGGAGGCGATGGGGGCTGCCCAGGTGGCGCCAAAGCCGCCGTTCTCTATATAAGCCGCCACCGCAATCTTGGGGTCATCCTTGGGTGCGAAGCAGATGAATACAGAGTGGTCGTCGCCGTGAGGGTTCTGGGCCGTTCCGGTCTTGCCGCACATATTCACGCCGGGTACCTGCGCCACATGTGAGGTACCGCCTTCGCCGTAGACAGACATATTCATACCCTCCACAATGTAGGGGAAATATTTGGGGTCCACCATTGTGTAGTTGCGCTCCGTGTAGACGGAATCGAGAGGGAATTCCTCCGTCCCTTTAATCATGTGCGGAGTGTAGAAAAAGCCGCGGTTGGCAATGGTGGCGGAGAGATTGGCCAGATGGAGCGGGGTGCACCCCAACTCTCCCTGTCCGATGGAGAGCGATATGATGGAGAGCGATTTCCAACGCCCCTTGCCGTGAAGCTTGTTGTAGGTATTCACCGTGGGGACGTTACCGCCAAGCTCATATGGGACGTCGCTCCCCAGCTTGCGGCCAAAGCCGAAACTGGTGACATAGTCGCGCCACTTGTTGAACGACTCCTCGATATTCTCGTATTTGCGGTTGTCCAGGATGTTGCGCAGCACATAGCAGTAATATGCGTTGCACGACATGGCAATGGATTGTGTCAGATTGATGGGAGAAGGGTGACCGTGGCACCCAACATGGACCTTGCCGTTGGTGTAGCCGCGGGCGCAGGGATAACGGGTCTCGCGTCTGAGGACCCCCTCCTGCAACCCAATCAGGCCGTTTACCAGTTTGAATACGCTGCCCGGGGGCTGGGCGCTCTGCACGGTGCGGTTGAACATAGGGTTGTACGGGTTGTCGCTGATCTCCTTGTAGTATTTGTTGATCTCTGCCAACTGGCTCACATCGATACCTGGGCTGGAGATGAGGGTCAGAATCTCTCCCGTGGAGGGCTCAATGGCCACCACGCTCCCTACCTTGTTCTTCATCAGCCGTTCGCCAAAGGCCTGCAGTTCTGCGTCTATGGTGGTGGTGATGTCGCTCCCGGCCACCGCCTCCTTGTCAAGGGAACCGTTGTCGTAATGCCCCTTGATGCGGCCGCGGGCGTCGCGGTAATACACGGTATATCCTTTCTCTCCGCTGAGGCGGTGCTCGTAGGCCCTCTCTATGCCGGTCTTGCCTGCATAGTCGCCAGCGCGGTATTCGGGGTGCTTCTCTATATAGTCTCGGTCCACCTCAGATACATATCCGATAAGGTTTCCGCCGGCGTTGATGGGATATACGCGGGCGGTGCGGGCAATGGCGTCGAAGCCGGGGAAGAGGAACTCCCGCTCCGCAAAGGCGTTGTATTGCTCGCTGCTAACCTGCTTTATGAAGGGCATCGAGCCGTAACCGATCTTGCGGGCGTTGGTGTGGTACTGCTCAAAGCGTTCGCGCACAAAGTTGCGGTCTATGCCAAAGATCTCACACAGCGCCAGGGTGTCAAAAGGCTCTACCAGGCGGGGGGAGACCATTATGTCGTATGTAATCTTGTTCTCTACGATGGTGTTACCGTAGCGGTCCAGGATACGGCCGCGTGCGGGGTATATCGTTACGTATTTGAGGGCATTGTTACCCGCCGTTTCGCTATACTGCTTGTCTATGATCTGGATGGTGAAGAGCCGGATGGCTATCGCCAGGAAAATCACAAATATCACAAGCAATATGATGTTCCGCTTGCTCATCGGCTCTTGTTGAACAGGGTGACGTCAACTACCACGGCCAGCGCAAGGTTCACGGCTATGTTAATCAGATACCTTAACAGGGATACCAGCAGGGTTGTCCTGGCAAGACCGTCAAAGGCTATGTAGAAAAGGAAATAGATGGCGATGATAATCAGCAGGTACAGCACATGGTGCCAGATGTCGCTCTCTTCAACCGTGGGGATGAACTTCTTGCTGTAGGTGTTTTTCTTGAACACCGGGTAGAAGATAGGCTTGTAAACCAGAGCCAGCAGGGTGGCGGCGCCGGCATTCAGCCCCATAACCCCATCTGAGAGGATGTCAACTATCAGGCCGAGCCCGAAGGCTATGATAAGCGAGATATACGACTTCTGATCCAGCGGCAGGTACATTATCAGCAGCGGGACCATACAGATGTAAATCATCGGTCCCAGATTGACATAGTTGTTTGTGATGACCTGCAGCATGATCACCACCGCGTAAATGATTATCTGACGGAGATAAGACGGCATCTGTTACTTGTTATTAGCGTTTTTTGAGAGTGCGTCTATCTCGTCCTGGTGGTGTCGCTGAACTATGTAGACATATTTCAAGCTGCCCAGGTCCTGGAACAGGTCAACCTTCATATCCTTGTACATACCGCTCACAGCATCGACGTCTGATATGGTGCCCACCGGGATATCGGGAGGGTAGATGGTGGAGTAACCGCTGGTGCAGATGGTGTCACCAACAGCTCCGGACGAGGAGAGAGGTATATGCGAGAGGGTTGCCCCGCGGGTTCCGATGCCGTCCCAGCTGAGCAGGCCAAAGTCCGATGTGCCGGAGATCATTGCGCTGGCCCGCTGGCTCTTGTTGAGGAACGATATCACATAGCAGTAGTGCTCACTCACAGCCCCCACCACGCCCACGATGGCGTTGTGGGTCACCACGCCCATCTCAGTTTCCACGCCGTCTTTTGCCCCTCTGTTCAGTATCAGATAGTTATGCTGCTTGTTGGGGTTGTTTTTGATGATGCTGGCGGGAATCCATCTGTACAGGCCGGGGGTGGTGTCGGCCACCGGCTCCATCTCGCGCAGGTATTGCACCTGTGAGAGTTTGCTGCGCAGTTCTGCGTTCTCCTGCTGCAGCGACTGGTTGTATTTACGCAGTCTGAAAAAGTCGCGGATACCCTCGCTTCTCTCCCAGAAAAACACTTGTGTAGACCGGACTCCGCCCATAATCAGATAGCGCTGCAGCACGCTGTTCTGGGTAATCATAACAATGGAGATTACCTCCAGGGCGATGAATACGCCTATGGTGAGCAGCAACTTATATGAGTTGGCGCGGTAGTCCATCCAATGTTATCTCATCAGGAACGGATACTTGTCTATGTTCTTGAGAGCTGCGCAAGTACCGCGGGCTACGCTGCGGAGCGGATCCTCAGAGATGTGGAACGGGATATTGATCTTCTTGCTGAAGCGCTGGTCGATACCCTTGAGCAGGGCGCCGCCGCCGGTGAGGAAGATACCCTTGTCCACGATGTCGGAATAGAGCTCAGGCGGAGTCTGCTCCAGTACTGCCAGAATGCCGGCCTCGATGCGGGCGAGCTGCTTGTCCAGGCAGTGGGCAACCTCCTGAGAGGTGATTTCAGCCTCGATGGGGTGTGCGGTCATGATGTTGGGACCCTTCACTACCATTGCGGGGATATCCTCTTCCAAGTCGGTGACAGCTGCACCAATCTTAATCTTGATATCCTCTGCGGTGATTTCACCAACGCGGATATTGTGCTGCTGGCGCATGTACTGCTGAATCTCGCTGGTGAAGATGTCACCCGCTACGCGGATGCTCTGTGCAGCTACGATGCCGCCCAGTGAGATGATGGCGATCTCTGTGGTACCGCCTCCGATATCGACAATCATGTTGCCGCTGGGCTCGGTCACGTCAAGGCCGATACCGAGCGCTGCAGCCATAGGCTCGTATACCATGTAGATGTCGCGGCCTCCGGCGTGCTCGCAGCTGTCGCGTACGGCGCGCTTCTCAACTTCGGTAGAGCCCTGAGGGATGCCGACAACCATCTTGAGGCTGGGGGTGAGGAACGACTTCTTGTAATTGATCATCTTGATCAACTCGCGGATCATGATCTCCGCTGCGTCAAAATCGGCAATCACACCGTCTTTGAGAGGGCGGATGGTCTTGATGCCGGGATTGGTGCGTTCGTGCATCAGTTTTGCGCGGGTGCCGACAGCCATGGGCTTGTCGGTGTAGGCGTCGATGGCTACGATAGAGGGCTCGTCAATCACCTTCTTGTCGTTCATGAAGATGACGGTGTTGGCGGTACCCAGGTCGATAGCCAGTTCTTGTGTCAGAAAATTAAATGCCATATCTGTGTGAATTTATTTGTTTGCTAGTGTTTGAAGTGGCGCTTGCCGGTGGTGACCATAGCCATGCCGTGGGCGTTGCAGAAGTCGATGCTCTCACCGTCGCGGATGCTGCCGCCGGGGTGAATCACGGCGGTGATGCCAGCCTTGGATGCTATTTCCACGCAGTCGGGGAAGGGGAAGAAAGCGTCGGAAGCCATCACGGCGCCGTTCAGGTCAAATTCAAAGCTCTGCGCCTTGGCAATTGCCTGGCGGAGGGCATCCACGCGGGATGTCTGCCCTATGCCGCTGGCCAGCAGCATATTGCCCTTGGCCAGTACAATGGCGTTGCTCTTGCTGTGCTTAACCAGACGGTTGGCGAAGAGAAGGTCGTTGATCTGCTCTGCAGTGGGCTTGGCCTCGGTAACGGGGGTCAGGTCGGCCGCAGTCTCGGCCACGGTGTCGCGCTGCTGTACCAGGGCGCCGCCCAGCATGGAGCGGAACTTGACGGCGGAGGGTTTCACGCCGCCGCGCTCCAGGATGATGCGGTTTTTCTTGGTCTCCAGTATGTCCAGCGCCTCTTTTGTGTATGACGGAGCGATGATGACCTCAAAGAAAATCTTGTTGATTGCTTCAGCCACCTTTGCATCAATCTCTGCATTTGTTATGATGATGCCGCCGAAGGCGCTCACGGGGTCGCCGGCAAGGGCGTCCTTCCACGCCTCCATCACAGTGGGGCGCACTGCACAACCGCAGGCGTTGTTATGCTTGATAATTGCCAGCGCGGTGCTGTCAAAATCGTCAATCAGCTCAATCGCCGCCTCGATATCCAGCATGTTGTTGTAGGATATCTCCTTGCCGTGAAGCTGTTTGGGCAGGGTGCCGGCTCCGCCGAAATATGCCGCCTCCTGGTGGGGATTCTCACCATAACGGAGCGGAGTGGGCTCCAGGGAGTTGAATGCGAACGCGTTCACCTCACCGTCGCGGTTGAGGTAGCGGAAAATGGATGTATCGTAGTTGCTGCTGGTGGCAAAGGCCCATTTTGCAAAGAATTCACGCTCTGCGAGGGTGGTGCCACCGTCGTGTGCCTCTATGCATTCCAGCAGTTTGCCGTAGAGTTTCTGGCAGGGAACAATAACCACATCTTTATAATTCTTGGCAGCGGCGCGGATCAGCGAAATGCCGCCGATGTCTATTTTCTCGATAATATCCTCGTGGGATGCGCCCTTGGCCACATATTCGTCAAAAGGGTAGAGGTCCACCACCACCAGGTCGATGGCGGGGATGTCGTACTGCTCCATCTGGCTGCAGTCGCCGGCCTCTTCCCTGCGGGCAAGGATGCCGCCGAATACTTTGGGGTGGAGAGTCTTCACACGCCCCCCGAGAATTGAGGGGTAGCCGGTAAGGTCTTCTACCTTCTTCACGGCAAATCCCTTCTGTGCCAGATAGTCATAAGTGCCTCCGGTGGAGAGCAGCTCGGCGCCGCGCGAGGTCAAAGCAGCAGCGATTTCATCGATTCCGTCTTTGTAAAAGACAGATATCAAAGCCCTTTCTATTTTTTTGATTTGGTCCATTTTCAATAAGAGTGATATAGCCCACAAATTTAGATAAATTGTGTGAAATACATTACATTTGTAATGGAAAAAAAGCGGTTTATGGAGAGTCGTAAGAAATACGCGATTATAGTGGCCGGAGGGAGCAGCACCCGCATGGGGGGCGACCTCCCCAAGCAGTTCATATCTGTCGGCGGCAAGCCCATCCTGCGCCACACGATAGAGCGGTTCCTTTCGCTCTCTTTCCCCGTGGGAATCATCGTGGTTGTAAACCAGGAGTGGAAAGAATACTGGAAAAAGTATTGCGAAGATTACGGCTTCCTGGAACGCTACGCTATCCCCTCCGGCGGTGTCACCCGCTTCCACTCGGTGCAGAACGCACTGCAATACCTGCCTGACGACAGCGTGGTGGCGGTGCACGACGGAGTGCGGCCGTTTGTGACCACAGATTTCCTGGAGGAGATGTTCCGTCAGGGCGAGGACCTCGGCAACGCGGTCCCGGCCGTGCCGCCGGTGGAAACCGTACGCGAGGTGAACGGCCCCGAAAGTTACGTCCTTAAAAGAGACGATATCAGGCTGATACAGACCCCGCAGGTCTTCCGCAGCGAGGTCATCAAGGCTGCCTATAAACTCCCCTTCGACCCCGCCTTTACCGACGATGCCTCCGTGGTAGAGGCTGCCGGCTATCGCGTAAACCTTGTGGACGGCCTGCGCTACAACATCAAAATCACCACTCCGGAAGATCTGGAGATAGCCCGGCTGTGGCTTCAGAATGCAACTTATTAGTGTAAAGGCGCTTTTTTTAAAAGGCTCCGAGAAACAGTTTTGTGACTCTCTATTTCTCGTGAGAGTAGGTAGTATAATTACCTAAGATTTGTTCGATATGAATCACTTCCGGGCAGGAGTCCCATGTTACTCCACCGCCCATTAAATACCATGCGCCTCGTTCCTTCACAGGCACCTTTTTCAAGCAAGGAAAGGCAGAGGTAGGCATAATGATAATCCTGCCGTCGACCAAGTCTACCCGGAACTTGCCTCTAACCGGAAATGAAACAGATTTTATCTGTGGAATCACGTTCCAATATCCTTCCTGTGCCATATTACTTAGTTATCTTGATGGGTTTCACTTTCTTGCCTCGCCCCTTCCAATGCGAATTTAAACAAATAATTGGTTATTCGGAGCAAAGATGGATATATGAACTGAAGCCATTCAATCTTATCCAGAGATTGTCTTAGTTTTTGTTTGTTTCCAAAAAGGCAAAAGAAGAAAATCATCAATTGATATCCATCTGGCTTACATATTCCTGTTAAGGCTCAAAAAAGGGAAAAAGCCAAATATTACGTTTTCAGAAAAACAAACTAATTTAGTCATACTGGGGAGCCTGGCGCTACACACTATATTTTTTTGCAAGCATCGAGACGTATTTTGAGTCTTTGTGTGTTTATATAACAGCATAGCAACTAAATCATCATCATCCGTATTACACATACGTTGACACTACACCAGAAATAACCTCAATCAAGATTAATTGGGGTTGGTGGACACAATGGCATCATCCAAGATATAATGACGGCTGGTATTCATTGACAGCGGATTGGGTTGTGGATGATGGCATAGATCCGCCCTATAGTTACAATTATAATGTCAATATGATCTATAATATCAGCATCGAGAATTAATACCATCGTTATGAGAAAATTACGTAACGCCATTATTAGCTGCGCTTTACTGATAATAATAGTGTCTTGCAATAAATTCGGCCCCCGACAGCCTGCATATAAAGTAGGAATATATCCGGGGGAATGTTTGGAGAGTACGCAGCTGGGCTATGGTGGTCACGGGCTTGAATCTATCCGTGGTGATAAAATGGTCTTTGTGATTGGACTCCGTCCGTATTGGAATATTGAGGAAGGGTGGAAAGAATCGCACATTTATTCCACATTCCCATCGAAGGAAGTATATGCTTTATTCGGCGATACGGCAAAAAAGGTAAAGAAGGCATATACTGAAATACTTGATAGATACATAAACGTTGCAAACCATTACGAGTTCAATGGTGTCACATCAACGGTTTATTATTGCGGCAATATGTTGTTAAAGGCCGACAAAATGTTTGCGGGTGTCCCTGCGGGAGAAAATATTGCTGCCACAGTCCTTCCTTTTGTCCAAGATGAGATGAGATTTGAAATCACCCCTATACCCACCATTGATGTACCGGATAGTTACTATCCTTTGGGGGAAACCGTTCGTCTCTGTTTTTTAACTGATAACTATGAGTACGTTTCAGAAGAGGTTACCTTCCATCTTGAAATACCCGTCAAGGTGGGCTTGATGCTAACCCTGCTTCGCGACCGGCTCACTGACCCGGATGCCCAGATGCAGTACCGCGACGAGGTTCTAACATGCGACTTCACCATTAACCACGGGCTGCACTGATAACTTTTTGACGTGATGTTTATGAGAAGAATCTGGACGGCATTTTTGCTGGCATTGATTGCGCAATTGGCGCCTGCACAAAAGTTTACCATAAGCGGTTATATTACAGACTACGATAGCGGCGAAAGCCTGATAGGAGCGGGGGTAGTTCTGGATAATCCCGACCAGACTGGGTCCCGGGTTGGTGCCGTATCCAACAATTTCGGTTTCTACATCTTGAGCCTGCCGGCAGGTCTGCAATCTGTAACATGGTCTTTCATAGGTCACACCAGCCATAAAGAGACGCTGGACTTAAGGCGCGACACTACAATCAATATCCGCCTGATGCCTTCTGCCGCCATAAAGGAGGCCATCGTCACGGCCCGCAGGGAAGCAGGGTTCAATTCTTCCAATACCGGGGCTATGGAGTTGTCACAGGACATCCTGGAAACCGTGCCTGCGCTGTTTGGTGAAAAGGATGTTCTCAAGGCGCTTCAATACCTCCCAGGCGTTCAGAGCGGAATGTCAGGCACATCTGGCATCTATGTTCGCGGCGGCGGTCCGGACGAGAACCTGATTCTGCTGGACGATATCCCTGTGTACAGTGTCAGCCACCTGCTGGGCATTTTCTCTGTGTTTACACCTGAGGCGGTCAAGAAAGTCACCCTGTTCAAGGGCTCTTTCCCAGCCCGCTACGGCGGAAGGTTATCGTCTGTGATTGATGTTCGCACCAATGACGGCAATATGAACGAAACCCACGGATTGATAAGCGTCGGGCTGCTCTCGGACCGCATCCATCTGGAGGGGCCGATTGTGCGGGACAAGACATCTTATTCTGTGAGCGGCAGGGTTTTGCACACCTTTTTGTTCACCCCTCTGCTTCTGCTCAAAGGGGTCCCTGCAAACTACTACTTTGGCGATTTCAATGCTAAGATAACCCATCGCTTCGATAACAACGATCGTTTGATAGCCAGTGCGTACCACGGCCGGGACCGCTTTCTGATGCACTCGGGCGAAGTCCACCACCCCGACAGGCACACAGAAAGCAGTGAATATAACGACATGAACCTTGATTGGGGCAATACGATAGGGTCGCTGCGATGGAATCACACCTTTGGCAGCAAACTGTTTGCAAATACTACCCTGGCATATAACCACTACGAAACCGATATCGATATTATCAGCTCTTCTGCCCACAAATCACCAGAATATGAAGGCAGTAGCAAAAAGACAGTTACATACGGCTCCGGCATCAATGATTTTGACCTGAAGATAGACTTTGATTATAATCCTGTGCCGGAACACATTGTAAAATTCGGCGCTGAATATCTTCATCACCGCTTCAATCCCCAGGAAGCCTCCATCAAGGAGAATCAGGTTGTCGGCAAAGAGACAGTCAAGGACACCCTGATTAACGGCGCTTCCGGAAACACTCTTATCGGGCACGAAGCATCGGTCTATTTAGAAGATGATTTTGTCCTTGGGAAACGGTTGTCCTTTAATCCCGGGTTGCGTTTAAGTATCTTTAACACTCAGGGGAAGACGTATGCTTCGCTTCAGCCACGCTTCTCAGGCCGCCTTTATATCGGCGGCGGGGTAAGCGTCAAAACGTCTTACTCGCGGATGTCGCAATATGTCCATCTGTTGACCACTACCGACATATCACTTCCCACCGATCTCTGGGTTCCCATCACCAAGGATATCAAACCGGAGACGGCCGACCAGTGGTCGTTTGGAACTTACTGGGACGCCGGTAATGGCTGGGAGTTCTCCTTGGAGGGTTATTATAAGTCGATGAACAACATTCTTGAGTATAAGGACGGAATGTCACTGTTGCTCACGACCACCGGCTGGGAAGAAAAGGTGGCAATGGGTAAGGGTCGCGCATACGGAATGGAGCTGCTTATCAGGAAGAATATAGGCAACACTACCGGCTGGCTGGGATATACACTGGCCAAAAGCGAGCGCATCTTCCCGGACGGCAGTATCAACCGCGGCGAGTGGTTCCCATATAAATACGACCGGCGTCACAACGTCAGCCTGGTCGTTAATCACAAATTTTCCGACAGGATTGATTTTGCGGGAAGTTGGCAGTTCTATACCGGTGGCGTCGCGACATTCTCCACGCGGCAGGTTATTGCATTGGACATAAATCAGAACATTAAAAACATGAAATATGTCTCCTCCAGAGGCAATTATCGCCTGCCGCCTTCGCATACGCTAAATGTCGGCTTTAATTTCCATAAAAAGAAACGTCGCGGAGAACGCATATGGAACATCAGCTTGTATAATGCGTACAACAGTATGAATCCCGATTTCGTATATGAAAAGTCTGCTGTAGAGTATAAGCATGGATCTGTCTGGAAAAAAGGCATTGAGATTTCCAAAGTCACGGTGTTGCCGATTCTCCCATCCTTCAGTTACACCCGTTCATTTTAAGCACTATGAACAAAATTATATACATTATAGCTGCGGCTTTTATTGCCGTTTCTTGCGAAAACACCTTGGATACGTTGTGGGTTCACGAAAACAGAGCCATTCTTGTGCTGAACGCGCAGCTGTTCCAGGACGATACAAGTCATAGGATTCACGTCGGCTGCAGCCGTGATGATGGCTGCGAGATAGTAGATAACGCTACCGTGACCTACCGGATAAACGGCGGTGAATACAAAGTGGCAGAGCCCATCATTGTTACAAGCGTAGATGATAAAGGTGAACCCAAAACCACTTTCTATGGTTACGGATTCAAGGCAAAGCTCTCACCCGGAGATGAGATATTCATGCAGGCATCTCGTGCCACCCTCACCGTTACAGGCACGGTAAAGGTGCCGGAAAGTGCGGCCACAATCACAACAGTGGATACGGCAAAAGTCACTGTGCCGGATAAATACGCATTGAGTATGAGCAGGACCCGCCCAGCCCGCCAATATGCAATTACTGTCACCGACAAAGTTGGCGAGAAAAATTACTATCTGCTCCGGTCCGGGGATGTTTTCTACAGGCTGGATGCCTCCGGGGAAAAGGTTAGCACCTATTCCTGCGGCTCCCGCATAGACACCTCCGGTGAACCGATTCTGCACTCATCCGGCAACCTGGAGGACGTTTTCGACATAGCTGATATACTGGATAGCAACGAATATGATATCTTTACAGACGAAATGTTTACCGACGCTTCATACACCCTTAAGGTTACAGACAGATATTATGCCTTGTCTTCCTTATACAGGGGCGCCGCCTGGGATGCTTTCTGGGAAGGATTCGAAACGGGCGACCGATATTGTTTAGACCGGTATTTCAAGGTCTATACACTTTCTTATGAGGAATACATCTACCTAAATGCACAATCCTCCTATGAGATGGGTTATCTTGACGAGTTAAGTGAGCCTATAGTACTCCCCTCCAACACGGAAGGCGGAATCGGCTTTGTTAACGTAGCTACTCCGTCAGTATGGACCGTCCACTTCCCTCCACAACAGTTTACCGGCACTCCGCCGCAGAATCCATACGGGTATTAGATGTTTAAGAGCCTTGATGACAGAGACCTGGTCGCACGTTGCAGAGAAGGCGACAGGATGGCGGAGGATGAGTTGTATAGAAGATATGCAGCAAAGATATATACACTCTGCCGACGTTATCTCAGAGATGACGAGGACGCCAAGGATCTGATGCACGACGCACTCATCAAGGCTCTTGAGAAAATAGACTCTTTCAACTACTCTGGAGACGGATCCCTGTATGCCTGGATTCGCCAGATAACCATCAATATGGCTGTCAACCATATAAAGCGGTACCGTTGGAAGATTGTCGCACTGGAAGACGACATGTTGGATACAAGAGATCTGATTGAGGATGAAAGAGTGACGTCAATCCCGCACGAAGTTCTTCTGGGTTGGATTTCTTCTCTGCCGGATGTCAGAAGAGCCGTATTCAACCTTTATTGCATAGACGGATATACGCATCGTGAAATTGCGTCTATGCTGGGAATCAGCGAAAAAGGCTCTGCCGGGATTCTTGCACAAGCCAGAAAACAGTTGAAAGAAAAGATACGCCGTTATTTAAAAGAAGCATAATTAAGCAACAATGAATAATTGGGAAGATAATATAAGGGATATGCTGGAGGGCTATGAGAGCCCGCTCCCGGAGGGCAGTCTTGCAGAATTCCAAGCCCGTAGGAAAGCTACGGCAAAAGCAGCTTCCATCAAACGGCTGTGGCCCGTATGGTTGGCGACAGCAGCAGCCGCTGCCATTTGTGTTCCATTGTTCCTGAATCACCCTCAGGAAAAGGGGCGCGACCATCAAACCATTAATCAATCGACTGAAGAGATGGTTGTTGAGGCCTCCGTCCCCATAATTGCCGAATCGCCCGCAATGGAAGTACTCCCTTTGCCGGAGCCTCCTACAAACACCCCTACCCGGCATACAAATGTCAGAAAGTTTGCACCTGATACTAATCAACGGCAGACAGCTGTCCCGGCGGAGGTTTATTCCAGCAGCAAACAAGAAGGACCGACCGAAGAGATACAGACCTCATTTGAAGAAGTTGTTTCAGGGCAGCCTCCATGCGATAATACCGGAACCCTGATTATTCCAGAACTGCCACAAGATGTCGTAAAGCCGGCTCCTGCCCGCAGGAGAATAACCGGCAGTATACTGGTGGCGGCCGGTCAGCTGCCCGCTGCTGTAGGAGGCACGGCAAGCCTGTTTGCGCCCAAGACTTCACCCACCGGCTATTCCCATACGCACTATCTTCCTGTCAAGGCAGGTGTTACGGCCTCGGTGCCTATCTCCAGCAGCCTTAGCATCACCACGGGCATCAATTACAGCCTGTATATGTCAAGCTATGCATATCGCATTTCGTCCACGCAATTCGGTGAAAATATGCAATATGTGCATTATCTGGGCATCCCAGTCAGCCTAAATTGGAAGTTTGTATCTACAGGAAATTTTGACTTTTATGTAGGAGCCGGGGTTGAGAAAGCTTTCTTTATGGGCGCATCACTTGCCGGCAGCAGAATAAAGAAAGACGGAGGCTACCTTTCACTGTTGGGTTCAGGAGGCGTCCAGTGGAATGCTTCAAAACTGATTGGATTATATCTGGAACCCTCTATGAGCTGGTCCTTCATGCCCGAGCCTCGCATTACGGAGACATACCTGACTGAGCATCCCTTCACTTTCCTGATTGCAACCGGAATACGTATCAATTTAAATAACAGGTAATTATGAGATCTTTTCCCATTGTTTTCGCTGTCGCTGTCTGCTTTATTGCAGGATGTACATCACAACTCCCGGATCCGTTGCCAAACCGTGCTTATGACCCCGAGGCAATAGTAATAATACCGGGTGAATGCATCCGGGGCCCCTGGATAGAATCTGGCAATAGCTTTCGCGTAACAGGGGACTATGACGGCCATCTGGGGTTATTGATGCAATTGAGTTTGAATGTGGCCTTGGATAGTGAGATGACAACCGATAATGTCTATCGCCTCGTCCCAAGGGCGAGTATCATTGAAGCTTTTGGCGAGGACGCCGCACAAGTCAAAAATGCATACCAGGAAATCTTTAATGAGTATCGCGCCCATTTTGGAGAGAATCCGGACAATGCTTTAGTATCAACTGTCTATTATTGCGGCGGACTGGTGATTACTGCCAATAAAGAGTTTGCCGGAATTCCTGCGGGAGAGAATCTGGCGCCCATTCTTCATGTGTTTCCCGACTATCTGAAGGAGAGTGTCCCAATCCCGACAATAGTTGTTCCAGATGACTACATTCCACTACAGTTGAACAACCCAATCAAGTTCTGGATAGATGACCATGAGATTGTCGATGAACTTGTTGAATTCGAGGTCAGGATGCCTGTAAAAATCGGCATGATGCTAACCTTGCTCCGTGACCGCATCACTAATCCCTCCGCTGAAATGCAGTTCACAGACGAGGTCCTGACAGGTCATTTTGCCATTCCCCGTGGCCTGCGATGACGTTGACATCCGATAATAGTTGCGATAAAAATTGTTAACTTCGCGCAATATCTTCATTTAAGATGGTATGAAAAGGATATTGTGTGTTTTGATAATGGTCGCGGCAGGTGCTGCGGCTTTTGCGCAGAAGATAACGGTGAGCGGTTACATTACCGATGCCAAGAGCGGCGAGAGCTTGATTGGCGCCGGCGTCATATATAATAATCCGGTGCAGGGGGCGCCCCTGGTAGGAGCGGTTTCTAACAATTACGGCTATTATACATTGAGCTTGCCGGCCGGGGAGCGTTCTGTTACATGGTCGTTTTTGGGCTATGCGGACCACACCGAGACTCTTTACCTGCGGCGGGATACTGTAATTAACGTCCATCTGGAGCCTTCGGCTTCCATTAAGGAGGCGGTGGTGACAGCGCGCAAGGAGGCGGGTCTGAACTCCACCAACACCGGTGCCCTGGAGGTACCACAGAGCGTGCTGGAGACCATGCCGGCCCTGTTTGGTGAGAAGGATGTGCTAAAGTCGCTGCAGTTTTTGCCAGGAGTGCAGGGCGGTTCCACAGGATCGTCAGGCATCTATGTGCGCGGCGGCGGCCCCGACGAAAATCTTATCCTGCTGGACGATATCCCGCTCTATGGAGTCAACCACATGTTCGGCATCTTCTCTGTGTTTACCCCGGAGGCGGTGAAGAAGGTGACCCTGTTCAAGGGCTCTTTCCCCGCCCGCTATGGCGGACGCCTGTCATCGGTTATTGATGTCCGCACCAACGATGGCAATGACAAGGAGTTTCACGGCCTGGTGAGCGTGGGAATGCTCTCCGACAGAGTTCATCTGGAAGGCCCTATCGTGAAGGGTACCACCACCTTTTCTGTGAGCGGGCGTGTGCTGCATTCATTCCTCTTTACCCCTATTTTGCGAGCCTTTGACATTCCGGCCAACTATTATTTCTACGACCTGAACGGCAAGATTGCCCACAAGTTCAGCAACGGTGACCGCCTGATTGCGAGCGTATATCACGGCCGTGACCGATTCCTGGTGAAATACGAAGATGACTACAGCTATAATTACGATGATTATAACTATCGCGGGTCCGATTCCGACGTAGTACGTAAGGAAAGTACCAACATCAACGTGGACTGGGGCAATACAGTGGGGGCGTTGCGCTGGAACCATGCCTTTGGCAGCAAACTCTTTGCAAACACCACCCTGGCCTACAACCATTACGAGATGGATGTAGATTTGACCTATCTTGATTATACCAAAGAAAAAGGGATTGAAACCCAGCAGAAGATGGACGTGACCTACGATTCGGGTATAAACGACATCGATTTCAAGATGGATTTCGATTACAACCCGGTTCCCGAGCACCTCGTAAAGTTTGGCGTGGAGTATATCCATCATGACTTCCGTCCCCAGACGGCGACCTTCTCTGAGAAGGAGACCGTCGGCAAAGAGACAATGATGGACACTACCATGAACATGTCTTCCGGAAACAAGCTTATCGGGCACGAGGTATCGCTTTATATTGAAGATGACTTTGTAATTGGGCAGCGACTCTCTTTCAATCCGGGGTTACACCTGGGTTACTTCCGCACCCAGGGTAAGAATTACTTCTCCCCGCAACCGCGCTTCTCAGGCCGCCTGGATATTGGCGGCGGGGTCAGCATCAAGGCCTCTTATGCCCGTATGTCGCAATATGTACATTTGCTTGCCTCTACAGATATTTCTCTCCCCACCGACCTCTGGGTCCCCATCACCAAGGATATCAAGCCGGAGACGGCAGATCAGTTCTCCCTTGGCACTTATTGGGACGCAGGTCACGGGTGGGAGCTCTCTCTGGAGGGATATTATAAGAAGATGAACAACATTCTGGAGTATAAGGATGGCATGTCGGTGCTCATTACCTCCAGCGGTTGGGAAGACAAGGTGGCAATGGGCGAGGGGCGCGCCTATGGCATGGAGCTTTTCATCCAGAAGAAGACCGGCAACACCACCGGCTGGCTGGGTTACACTCTGGCCAAAAGCGACCGCCGCTTCCCCGACGGGAGCATCAACCGCGGCGAGTGGTACCCTTTCAAATACGACCGCAGGCATGATATCAGCCTGGTTGTGAATCACCGTTTCAACGACCGCATCGATATCTCCGGCAGCTGGAAATTCTTTACAGGCGGTGTCACCACCCTCACTACCAGGGAATTCACCGTGCTGGACGTGAATAACAACCCGCGCGAAGTAGATTATGTGTCGTCCCGCGGCAACTATCGCCTGCCGCCGACACACACCCTTAATCTTGGTGTCAACTTTCACAAGAAGAAGCGTCACGGGGAGCGCGTCTGGAACATCAGCATCTATAATGTTTATAACAATCTGAATCCCGATTTTGTGTATAAGGAGAGGGCTGCGGAATATGATCCTGTCACATACAGACTCAAACGCGAAGGGGTCAGGGTAACCAAGATTACCGTGCTGCCGCTGCTGCCGTCATTCAGTTACACCCGCAAATTCTAGAGAACTATGAGAAGATATATATCGATGATATTGGCGGCGGCCTTTGCTACAGTCTCCTGCGAGAATATCGTGGAGGAGATATGGAGCAGCGACAACGAAGCGATTCTGGTGCTTAATGCACAACTCAGGCAGGATGAGACAAGCCACAGGATATTTGTGAACTGCAGCCACGGCGGCCGTTCTGAAACCATTCAAGATGCTGAAGTTTCTGTTAGCGTAAATGGCGGGGTGCCCGTGAAGGGTGTACCGTTGGCTTACACCAGAGAGGGCTTTGGCGGCTATACGCTGGAATACTTTGACGGGTACGAGGTAACGGTGTCACTTTCTCCCGGCGACAAAGTTGATGTCAAAGCCAAATGGAATTCACTCTCAGCCTCTGCAACAGTTGAGGTGCCCGATGCGTGCGGTGTGATATCTGCGGTGGATACCGCTATGGTGTTTGTGCCTGCGGGAGGGGAAGACGGCCAGGACTACCGCAGCCGCCAGTACAGCATCTCCGTGCAGGACCGCTCCGGGGAGAACAATTATTATATGCTCAGTTTCCAGGAGACATTTTACCGCATTTCTCCCACCGGAAAGATACTGGCCCAGATGACAAACGAAGGCGCTTTTGACAGCTCTGCCGACCATCTGCTGCACCCGATGGAGACAAGTCTTCTGGACGACATACTCGGCGACGACAACCGATATAACATATTTACCGACGAGATGTTTGCAGGTTCTTCATATACCCTCAAGGTAATGGACAGCACATATGGCTTTTACGATGAGAATTGGACGATGTTCTGGGATGATTTCCAGGAGGGTGACTATTATAGCATGGACAGGGTCATCAGGGTGTATACCCTCACTTTTGACGAGTATGTGTACCTGAAATCGATTATTGCTGCCAACAACGACCTCGGATTCATGACAGAACCTGTAATTTATGCAGAGAATGTTGAGGGCGGACTGGGCTTTGTTACTGCGATGACCCCCTCTTCATATACCATAAAGTTCCCCGCGGAGCCTTATGAAGGTGAACCGCCATATACAGCATACCGCTACTATGAGAAGATTATTTAATATCGTTTTGATAATTGTGATCGCGGTCTCTGTGACCATTCTGGCATGTGCTTGCCAGAAGGATCCCCAGAATCAGGACCCTAAAGAGAACGTCGATCCCGCTCCGGACCCCAAGCCCGACCCCAAGCCGGATCCAGAGCCAGAACCTGAACCCGAGCCCGAACCTGAACCTGAACCAGAGCCTGTCACTTTAGAGGGAGCGGTTTCCGACATGCTTTCGGCGGAAAACGGCACTCTTGTGATATCTTATGAGAGCCTCGTAACTGCCGTTACCGAAGAGGGTTTCGTGGCAACGGACGGCAGTAAGGCGGTGTATGTAATCACCGCGGGCACTGAGTTTGCCGGGATTGCAAAGATTGGTGACTCGGTGAAATTTTCCGGCACCAGGACAGAAGCGGGCGGTGTGCCTCAGATAGAGAAGGTGAGTGTACAGGAGATCATATCCAGCCACAACCGTGTAAAATATCCCTCTGCAAAGGAGATTACAGCGGTAGCCGATACATATTCCGCTGCAGAGGCAGAATTTATCAGCCTAATGGGGACCCTTGCAATAGCAGACGGCAGCTATAATCTGAAGATAGACGGCAATGCCTCTAGGGCGGGCCTGATTGTCTCTCCCGATCCGGAACTCGATTTGGATGAACGGGACGGTAAGCGTATAATGGTTTTCGGTTACTTCAACGGCATCACCAACGGCAATTGCATCAATATCGTTGCCGCAGACTATGAAGATCTTGTAACCATCATAGTAGAGTAGGGATTATCTCCCCGATTTCTTCCTTCCTGCGGATTTGGCCTTCTCGGGGGCCTTGTTATCGCCGTAGTCCTTGACCCAAACCTGACGTTCGAAAGCCTGATCCAGGGAGATCCAGGTCTCGGTGCGCTCGATACCCTCTATGTTCTGGATGGTGTTGATGAGGACATTCATCAGGTGCTCGTTGTCAAAGCAGTAAATCTTTATCATCAGGGCGTGTACGCCGGTGATAAAGTGGCACTCCACAACCTCGGGGAGTTTTTTGAGTTCCTGCACCACATGGTTGTATTCGTTGGCGCTGGAGAGGGCGATGCCGATATAGGCGCAAACGTTGAGTCCGAGAGCTTGAGGCTTCACCAACAGGCGGCTGCCGGTGATGATGCCCATATTCTCCATTTTTTTAACTCTCTGATGGATGGCTGCACCGGAGATGCCGCACTCCCGGGAGATTTCCAGATAGGGCATGCGGGCATTCTTGACCAGAAATGCTAAGATCTTGAGGTCGGTGGCATCAAGCTGATGACCTTCTGTGTTGATAGGCATAATTATTTATTTTGATTATTTATTATTTCTAAGCAGGCCTCTGCCGTAAGGCTCTTGGGGTCGGTTTTCTTGGGAATCTTGTAGTTCTTGCCGCCGTGCTTGATGTAGGGGCCAAAGCGGCCAGCCTTGATTTCGATGTCGTGCTCCGGGAAAGACGCAAGGAACGACGCCTCTTCCTGTGCGCGCTTCTCGAGGATTACCTTTTCTGCATCCTCCTCCGTTATGGTGTAGGGAGAGAAGGTCTTGCCCAGCGAGTAGAATTTGCCGGCGTGGCGGATGTATGGACCAAAGCGGCCGATAGCGGCGGAAATTTCCTCCCCTTCAAAAGTGCCCACCTTGCGCGGCAACTCAAACAGTTTGAGGGCCTCTTCCAGCGTAAGGGTCTCTATCAACTGCCCCTTCTTCATCCCTGCGAACTGCTTGTCGGGGTCGTCGTTGGCACCCTTCTGAACGATGGGGCTGTAGCGCCCCATACGGGCGATGATGGGTTTCCCGCTGGCGGGATCGATGCCTATGGTGCGCTCTGCGCGGGTATATTCGTTGTCCTCCAGCTTGCTCTTTACAACGGCGTGGAAGGGGGTGTAGAACTCACCTATCACATCGTTCCAGACTTTGTTCCCCTTGGCGATATCATCAAAATCCTCTTCTACCTTGGCGGTGAAGTTATAGTCCAGAATCTCGGGGAAATTGGCTGCCAGATAGTCGGTAACCACTATTCCGATGTTCTCCGGGAGGAGTTTCTTCTTCTCTTTGCCAACGGTCTCGACAACACTGGCACGGGTAATCTCGCCCCCCTTCAGGGTGAGGGTGGTGCAGGTGTGTTGAGTGCCCGCCACGTCACCCTTGGTGATATAACCGCGTTTGAAAATTGTGGAAATGGTGGGGGCGTAGGTAGACGGACGGCCGATTCCCAGCTCCTCGAGCTTTTTAACGAGGGTCGCCTCGCTGTAGTGCTGGGGCCCCTGTGTGAGTTTTTCACTGGCCATGATGTCCAGCATCTGGAGCTCCTGGCCCACGGTGAGGACAGGGAGGATAAGGCTCTTGCTCTGGGCCTGCTCGTCGTCGCGTCCCTCTATGTAAACCTTCAGGAAACCGTCAAAGAGGACCTTCTCCTCCTCCATCAAGAACTTCTCCTCTATCTTGCTGCCGTTCACCTCCACGGTGGTCTTTTCTACCCGGGCGTCGGCCATCTGGCTGGCGATTGTCCGCTTCCAGATCAGGTCGTAGAGTTTTTTCTCTGCAACGGTACCTTCAATCTCTGTGTTCTGGATATAGGTCGGACGGATTGCTTCGTGTGCCTCCTGTGCCCCTTTGGTCTTGGTCCTGTACTGGCGCACGTGCGAGTACTCTGCACCGTAATTATCTGTGATATACTGCTTTGCCGTGTTGATTGCCAGCGAAGAGAGATTCACGGAGTCGGTACGCATATAGGTAATCAAGCCTCGCTCATAAAGCCCCTGGGCAACCTGCATGGTGGCGCTCACGCTAAAACCGAGCTTGCGGGCCGCCTCCTGCTGCAGGACGCTGGTGGTGAAGGGGGCTGCGGGAGATTTTGTGCCGTCTTTCTTCTCTATGTTGCCGATTGAAAAGCTGCACCCGTTGCACCTCTTCAGGAAACTTTCAGCCTCCGCTGCGGTCGAGAACTTCTTGTCCAGAACACCGCGCAGGCGGCTGCGGCTACCCTTTGCAGTGAAGGTGCCGTCTACCCTGAAGTATGGGCGATAGTCATAAGCAGCGATTTC
The DNA here is from genome assembly GCA_017529425.1 of Bacteroidales bacterium. Taxonomy (GTDB): domain Bacteria; phylum Bacteroidota; class Bacteroidia; order Bacteroidales; family UBA932; genus Equibacterium. The sequence goes on along the minus strand of JAFXNQ010000039.1, from coordinate 12,751 downwards.
GCGCTCGCGATCTACTATGAGCCGCACTGCCACAGACTGTACGCGGCCGGCGGAGAGATTCCCCTGCACTTTGCGCCACAGTATGGGCGAGAGTTCAAAGCCGACCAGGCGGTCAAGTATGCGGCGGGCCTGCTGGGCCATCACCAGATCCATGTCTATGTCACGCGGATTCTCCAGGGCAGCCAGGATGGCGCTCTTGGTGATCTCGTGGAAGGCGATGCGCTTGGTATTGTCGCCTTTCAGCTTCAGGGTATCAAAGATATGCCAGGCAATGGCCTCTCCCTCGCGGTCTTCATCGGAAGCGAGCCAAACCATAGAGGAGTTGTCCGCCGCCTTCTTGAGGTCGGCAACCACCTTCTTCTTGTCTGGCGATACCTCGTACCTGGGGGCAAAACCGTGCTCCACATCTATCCCGTCGTTGCGCTTGGTCAAGTCCCGGATGTGGCCGTAACTTGACTTTACTACATACCCCTCTCCCAGGAACTTACCGATTGTCTTGGCCTTTGCCGGAGACTCTACAATCACCAAATTATCTCCCATATCAATCTTTTATTTTATAGTGACCCGCAAAGATAAAGGATTTATTTTTACATTTGTCAAAACTTCTCAAATGAAAGACAACACTCGCAAAACAATTATAAAGTGGTGGTGGATTATTCTGATTGCTCCATTTGTTTTAATCGGGTTTTCGTTGTTCCTGGTCGCGCTGTTTGCCAAGATACCGTCTTTCGAGGAATTGGAAAACCACAAGTCCAACCTTGCCACCGTGCTTCTCAGCTGCGACGGCAAGGTGCTGAGTACTTACCATATAGAGAACCGCACCTTTGCAACCTACGAAGATCTGCCGCAGTCGCTGATTGACGCTGCGGTGGCTACGGAGGATGCCCGCTTCTACAGACACTCCGGCATCGACTTCCGCGGTCTGGGGCGTGTGGCGGTGAAGACGCTTGCTATGCGGAACAGCTCTTCCGGAGGCGGCAGTACCATTACCCAGCAGCTTGCAAAGACTCTCTTCCCCCGTGATGAGAGTTATGGCCGCTTCCCAGGCGCCAGGGTCATCCATATGGTAATCATCAAGTTCAAGGAGTGGATCACCGCCGTAAAGCTGGAGCGCAACTACACCAAGAACGAGATAATCACGATGTATATGAACGCCGTGTTCTTTGGCAGCAATGCCTATGGCATCAACACGGCGGCCCGCACTTTCTTTGACAAGAAACCTTCGGAACTCACCGTGGAGGAGAGCGCCTGCCTGGTGGGTATGATAAACAAGCCTACCCGCTACAACCCGGCGCTCAATTACGACCAGTCTATGGCCCGCCGGAACCTGATTCTCTCTCGTATGAAGCGCTATGGATATATCTCCAAGCACGAGTGCGACTCGCTGCAGCAGCTCGACATAGTGCTCAACTACCAGCGTCAGGACCACAACACCGGTCTTGCCCCATACCTGCGCGATATGCTCCGCCGCACTATGAATGCCACCAAGCCCAAGCGGAGCGATTACCGCAATCACGTTGATTATCAGATAGATTCCGTGGCCTGGGTGGATGACCCCCTATTCGGCTGGCTTAATAAGAACCTCAAGCCCGACGGGACAAAGTATAATCTGGACAAGGATGGCCTGCGGATTTACACCACCATCGACAGCCGTATGCAAAAGTATGCTGAGCAGGCTGTCCGCCAGCATCTTAGCGGTGATCTGCAGCCTGCTTTCAACCGGGAGATGCGTTACAAGCGCAACCGCCCGTACAGCAACGATATTCCGGAAGACGTAATACAGCACTCGATGGCGCAGGCCCGCCGCTGGAGTGACCGTTACAACGGGATGAAGAAGGCCGGTGTCTCGGAGAAGGAGATACTCAAAAGCTTTGACGTCCCGGTGCCGATGACCATTTTTGCCTGGAACAAAAAGGGTTACATAGACACGGTGATGACCCCCAATGACTCTATACGGTATTACAAGGGCTTCCTTCGCGCCGCCCTGATGGCGGTCGAGCCCAACACCGGAAAGGTCAAGGCATATGTAGGCGGCCCCGACTACCGCTATTTCAAATATGACAATGTCCGTCAGGGACGGCGTCAGGTCGGCTCCACCATCAAACCGTATCTTTATACGCTGGCAATGCAGGAGGGATATACCCCCTGTGACAGAGTGGTGAACATCCCATACAGTTTTGTGATAGGGAACGATATATGGACCCCCAGGAGTACCGACAGGCAGGAGTATATAGGTCGCACGGTGACGCTGAAGTGGGGCCTTACCAACTCATCCAACAATATCTCGGCCTTCCTTATGAAACAGTTCGGCCCCGAGGCGATGATTGAGATGTGCCGCAAGATGGGCATCAGCAGCCCTCTGGAGCCGGTCTATTCCCTCTGCGTGGGCTCCTGCGACATCTCTGTATATGAGATGGTATCGGCATACAACACATACCCTTCCAGGGGCGTGTTTGTAAACAGTATGTTCGTGGACAAGATAGAGGACAGCCAGGGGAACCTGCTGGAGAGTTTTACCACCCGCAAGCGGGAGGCACTCAGCGCACAGACCGCTTTTCTTATGGTCAACCTGATGCAGGGCGTGGTCAACGAAGGTACCGGCGGCCGCATCAAGTGGAGATATGGCATCCAGGGCGCAGCGGGCAAGACAGGCACCACCAACGACTACTCCGACGGTTGGTTCATAGGCTATGTCCCCCGTCTTACTGCCGGCGTATGGGTCGGTTGTGAAGACCGCCAGGTGCATTTTGAAAGCGGGGCGCTGGGCCAGGGAGCCAATGCGGCACTCCCCATCTGGGGCTTGTTTATGCAGAAGGTTATGGCCGACAAATCCATAGGTATAGCAAACGGAGAGGAGTTTGTGGCGCCTATGGGCTGGAACTTTGATCTGGGATGCTCCGGTGGCGGCAGCGACCTCTCTTCCGAGTCAGGATCCGGCGGATTTCAGAATGATGAGTATTTTGATTAGCAAATGAAAAAGAACGTAGCAGTTATTTACGGCGGTCCATCTTCGGAACGCCAGATTTCCATATTGAGCGGCAGGCACGTCGCTTCTGTTATAGACAGGGAGAAATATGATGTATATGAGATTCTCTTCAACACCGACAACTGGCAGATGGTGGAGTGGGATGGTGACAAAATGAATGTGCTGGGCATCGTGGACAAAGGGGATTTCTCCTGCAACGGCATCCGGTTTGACGTGGCCTGCATAATGATTCACGGCATCCCCGGCGAAAACGGCCTGCTCCAGGGTTATTTCGAGATGATGGGGATTCCGGTGACCACTTGCTCCTCTTTCGTATGCACCATCGCTTTCAACAAATACTCCTGCAAACGCCTGTTGCTGGACACCGGAGTGAAAATGGCGGACGACGTCTTTCTGCGCCGGGGCCAGAGTTACGCCGCCGGTGAGATAGTCCGCAAGCTCGGACTCCCTCTGTTTGTCAAGCCCTCCGACGGCGGCAGCAGTTTTGGCGTGACCAAGGTGAAGGATGTATCGCAGATTCCGGAGGCAATAGATTACGCCTTCTCGGAGAGCGATACGGTCCTTATAGAAAAGGCCGTCAAAGGGCGCGAACTGACCCAGGCTGTTTATATGGATGCCGGGGAGGCGGTGGCACTCCCCATCACCGAGATTGTCACCAGCAACGAATATTTCGACTACGACGCCAAATATAACGGTAACAGCGAAGAGATATGCCCCGCCCCGATATCGGAAGAGATGGCGGCAGAAATCACCCGCTGCACCAAGAGCATCTACTCCCACCTGGGGGCAACAGGCCTGATACGCATCGATTATATCGCTGCAGAAGACGGGGTATATTTCCTGGAGATTAACGCTACCCCGGGAATGACCCGTATGAGCCTGGTACCCAAGATGGTAAGGGTATCGGGCCGCAATATGACCGATTTCTTCACCGCACTGATAGACAACGCCCTGCGCAAATGACACTCAAGCAGCATATAGACAACCTTACTGCTGCCCTTGCCGGCCTTTATCCGGAGCAGGAGGCGCACGCCATCGCGGTGCGCACCGTCACCGGGTTGCTCTCGGTGCCGGACTACAGGCACCTCAGCGAACCCGACACTCAGGTTGACCCTGAAAAGGAGGAGTTGCTCAGTGATGCTTCCAGCAGGCTCTCGGAGGGGGAACCTATGCAATATGTGCTGGGCTACACCTGGTTCGCAGGGCTGCGCATCAGGGTTGGGAGCGGGGTGCTGATTCCCCGTCCGGAGACAGAGCAGATGTATGAACTCGCCGCCCAGGACTGCGACAATCTGATGGCCGTGAGCGAAGATGATACCTTTAACATACTGGATATCTGCACCGGGAGCGGATGCCTTGCCTGGGCATTCGCGGCAGAGTTTCCTGAGGCTCACGTTTACGGATGTGATATAAGCGGGGATGCTCTCCGGTACGCCTGCCGGCAGCGCGTCAAGCTGCAGGGGGCGCGGCCGGTGATATTTGAGGCGGACGTGATGCAGGATCCTCCGCCGGGTCTCCCCAAGTTTGACCTTATTATCAGCAACCCCCCGTACGTGGCAGAGAGCGAGCGGGCTCAGATGCGCTCAAACGTGCTTGACTGGGAGCCCTTTCAGGCGCTGTTCGTGCCCGACAGCGACCCGCTGGTGTTCTATCGCGCCATCGCCCTCTGGGCCGACAAACTGCTCAAGGATAACGGCAGCCTCTGGCTTGAGATAAACGAACGTTTCGGCCAGGAGACGGCAGAGCTTTTCACCGGCGCCGCCGTCATCCAGGACATCAACGGTAAAGACAGGTTCATCGTAGTGAAGAAGTAGATATCTGGAATATGTCAAAGCAACCTCACACAGTCTGGTTTTGCACCTCTTGCGGCAACGAGAGCCCCAAGTGGATGGGGCGTTGCCCCGCCTGCGGCGAGTGGAACACAATGGTGGAAGAACCCAAGAGGGAGAAGAAGGCGTCGTCCGGCGTCCGGAGCCGGGCTTTTGTGGCTACCGAATCCGACGCCCGTCCGCTGACCCTTGAAGAGATATCGCTGACCTCGGAAAACCGCTTCTCCATAGGGTTGAACGAGGTGGACCGCCTGCTGGGCGGCGGTATGGTGGAGGGCTCTATGATTCTGCTGGGCGGCGAGCCCGGCATAGGCAAATCCACCCTGGCTCTGCAGATACCCCTGGGGTGTCCCTCGTTGAGAACACTTTATGTCTCGGGTGAGGAGAGTCCGCGCCAGATAAAGATGCGCGCATTGCGCCTTGGGGGCGACTCCTCCTCGTGCAGCATCCTCTCGGAGACAATACTTGAGAACATCCTGGAGCAGGCAGCTGCGGTTTCGCCCGACCTGCTGGTGGTGGACTCAATCCAGACCATATACAGCGAGGCGCTGGACTCTTCTGCCGGCAGCGTGTCGCAGGTGCGTGAGTGTGCCTCCCGCCTGCTGCGCTACGCCAAGGAGAGCGGCACGCCGGTAATCCTGATAGGCCACATAACAAAAGACGGCACAATCGCCGGGCCAAAGGTGCTGGAACATATCGTGGACGTGGTACTTCAGTTCGAAGGTGACACCCGCGGTGCGTACCGCCTGCTGCGCAGCATCAAGAACCGCTTTGGGAGCACTGCAGAGCTGGCGGTGTTCGAGATGACAGGCGCCGGGCTGCGCGAGGTTCTGAACCCTTCAGAAATCCTCATCCCGATGCATCAGGACAACCTGAGCGGCATCGCCGTCGCCTCGGTGATGGACGGCACGCGCCCCTTTATGATTGAGATCCAGGCGCTGGTCAGCACCGCCGCATACGGTATGCCGCAGCGCAACGCCAACGGTTTCGACGCCCGCCGTATGAATATGCTGCTGGCGGTGCTTGAGAAGAGGGCCGGCTTTAAACTGGCCGCCAAGGATGTTTTCCTGAATGTTGCCGGCGGGTTGCGGGTGAGTGACCCTGCGTGCGATATGGCGGTGGCGGTGGCTATCCTGGCCAGCAACTTTGATATCAGCGTCCAGTTGGACAGCTGCTTCTGTGCAGAGATCGGTCTCAGCGGGGAGCTGCGTCCGGTGAGTCAGATACAGCGCCGCATAGCAGAGGCGGAGAAGATTGGCTTCAAGCGGATTTACATCTCCTCTTTCAACAAGGAGGGGGCATTCTCACAAAATGGCATTGAAGTTGTACCTGTGGCGGATATACCTGCCCTTTGCAGGCTCGTTTTCAAATGATTTAAGTTTCGCATACTACCTGCTGCTCGAATAAAGGTCAACTGATAGATGCGGAACGGAGCAGATAAATGACACGGTTACGGTTCATATCCCTGAGCATCCTATGGGTGTCGCTGCTGGCATTGGCGGCGGTTCCGCAGCTATTTGCCCAGGGATATTCCGGCCAGCAGAGCATCCTCCAGTACGAGATAAATGAGCGGGGTGACACAATATTCGTGGATGAGATCGAGCCGGCCCGCATCCACCCCAAGACATATCTTTCAAAAAGGCAATGGCGCGCCCGCGCCCGCCGCGTGCACAATTTCAGCAAGGCTTATCCCTATGCCCTTTTTATTGCGCAGACCATCCGGGAGACCGACAGCCTTTTTGAGGCACGCGGTTACAACGAGCGGCAGCAGGAGAAATACCTTGCCAGCATAAAAGAGGAGCTGCTCCGCAATTTTGAGCCGCTGTTCCGGCAGCTTACCCTTAACCAGGGGCTTATGATGATCCGTCTGATAGACCGCGAGGTGGGGATGCCGCCATACGATATTATCCGCAAGTATCTGGGAAAGGTCAACGCCGGTTTCTGGCAGGGGGTGGCAAAGCTCTTAAAGGGAGATATCAAGCAGCGTTACGAGCCGGAAGGGGAGGACGCCGACCTTGAGGAACTCTGCAAAGCGTGGAATTATGGAGAGTTCGACGACCTGTACCTATGGCTCTTTGGCAAGCCGCGCCCGGAGATAATGATCCCGGAGAAGTTCCGCGAACCCTATTACAAGGCGCTGGAAGAGAACAAGGCCCGCGGCCGGGCCGCCCGCCGTGAAAAAAAGAGAAAATCATAATGAATCTATAAAACTATTAAAGCTATGAAAAGACTATTGACCATAATCCTTCTGACAATGTTGTCATTCGGTGTTTTTGCCCAGCAACGGATATTTGCCCATCGCGGAGGCCGCGCAGAATTTGACGAGAACACGATGCAGGCCTTCAATGGCGCCTATAAGGCTGGTATCCGCGGCTTCGAGGTGGATATCAGGATGACCAAAGAGGGAGACCTGGTGCTGATGCACGACAGTTCTCTGGAGCGCACCACCAACGCCAGGGGGGCTGTGGAGACCAGCAAGACCAAGGTGGTGAAGAACGCCAGGACCCTGAAGGGGAACCGCCTTGTGATGTTCGACGACTTTGTCAAATGGATAGAGAACAAGGGTGACATAAAATACGTAGAGTTCGAACTCAAGACAGACCCGGCGCTTTACAGCGAGGATCTGGTATGCAAGATGTGTGATGAGGTCTATAATAAGATTATGGCGGTGAAGCCCGCCGGCTCTACGTTTGTAATCACATCTTTTGACCAGCGTCCGCTCATCTATATCAAGCTGAAACATTCTGACGCCGACCTTATGTTCATCACGGACGAACCCCTCAACGATGCCGCAATTGCAAAGGTTAAAGAGTTGGGTATCAAGCGGCTGGCCGCCAAGATGCCCGGTACGTCCCGCACGGCTGTGGACAAGGCCCATCTGGACGGGATCAAGGTGACTCTCTGGCCCTCCGACAATATGAACGACGTTGCCCTGGGTATCAGCCTGGGAGCTGACAATATTTGTACCGACATCCCCGTCGAGGCCAAGAAGGCCCTCAAAGACGGTATGAAGTGGGTGCAGGTCGAGTTTTAGCGCACCTAAGCATCAGTCTTCCCGGGTGTTGATAATCTCCTTGCTATGAGAAGTTCCTTAAGGCTCATACTGTTTTTCCTGATGGCTGTCTCCTGCAGCCGGGGTCATCAGGAGGTGGCTCTGCAGCAGGGGAAATGGGACCCACAGGTTCTCAAGGCCCTGAACGGGCTGATGGCCAATCCCGGAACGGGAGCCTATGCCGTGTTCGACTTTGACCAGACCTCCATTGTCCACGACATATCTCAGGCTCTGTGGGTTTATCAGATCGAGCATTTGCGATATGCCGACGCTCCTTCCCACGATTTTCTGGACGGTATCCCTTCCCCTGAAAAGGAGATGCCCGGAACGGAATTGAGCTATGCCGCGATGGGGCATATACTTTCAAGCGAGTACTTTGCCCTGAAGGCCAGGCTGCAGGCCGGAGAAAGCATAGCAGATATCAGGGCGTCCAGTGATTATCTGGACTTCCGCGCCCGTATGAACTTCTTCTTTACCAAGATAGACGAGCAGTACGGCAGCTGGGTATCATACCTGTGGCAGCCGGGACTGCTGGCGGGTTATACCTGTGCGGAGGCTGATGCCCTTATACGCGATGCCATCTCAGAGCACCTTGGCCTGGAAAAACTGGGGGTAGAGCGGTGGACCTCACCCGACGGACGCTGGGACGGGGATGTACAGCGCGGCATCTGGGTCTCTGATGAAATGAAGGACCTGTACAAATGCCTGGAAGCCGCCGGAATAGATGTCTATATCTGTTCAGCCTCCCTGGAACAGATTGTCGAGGTGCTGGCCTGCGATACCGGTCTGGGGTTCGGAATTGCGCCTGAGAGGGTATTCGGATTGCGTTTTGTCGAGGGAGAAAAAGTCGTCCCTGAGTTTGACCCTCAGTACAAGCAGCCCAACAGGGAGGGGAAGATAGATTGCATCAAGGCATATATGGCTCCCTCTTACGACAATGCCGCCCCCCTTCTGGTGGCTGGTGACAGCAACGGCGATGTCCCTATGCTCACGGCGTTCCCCGGAATGAAGCGGGGCCTGATCATAGATGTCGGCCGCAGTGCCGACACCCCCATAGGACAGCTCGCCGTCCGTTCCAGGGAAGAGCATAACACAGGCGTATATCTCCTGCAGCCCTCTTTTGAACGCTGATCTTGTCGCAGCTGCCACGCATACGGCTTAGCGGCGGTTATCTCCCGTCGGAGCTGCGGGGGGCTCTACCGCAGGCCCTCCTCGCTCTATCGAGAATAACCACTCACATACCGCCGCACCTTCTCCTGCGACAACAGAGAAGCGCCCCGCCACGACATTTACCGACCACGGTAGTGTGTCGATGAATGTGGTCTTCCCTCGATATCAGTGGCCGGTCGAGGCAAATTGTCCCGACTGACCACAGTGCCACGCCTCATAGCCGTCCCTGTCGCCCATCCCCGTGGCAGGTAAATGTCAGGAGGGCAACCAACCAGGCAAGAGAGCATCTCTGCTACTACTATTGCACCTCAGCAAAAATCAGGTTGTCGATTTCTCATATAATGACAGGCAAATAATTGCGTAGCTGACGGAATGCTTCTGGCAATATCTCGCCCCACTTTTTCGCGGTTTTCATATATGGCCGCGAAAGAAGAAGGGGATCTGGGGGCACGGGACTGAAGTTTATGCTGACAGGGTGTAGCAAAGCGAAACTCTGGAAGCATCCCGCGATAGCCAGAAGCATTGCAGTCGCGCAGCATTTGCCGGCTTGCCACGACATTCACCTGCCACGCGGATGTGCCGGTGGTTGTTGTCTATCCATAGCCCGTGTGGCTGGTCGGGACAAATTGCCCCGACTGACCACAGAGCTATACCCCATAGCAGTTTCTGTCGCCTCTCCCCGTGGCCGGTGAAATTTATTTTGATGATTGCCATGCAATAATGCTACATTTGTAGTGAGCAGCCATAAGCGGCGGCGGAGTATTGTGATGAAGATAAGTCAGAGGCTGCTTGCGCAGATCGATTCTGATCTCGGGTTGAGCCTTCCCTTTGTGAAGGGACGTATAAACCATGTTCGTAATTGCTGGCATTTCTGTACAGATGGAAGTGCCGTGGATGTTATGTTCTATGACGAAAAGGATTTCGTCAACGGGATGAACCGCATTTTTGTCACTGGCCAGAGTTTCGAGGTGGTGATACTTGCTTTTACGCTCATGGATACTCATGTGCATTTCATCATTTACGGGACACTGGAAGAATGCACCCGCTTCATGCATGAATATCTGCGCAGGACATCACAGTATCTGGCCACAGAGCATCACCTGTCCAACAGGCTGGCTGATATCCCGATAAGTCGTCAAGCTATTTCGGACGATGTTTATCTGAAGACAGCTATCTGCTATACCCTTAAGAATGCTCCGGTGGGCGGTTTGATGTACACGGCACTTGATTATCCCTGGTCCAGCGGACCATTGTATTTCAGACGGCAGGGTTTGTGGTGCTCGCCGCAATGGTTTTGTGATCAGGATAGCGAGCAGTCTACGTTCCAGCTGACGGTCAGGGAACAAAGACGGGTGCTCAAGAGCCGGAGGCATGCAAATCAGCGTGCCCGGATGATTGACCAACTGGTTTTCCCTGGTGAGTATGTCGCCTGCGAAGTTGTAGAACGTCTTTTCAAGACGTGCCGTGCCTTTAATTATTTCTTGTGCTCGAGCAGGGAAGACGATGTTGAGTCCCGGGAGGGGACCATCTCGCACCTGTCGATACCTATACAGGAGATGCGGCAGCATCGGAAAGAACTGTGCAAGGAGATGTTCGGGACAGATAGCCTGTCCAATTTGGACGTATCAAGTAGACTCCGCCTGGCGCGTGCACTCAGAGCCCGCTACAACAGTTCCGCCAAACAGGTTGCCCGGGTCTGCGGCCTTGTCTACGACGAGGTCAAAGACCGGTTGTAGGACCACCTGCAAAACCCGGTGTCCGCACGAAGCTTCAGCTAGTGGGTGTTTTGCAATTACAACGTGAATTGCAAAAACACCGGCCACCTTGGACTCCTGCTGAAGTACCCCAAATGATATACCGTGTGGTCAGTCGGGACAATTTGCCCCGACCGGCCACGAAAAACTATGCCGGAATAACCTCCTAATGATTTAGTTGTGGCAGGTATTCTTTACAGGGTGTTTGTTTTTTCCAGAAAGAATGCGTACCTTGCATCGGATAGTTACCATTTCATGACTTTAGCGCCCCACAATATCTTCATTTTCCGCCACGAGATTCGTGGGGGGGGTATAATAATCTAATTTTCAGCTGTTTGCGCTCGGGTGGCGCTTTTGTGGCAGATCTGCTTCTGGCGGGTTTGCAGAGGTGTTGTGTTTTCCCGCGCTCCCGGCTGTTGCCAGTATTCCATCCTACTTCTTGTCCACAGGAACTGATTAATCATTAACAATAAACTAAACCAAAACTGTATTATGAAGAACGACAATCAATCCAGAGAGTATAGCGCTCCTGCATGCGTAGTGCTTTCTGTAGGAACCCAAAGTGTAATCTGCGGCAGCGAGACCGAGAAGGTAACCGAGACCCCCGGCGAGTGGTAGAACAAGGAGGGAATAGAGTACGGGATCTCACCACCGTTTGGAAAAGGATAATTCCAACGGTGGTGGTGTAAGTGTGACAAACAGTGAAATAAGTATAATTATGAAAAAGGTATTATTACTCGGCCTTATGGCCGCTCTGGCAGTGTGCGGTTGCCAGAAGATTGAAACGAAAGATGCTGTCTCTGACAGTAAGCCCTTCACGGCTACAATCGAGGCATTTTCTGAAAATGCAATTGACGTTGAAACAAAGACATCCCTCAATAGCACCGGTAATATCCTTTGGAAGCAGGGAGACCAGATCAGCATTTTTGCAGGAAGCACCATTAATGAACAATATCAGGTTACCGATGCCTCCGACGGTAAGACAGCCGCATCATTGTATCAAGTTACGGGGCCGGGTTTCGTGGCCGGAAGCGAGATAAACAATAACGTAGCATTCTATCCGTACGTATCGACGGCAGAAATTCAGAAGAACGGAAGCGCATATGTCATCGGTGACTTTGCCCTCCCCGCAACCCAGAATTATGCACAGGCCAGCTTTGGCAACGGCGCTTTCCCCATGGCGGCGGTTACTAGTTCAAAGAGTGATTATAACCTCAAGTTCAAGAACGTCCTCGGCGGATTGAAGCTTCAGTTGAAAGGTACCGCAACCATAACCTCAATCAGCGTAACCGGTAACAATAGCGAGAAACTCTGCGGCGCGGCATCGGTGACCGTATCCAACGCAGGCGCCCCTGTCATAAGCCTGACAGACGCTACGGCAAAGACAGTGACCCTGGATTGCGGCGACGTGCAGTTGAGCGCAAACACAGCCACGGCCTTCATCATAGCTCTCCCCCCTATGACGATGACAGGCGGCTTTACGGTTACCGTGACCGACAGCAACGACAAGCAGATGGAGATAAAGACCACCAAGAGCCAGACCATCTCCCGTTCTGACCTGCTCTCTATGCCGGCCGTGACTTTCGTGGCCCCTGACCCCACCCCCGTGCCCGCCGGTGCCGTTGACCTCGGCCTGACATCGGGTTTGAAGTGGGCAACCTGCAACGTAGGCGCATCCTCTCCCGAGGAGTATGGTGATTACTTCGCATGGGGTGAAACAGAGCCGTATTACACAGCAGGTCATTCACAGGACAACCCTTGCAGTAACTGGGAGAACAATAAGACCGGCTACAACTGGGCATCTTACAAGTGGTGCAATGGTTCTTACGACACACAGACGAAGTATTGCACAAACTCTTCCTATGGTAACGTTGACAACAACACCGTATTAGATCCCGAGGATGACGCAGCAGCAGTCAATTGGGGCGGTACATGGCGTATGCCTACCGATGCAGAGTGG